>NZ_RFFI01000121.1 GCF_003696205.1 Cellulomonas triticagri
CGTCGAGCAGCGCCCGCGCGCGGCGGCCCTCCGTGTGCAGCCGCCGCGGGTCCGCCCAGCCCTCGTCGAGCGCGGCGAGGTAGGCGTCGCGCGCGGCGGGCAGCACCGGAGCGTGCCCCCCGGCGTCGAGGACGACCCGCCCGGGGGCGGCGGACGGCGGCGGGGGAGCGTCGGTCACCTCTGCACGGTAGCGGCCACATCCGCGCGGGCCGCCGCCGACCGGCGCCGACAGGTGCGGATGCGGCGCGCAGGGTGTGGGGAGGGCTCGTGCGCACCGCGTGGACGTGATCCAGATGACACTCCGTCATCTCGTCTGCCCGAAACGCGGGTCTGGGGCCACGAGGAGGCGACCAGCGCGCTAGGCTGCACGGGATCGAGGACGTAGGTCCTAGGTGACTTCCCTGGCGGACGGCGCACGCAGGCGTCCCGGACCCGGGGACCGAAGTGGAAGGCCCCCGGTGCGCTCGCAGACCCCCCGCCGCCCGAGGCGGACCCGACTCGCCGTCGCGGGACTCGCGACCGTCGTCGCGCTCGCGCTCGCCGGATGCTCGCCGGAGGTCCAGCGCGGCTGGCTCCCCGGCGACTCCGCGAACGAGATCACGAACCAGACGGGACGGATCACGAACCTCTGGGTCGGCTCCTGGGTGGCCGCCCTGCTGGTCGGCATCCTGACCTGGGGCCTGATCATCTGGTGCGTCGCGGTCTACCGGAAGCGCAAGGACGACGACCAGCTGCCTGTGCAGCTGCGGTACCACGTCCCGCTCGAGATCATGTACGTGATCCTGCCGATCATCATGGTCGGCGTGCTGTTCTACTACACGGCGCGCGACATGACCGAGATCCAGGACACGAGCGCCGAGCCTGACCTCACCGTGCAGGTGATCGGCAAGCAGTGGAGCTGGGACTTCAACTACGTCGACGACGACGTGTACGACACCGGCCAGCACGCGCAGGCCGTCGGGAACACCGGCGTCCTCGCCGACCAGCCGACGCTGTACCTGCCTGTCGGCCAGCGCGTCGAGTTCGTCCTCGACTCCCGCGACGTCATCCACTCGTTCTGGGTGCCCGCGTTCCTCTACAAGCAGGACATGGTCCCGGGCCGGACCAACACCTTCCAGGTGGTGCCGCAGGTCGAGGGCGAGTACGTCGGGAAGTGCGCCGAGCTCTGCGGCGAGGAGCACTCGTCGATGCTGTTCAACGTGAAGGTCGTCTCGGCCGAGGAGTACGCCGAGCACATCGAGTCGCTCCGCGACGCCGGCCAGGAAGGCCAGCTGGGTCTGGAGTACAACCGCCTGCAGGACGCGCGCGCCGCCGGTGAGGGCGCCCGCGAGTCCGCCGGCGAAGAGGGGAACAGCTGATGGCCGCCACCGTCGAGACCGTCCCGGGCCTCGCGCCCCGTCGGCAGACCCTGGGCCGCACGGTGGTCAAGTGGATCACCTCCACCGACCACAAGACGATCGGGTACATGTACCTGATCACCGCGTTCGTCTGGTTCGCCATCGGCGGCCTGATGGCGCTGCTGATCCGCGCCGAGCTGTTCGAGCCCGGCATCCAGATCGTGCAGAGCAAGGAGCAGTACAACCAGCTCTTCACGATGCACGGCACGATCATGCTGCTGCTGTTCGCGACCCCGCTGTTCGCCGCGTTCGCGAACATCATCATGCCGCTGCAGATCGGTGCTCCCGACGTCGCGTTCCCGCGGCTCAACGCGTTCTCGTTCTGGCTGTACCTGTTCGGCGGCCTGATCGCCGCGGGTGGGTTCCTCACCCCGCAGGGCGCGGCCTCGTTCGGCTGGTTCGCGTACGCGCCGCTGTCGAACTCGATCTACTCACCGGGCGCCGGTGGTGACCTGTGGGTCTTCGGCCTCGCGCTGACCGGTTTCGGCACGATCCTCGGCGCGGTCAACTTCATCACCACCATCGTCACGATGCGCGCGCCGGGCATGACCATGTTCCGGATGCCGATCTTCACCTGGAACACCCTGGTGACGAGCCTGCTCGTGCTGATGGCGTTCCCGCCGCTGGCCGCCGCGCTGTTCGCGCTCGGCGCCGACCGCCGCCTCGGCGCGCAGGTGTTCAACCCCGAGAACGGCGGCGCCATCCTCTGGCAGCACCTGTTCTGGTTCTTCGGGCACCCCGAGGTGTACATCATCGCGCTGCCGTTCTTCGGCATCGCGACGGAGATCCTGCCCGTGTTCAGCCGCAAGCCGGTGTTCGGCTACAAGGGCCTCATCTACGCGACCATCGCCATCGCGGCGCTGTCCGTCACCGTGTGGGCGCACCACATGTACGTGACCGGCGCGGTGCTGCTGCCGTTCTTCGCGCTGATGACGATGCTGATCGCGGTGCCGACCGGTGTGAAGTTCTTCAACTGGATCGGCACGATGTGGCGCGGCAAGCTCACGTTCGAGACACCGATGCTCTGGACGATCGGCTTCCTCACCACCTTCCTGTTCGGTGGTCTGACGGGTGTCATCCTGTCCAGCCCCGCGCTCGACTTCCACGTCTCCGACACGTACTTCGTGGTGGCGCACTTCCACTACGTGGTGTTCGGCACCGTCGTGTTCATGATGTTCGGCGGCATGTACTACTGGTGGCCGAAGTTCACCGGCCGCATGCTCAACGAGCGCCTCGGCAAGCTGCACTTCTGGATGCTGTTCGTCGGGTTCCACATGACGTTCCTCATCCAGCACTGGCTCGGCGCCATCGGCATGCCCCGCCGGTACGCGGACTACTCGCCGGAGGACGGCTTCACCTGGATGAACCAGGTGTCGACGGTCGGCTCGATGATCCTCGCGATCTCGACGCTGCCGTTCCTGTGGAACGTCTACATCACCTGGCGCAAGGCGCCGAAGGTGACCGTGGACGACCCGTGGGGCTACGGCCAGTCGCTCGAGTGGGCCACGTCCTGCCCGCCGCCCCGGCACAACTTCACGTCGCTGCCGCGCATCCGCTCCGAGCGCCCCGCGTTCGACCTGCACCACCCCGAGGTGGCGGCCATGGACCACGTCGAGCCCGAGCCCGGGTTCTTCGACTGGGAGGCCGAGCGCTCCGGCGAGCAGGGCGTCGCCCGGGACCGGGTCGAGCACGGCGGCGGCCAGCAGGCGCAGTCGTCCGCGACGATCGTCGACGACGGCCCGCGCACCGACCGTGAGTCCGACGACGAGGAGGGTCGCGACCGATGAACTCGCCCCTGACGCACGAGCCCGGCGGGCGTCCCTCCGAGGTGGGGGACGGCCAGCGGCCGCGGCACGCGATGAAGGTCGAGCCGTGGCTGTTCCTCGGCGGCGTGCTGTTCTTCATCCCGATCGGCCTGGTCTACGCCTGGTGGTCCGGCGGCGAGGCCGTCGGCACCGTCGGCATCCCGCTGGTCGGGGGCCTGGTCGGCATGATCGGCGGCTACCTGCTGCTGGTCTCGCGCCGCATCGACGCCCGCCCGGAGGACGACCCGGAGGCGCTGATCGCCGAGGGCGCCGGGGACCAGGGCGTGTTCAGCCCGTGGTCCTGGTGGCCCATCACGATCGCGTTCGCCGGTGGTCTGGCGTTCCTCGGCATGGCGATCGGCTGGTGGCTGCTGTACGTCGGCGTGGCGCTCGGCGTGATCGGCCTCGTCGGCTGGATCTTCGAGTTCTCCCGCGGGCAGCACGCGCACTGACCCGCGGCACGGCGCACGGGCCGGTCTCCCCTCGGGGAGGCCGGCCCGTTCTCCTGCGCCCGGCTCCCTGACCTGGCCACGCCCGCGCGTCGGCCCGCACGGTCCGCCGTGAGGCGCGGCATCCGGCGCGGTAGCGCCTCCTCCGTCCGTGGAGGCGCCCCGGACGGCCCGCTGCGGGCACGGGAGAGGCCCGGCACCCCACGGGGGCGTGCCGGGCCTCTCAGGGCGTCTCGCGAGGGCTCAGAGGCCCGGGACGATGAGGCCCTTGGTCTGCGTGCGCGCACGCTCGAACCGGGCGCCCGCGTCGGCCCAGGACACGATGTTCCACCACGCCTTGACGTAGTCCGCCTTGACGTTGACGTAGTCCAGGTAGAAGGCGTGCTCCCACATGTCCAGCACCACGACCGGCACGAGGCCGAGCGCGAGGTTGGCCTGCTGGTCGTACAGCTGCACGATGACGAGCTTCTCGCCGATGGAGTCCCAGGCGAGGATCGACCAGCCGGAGCCCTGGATCGCGAGGGCGTTCGCGGCGAAGTGCGCCTGGAACTTGTCGAACGAGCCGAAGAACTCGTCGATCGCGGCGGCGAGCTCGCCGACCGGCTTGTCGCCGCCCTCGGGGGACAGGTTCTGCCAGAACACGGAGTGGTTCACGTGCCCGCCGAGGTTGAACGCGAGGTTCTTCTCGAGGCCGGCCACGGCGCCGAAGTCACCGGACTCCCGGGCCGCCGCGAGCTTCTCCAGCGCCGTGTTGGCACCGGCGACGTAGGTCGCGTGGTGCTTGTCGTGGTGCAGCTCCATGATGCGGCCGGAGATGTGCGGCTCCAGCGCCGCGTAGTCGTAGGGCAGGTCCGGAAGGGTGTAGTCGGCCATCTGTGCCTCTCGGTGCTCGTGCCGCGGCTCTTGCGCCGCGACGGCGATCGTCGCGGGGACCGGCGCGCGGGGCGGCGGTCCCCTCCTCACTGTCGTACCACGTCGGGGGCCCCGGGGCCCGGTGGGGGAGCGGGGTTCCCGCACGGCGGGACGTCAGGTCGGACGGGTCCGGGGACGACGACGCCCGGGCCGCTCCGGCTGGTGGCCGGTGCGACCCGGGCGAGGTCGGTGGTCCTCGTCCACCTCGGTCAACGACCGGGCGGGCGGGATGATTCCCCTGGTCAGCGGGTGATCAGGGGTGCTTCGGCCCGTCGGTGCTGTCGGTGCCCTCGGTGTTCTCGACGTCCGCGGCGAGGTGCCGCGTCCCGCCGGAGGCGCCGGTCAGCTCGCCCGCGTGCTCGTCGTGCGCCGCCGGGAGGGCGTCGTGCGCGCCGTGCGAGTGCGCCGCCGCGAGCTCCGCGGGAGTGACGGGCTCGACGCGGTCCTCGTAGAACACCCGGGACAGCCGCTGGCGCAGCGCGTCGACGCGGAAGCCCTTGCGGCGCACGCCGCGGGAGTCCTCGGCCGGCTCGATCTCCAGCGGGCGGTTCGCCTCGTGCTGCACCCGCAGCCAGCGCTCGTGGGCGTCGAGGGGCTTGTGCACCTCGATGTACTCGCCGGACGCGAACCGGACGATGCGCCCGGTCTCGTGGCCGTGGAGCACCAGCTCGCGGTCCTTGCGCTGCAGCGACAGGCAGATGCGCTTGGTGATCCAGAACGCGATCGCGGGCCCGACGAACAGCAGGATCCGGAACGTCCACGTGATGTCGTTGATCGACAGGTGGAAGTGCGTCGCGATGAGGTCGTTCGACCCCGCGAGGATCAGGACGAAGAACGCGGTGAGGAACGCGACGCCGAACGCGGTGCGGAACGGCACGTTGCGCGGGCGGTCGAGCACGTGGTGCTCGCGCTTGTCGCCGGTCGCGAAGGCCTCGATGAACGGCCACAGCGCGATGGCCGTGAACAGGATCCCGGGGATCACCACACCGGGGACGAGGATGTTCAGCGACAGGGTGTACTGCCCGATCACGAACTCCGTCTGCCCCGGCATGAGGCGCAGCCCGCCCTCGAGGAACAGCATGTACCAGTCCGGCTGGGCGCCGGCCCCCACGATGCTCGGGTCGAACGGCCCGTAGTTCCACACCGGGTTGATCGTCATGGTCGCGGCCATCAGGGCGATGACGGCGAACACGACGAAGAAGAAGCCGCCGGCCTTCGCCACGTAGATCGGGAACAGCGGGTAGCCGACGACGTTCTTGTCGGACCGGCCCGAGCCCGGGTACTGCGTGTGCTTGTGCAGGACGACCATCAGCAGGTGCAGGCCGATCAGCGCGAGGATCAGCGCCGGGATCAGCAGGATGTGCACCGTGAACAGGCGGGGGATCAGGTCCGTGCCCGGGAACTCGCCGCCGAACAGCGCGAACGAGATGTAGGAGCCCAGGATCGGGATCGCGCGGGCCACGCCGTCGGCGATGCGCAGGCCGTTGCCGGACAGCACGTCGTCGGGGAGCGAGTAGCCGGAGAAGCCGGCGAGCAGGCCCAGGATCATCAGCGTGAAGCCGACGAGCCAGTTCAGCTCGCGCGGCTTGCGGAACGCGCCGGTGAAGAACACGCGCATCATGTGCGTGACGATCGCGGCCATGAAGATCAGGGCGGCCCAGTGGTGGATCTGCCGCATGAGCAGACCGCCGCGGACCTCGAACGACAGGCGCAGGGTCGAGGCGAACGCCTCGGACATCTGCACGCCGTCCATCGCGGCCCAGGGACCGTGGTAGTGCACCTCGGTCATCGAGGGCACGAAGAACATCGTGAGGAACGTGCCCGAGATCAGCAGGACCACGAACGAGTAGAGCGCGATCTCACCGAGCAGGAACGACCAGTGGTCGGGGAAGATCTTGCGCGCGAACTCCTTGACCGCGCCGCCGATGCCGGTGCGCTGGTCCAGGTAGTCCGCCGTGCCCGCGGCCGCGCGCTCCACGCGCGAGGGCGGGGCCGCCGCCGGAGCGGGGCGGGAGTCGACGGTGCTCATGTGAGGCGCTCCCAGAAGGACGGGCCGATAGGTTCGCTGAAGCCGTCCTGCGCGACGAGGTAGCCCTCGTCGTCGACGGTGATCGGCAGCTGGGGCAGCGGACGCTTCGCCGGGCCGAAGACGACCTTGGCGCCGTCGGCGGCGTCGAAGGTCGACTGGTGGCACGGGCACAGGATGTGGTGCGTCTGCTGCTCGTACAGGGCGACGGGGCACCCGACGTGGGTGCAGATCTTCGAGAACGCGACGATGCCGTCGTAGGACCAGCCCTCGCCCTGCTCGGACCGCAGGTCCCGCGGGTCCATGCGGACCATGAGGACGACGGCCTTGGCCTTCTCGTTGAGCGGGTGGTCCAGCTCCTCGAGGCCCTCGGGGATGACGTGGAACGCCGAGCCGATGGTGACGTCCGCGGCCTTGATCGGGCGTGCGGTCGGGTCCAGGACCAGGCGGGTGCCGCGCTTCCAGATGGTGCGCTTGGAGCGCGAGACGTCCCAGTCGCCGCCGATGTTGCCGACCAGCGGCACGGCGATCGACAGCGGGAACAGCGCGAGCGAGGTGACCATGGCGCCCTTGAGCACGCCGCGGCGGCCGATGGCCGAGTCCTTGGCGCCCTCGCGCAGGGCCTCGACGGCCTTGACACGCACGGAGTCCTCCGAGCGGATCGCGTGCCGCTCCTCGGACTTCTCGTGGTCGTTCATGAGCGACTTGGCCCAGTGCACGGCCGCGACGCCGATGCCGGCGAGGCCGAGGAACAGGCCGAGGCCCAGCAGCAGGTTGGACAGCCGCATGCTGCCGACCGTCTCGCCCGGGGGCACCAGCGCGTACGCGACGATCGCGCCGATCGTGCCGAGGATCGAGATGGTGAACAGCACGACGACCTGGCGCTCCGCGCGCTTGTTCGCCTTCGGGTCGTGGTCGCCCTGCCGGTCGTGGTGCTCCGGGTGGCCCGGGTCCTCGAACCGCTCGGGGAGGGTGCCGTCCTCGCCGCGCTGCGTGGTGAGGTCGGTCGAGGGGTCGTGGTGCGTGCTCACGAGGACTTGGCTCCGATCCAGACCGAGGCGCCGATCAGCAGGCCGATGCCGATCACCCAGGCCCACAGGCCCTCGGAGACCGGGCCGACCGAGCCGAGCGTCAGGCCGCCGGGGGAGCCCTCACGCTGCGTCTCGAGGTAGGCGATGATGTCGCGCTTCTCGTCCGGGGTGATGTTCGCGTCGTTGAAGACCGGCATGGACTGCGGGCCGGTCAGCATCGCCTCGTACAGGTGCGCGGGCGACGTCTCGTCGAGCGCCGGGGCCCACTTGCCCTGCGACAGCGCACCGCCGGCGCCCGTGACGCCGTGGCACATCGCGCAGTTCGTGCGGAACAGGGCGCCACCGAGCGCCACGTCGGCGTTCGTCGTGTCCAGCTGCTCGTCCGTCGGGATCGAGGGGCCGGCACCCAGGGACGCGACGTACGCCGCGAGCTGGGCGATCTGCTCGTCGTCGAACTGGGCCGGCTTGGCCATGATCTGCGCGCCGTTCATCTGCGCGGGCATGCGACCGGTGCCGACCTGGAAGTCGACGGCGGCCGCGCCCACGCCGATGAGGGACGGGCCACCGGCACCGGCCTCGACGGCCTCGCGGCCCTCGGCGTTCGGGCCGTGGCAGGTGGCGCAGTTGGCCTGGAACAGCTTCTGCCCGGCGGCGATGTCGCTCTCGCTGGCCGCTGCCTGCGCCGCGTCGGCGCTGGCGGGCTGGGCGATCGCGTACACCGCACCGGTCAGCAGCAGCGCCAGCAGGAGCAGCACCACCGGCGCGAACCGGTGGTGCCTGCGGGCGGCGAGTGCCTTCACGGGTGGATCCTCGTCTCGGACGTGCGGGGGGCTTCGGGGGTGGTGCGGGGGCGGGGCGTCACTTGATCAGGTAGATCGTCGCGAACAGCGCGATCCAGACCACGTCGACGAAGTGCCAGTAGTAGGACGTGACGACGGCCGTGGTGGCCTCGTGGTGACCGAACCGTCCGGCGGTGAACGAGCGGCCCAGCAGGAACAGGAACGCGATCAGGCCGCCGACGACGTGCAGGCCGTGGAACCCGGTGGTCAGGTAGAACACCGAGCCGTACGGGCTGGACGAGATGGTCAGGCCCTCGTGCACGAGCTCGGCGTACTCGAAGATCTGGCCGCCGATGAAGACGGCGCCCATCACGTAGGTGAGCACCATCCACTCGTTCATGCCCCAGCCGCGGACGTTCCACAGCGAGCCGGAGCGCACGGGCTGGAACCGCTCGGCGGCCCACACGCCCATCTGGCAGGTCACGGACGAGAGCACCAGCACCGTGGTGTTCGCCGTCGCGAAGCCGATGTTCAGCTTCTCGGTCTGGATCGCCCACTCCTCCGGCACCGTCGACCGGAGCGTGAAGTACATCGCGAACAGACCCGCGAAGAACATGAGCTCCGACGCCAGCCAGACGATCGTCCCGACCGACACGGGGTTCGGTCGGTTGACGCTCACGTGGGGAGCGGAGGCGGGGGCAGCCGTTGCGGTCGTCACGCCCGTCAGTATGGCCGAAAACCGTCCGGCATGGGTCACAAGTCCTACGGCGGCGCCGAGGTTTCTGTCACATCGTCACCTCGATCCCGGCACATCTCCCGCCAGAACGGGCATCCGAGCCCGGTCCCGGTGGGTCCCGGGTCCCGCGTGTCGCGGTCGTGCCAAGATGCAGGGCGGGACGCGCGCGAGACGTCCTGACCGTTCGACCGGAGGACCACCATGGCCGCTGACCACCAGGACGACACCACCGCCGCGACGACGGAGGGTCCGCGCATCCTGCTCTACAGCGACGACGTCGACACGCGCGAGCAGGTGCGCCTCGGCGTCGGCCGCCGCCTCGGCCGCGGCGCGCCGGACATCCGGTGGACCGAGACCGCCACGCCCGCGGCCGCGCTCGAGCAGGCCGAGTCCGGCCAGTTCGACCTGCTGGTGCTCGACGGCGAGGCCGCCAAGGTCGGCGGCATGGCGCTGGCCCGCCAGGTCAAGGACGAGGTCTACGCCTGCCCGCCCGTGCTGGTGCTCACCGGCCGCCCCCAGGACGCGTGGCTCGCCGCGTGGTCCGACGCCGACGCCGTCGTCTCCCAGCCGCTCGACCCCGTCGAGCTGCAGGCCGCCGTCGCCGGGCTGCTGTCCCGTACCCCCGCGGCATGACCGAGGCCGTCACCTGGTCCGACCTGCTCACGACCCTCGTCGACGGGCAGGACCTCAGCGGCGCCCAGACCACCTGGGCGATGGACGAGATCATGTCCGGCGAGGCGTCGCCCGCGCGGGTCGCCGGGTTCCTCACGGCGCTGCGTGCCAAGGGCGAGACCGTCACCGAGCTCACCTCCCTCGCCGACACGATGCTCGCGCACGCCGTGCGGTTCGAGGTCCCGGGTCGCGCCGTCGACATCGTCGGCACCGGCGGCGACCGGCACCACACCGTCAACGTGTCGACCATGGCCTCGCTCGTCATCGCGGGCACCGGCGTCCGGGTCGTCAAGCACGGCAACCGTGCCGCCTCGTCCTCCTCCGGCTCCGCCGACGTGCTCGAGGCCCTCGGCATCCGGCTCGACCAGACCCCCGCGCGAGTCGCGGCGCTGGCCTCCGAGGTCGGGATCACGTTCTGCTTCGCCCTGACGTTCCACCCGGCGATGCGGCACGTCGCCGTCGCTCGGCGCGAGCTCGGCATCCGCACGGTCTTCAACTTCCTCGGCCCGCTCACCAACCCGGCCCAGCCCGCGGCCGCGGCGATCGGCGTCGCCGACCCGCGCATGGCCGGGCTCGTCGCCGGGGTCCTCGCGCGGCGCGGCACCGACGCGCTGGTGTTCCGCGGCGACGACGGCCTCGACGAGCTCGCGCCCACGGGCCCCTCGCACGTCTGGCACGTGGAGGCGGGCACGGTCACCGAGCACGTCCTCGACCCCGTCGCGGACCTCGGGCTCGCGCCCGTGACGCTGGCCGACCTGCGCGGGCAGGACGCCGCGTTCAACGCGGGCGTGGCTCGCGCCGTGCTCGCGGGGGAGCGGGTGCCGTCCCGGGAGACGGTCCTGCTCAACGCCGCCGCGGCCCTCGTCGCGGACGGCACCCTCCCCGGGACGGGCGCGGACGGCGGCACCCTGGTCGAGCGCCTCCGTGCGGCCCTGACCCACGCGGCCACGTCGGTCGACGAGGGCGCGGCGGCGGCGGCCCTGTCCCGCTGGGCGGCCGCCTCGTCCTGACCCGTGCGGACCCGCGCGGGCGCAGCGCGCCGACTGTACGGAAGCTGGTCCGGTTCGCCCGGGATGTCCCGCACGTCCTGCGCACTCGGCGTCCGCGCCCGCGTGCGCGGACTGTCAGTCCTCCAGGCCGAGCGCGAACGCCTGGTCCAGGTCGTGCTGGCTGTACGTGCGGAACGCGATGAACGTCTGCGTGCGCACGACCCCGTCGACCTTGCTGACCCTGTCCGCGATGATGTCGGCGAGCTCCTCGTGCTCGCGCACCCGCACCATGGCGATGAGGTCGACGCCGCCGGTGACGGAGTAGACCTCGCTCACGCCGGGGATCTCGGCGATGGCGGCGGCGGCCTCGGGGATGCGGTCGGCTTCGGTGTCGATGTGCACGATGGCGGTCAGCATGACGCCATCATGCCGCGCCGGCGGCTCCGGCGTCCGGGTCCTCGGTCCGTGCGGCGGCGTCCGCGAGGAACCGCGCGTCCCGCTCGGATCGCGTGGCGTCGTCCGCGGTGGCGTCGGGCTCCTGCGTCTCGCCCTGCGTGTCCTCCCCGCCCGGGTGCGCGACGTCGAGCGCGGCCCAGCCCGCGGCGACCGCCACCGCGGCGGCGGGGTCCGTCCTCGCCTGCGCGGAGCGCACCGGCGACGACCACGGCGCGCTGACGCTGACGATCCGCGTCCCCGGCCGCCCGAGCCACGCGAGCACGAGGTCGGCCTCCTCGGGGTGCCCGGCGGGTGCGGGGGCCACGGGCGGCGGGACGTGCTCGGCGGTGGCGCGCAGGGACTCGATCGCGGGCGACGGGTCGGTGCGCGGGGGCACCAGGGCGGTCCCGGCGAGGCGGCCGTGCCGGACGAGCACGACCTCCCACCCGCCGGTGTCGGTGCGTCGTGCGGCGACGAGCTCGGCCATCGCGGCGAGCGGGGCGAGGCGCTGCGCCCGGGCGGCGCCGCGCAGGAACGCCGCGAGCCGGTCGCGGACGGTCCCGGCCTCCTCGTAGCGCTCCTGCTCGGCGAGCGCCCGGATGCGGCCGGCGTGCGGGTCCACGACGGCGGCGGGGTCCCCCAGCAGGGCGGCGCGGAGCCGGTCGACGGTGGCGGCGTGCTCGGTGACGCCCTCGGGGCGGACGCACGGCGCGGAGCAGCGGCCGATCTCGGCGAGGTGGCAGGCGCTCGCCCCGGGCGCGGGCACCAGCGGCAGCCGCGCCGTGCACCGGCGCACCGCGAACGCGTCGTGCAGGGCCTCGACGGCCTGCTGCGCGGCCCCGCGCGAGGTGAACGGCCCGATGTGGGCGGTCCCGGGCCGGACGTCGCGGACGACCGACAGGCGGGGCACGGGCTCGTCCGTGAGGCGCACCCACGGCATCCGCTCGGGGGACCGGGAGCGCCGGTTGTACCGGGGGGAGTGCTCGGCGATGAGCCGGAGCTCACGCACCTGCGCCTCCAGGGGCGTGGCGCACACGACGGGCGTGACGCGCTCGGCGACCCGCACCATCTCCCGCATCCGGGAGCGCTTCTCGGCGGCGGTGAAGTACGACCGCACGCGGGTGCGCAGGGACGTGGACGTGCCGACGTACAGCACCTCGTCCTTCGGCCCGACGAAGAGGTACACCCCGGGGGCGTCGGGCAGCCCGTCGGCGAGCGTGCGCTTGCGCCGGACGTCGGCGGGCACGGGGTCGGCCGCGGTGGCGAGGTCCTCCAGGTGCGTGATGCCGAGCGGGGCGAGGCGGCCGAGCAGGGCGTGCAGCACGTCGACGGTGGCGCGGGCGTCGGCCAGCGCCCGGTGCTCGGGCGTCGTCGTGGCGTGGAACAGCCCGGCCAGCGTGCTGAGCTTGTGGTTGGGGGCCTCGTCGCGGGTGACGACCCGGCGGGCGAGCCGCACGGTGTCGACCACGGGGAAACCGGGCCAGTCGTGCCCGATGCTTGCGGCGGCGGCCTTGAGGAACCCGACGTCGAACGGCGCGTTGTGCGCGACGAGCACCGACCCCCGCGCGAACTCCAGGAACGACGGCAGCACCTCCTCGATCCGGGGCGCGCCGATGACCATGGCGGTGGTGATGCCGGTGAGCACCTGGATCTGCGCGGGGATCGGCCCGCCGGGGTCGACGAGGGTCTGGAACTCGCCCAGCACCTCGCCGCCGCGGACCTTCACGGCGCCGACCTCGGTGATCGCGGAGCCCGCGGGGGAGCCGCCGGTGGTCTCGAGGTCGACGACGACGAACGTGACGTCGTGCAGGGGCGTGCCGATGTCGTCCAGCGTCACCTGCACGGGCCGCCCGGTCGTCGCCGGCACGAGGTCGGCGCGCGGCGTGGGCGGGGTCCTGCGGTGCATGGCGACGACGCTAGCCCCGCCCTCCGACACGCCCCCTAGGGTGGCCTGCATGCCCGACCACGCCGCCGCCCCGTCCGTGCCCGGTGCCGTGCGGTCGGCGGCGGTCGCGCTGGCCGCGGAGGTGCTGGGCGCCACGGAGCCCGGCGCGGTGCCGGTGCCGCTGCGGGCGGTGCGCCGGTTCGC
>NZ_RFFI01000122.1:0-2460 GCF_003696205.1 Cellulomonas triticagri
CGGGTCACGCGGGCGACGTGCTCCGCGGCCACGGGTGCGGCCGCCCGCAGCGCGGCGACGACGTCCTCGCGCTCGGCGCGCGCGGCGTCCGGCCCGCTCCGCACCGCACGGGCGGCGAGCCGCGCGGCGAGGTCCCAGTCCACGGCGGGTTGCACCCCACCACGGTAGTCCGGGCGCTGCGCGGCTCCCGGGATCCGTCAGGCCGCGCAGCCGCAGGTGGCGAGGTCCGTGACGAACGAGTCGATGGCGGCCCGCGGGTTCCACTGGCCGACGGCGCCCGTCTGGTCGGCCATGACCACGAAGAGCAGGAGCCGGCCGTCGGCGTCGAGCACCGTCCCGGCCAGGGAGGTGACGCCCGCGAGGCTGCCGGTCTTGGCCCGGACCAGGCCCGTGCCCGCCCCGGACGTGAACCGGTCGCTCAGCGTGCCGGTGAGGCCCGCGACGGGCATGCCGGTGCCGATCTCCCGCAGCTCGGGGTGCGCGGGGTCGACCACGAGGCGCAGCAGCCCGAGCAGCACGTCCGGCGGGATCGCGGAGCCGTCGGCCAGCCCGGACGCGTCCGCGAGCGTGGTGCCCGCCGTGTCCACGCCGAGCGTCTGCGCGGTCCGCAGCACCGCCTGGGTGGCGCCCTCGAAGCTCGCGGGCAGCCCCAGGTCCCGCGCGACCATGCGCGCCACGACCTCGGTGATGGTGTTGTCCGACGTGTCGAGGAAGTACTGGGTGACCTCGGAGACCGGGGCGGAGCTCACGACGCCCATGACGTCGCCGGTCGCGGGCTCGGACACCCGGGTCGGGCTGCCGGTGACGGTGATCCCGAGCTCGGTGAGCCGCGCCGCGAACTGCTGCGCGGCGTGCATCGCGGGGTCGGCGTACCGGGGCGGGTACTCCCCGGCGGACATCTTCGCGACGTCGACGGCGAGCGGCGCGACGGGCGCGACGAAGCCGTTGCTCAGGTCGGACGGCGACCAGCCGGGCGCGGTCGCCGGTCCGGTGAACAGGGTGTCGTCCAGGCGGACCGTGACGGTCTCGCGCCCCGAGAGCCGCAGCTGCGTCGCGACCTGCGCGGCGAGGTCCGCGAGTCCCGCGCGGCCGTTCACGGCATCGGGGTCGCCCGCCCCGGCGGCCAGCATCATGTCGCCGCCGCCGACGAGCACGACCTCGTCGCCGCTGCCCTGCCGGGCGGTGGTGTCGAAGGTCGCGTCCTTGCCGAACCGGGCCATCGCGGCGACGCCGGTGACGAGCTTCGCGGTCGAGGCGGGCGTGCGCGCCTGGTCGGGTGCGTTGCCGCCCAGCACCTCGCCGGTGAGCGCGTCGGCGACGACGACGCCCACGGCTGGCCCGAGGCGGGCGTCGGTCGCGACGCCCTGGACCAGCGCCTGCACCGCGCTCGCGGCGGGCACGGGGGCGGCGGGGTCCAGGTCGGCGAGCACCTGCGCGGCGGTCGGGTCGGTGCTCGCGCCGGGCGCCTCGGGGAACGGCGCCGCCGGTGCGGCCTCGGGCGCGAGGGTCACGAACCCGGGCACCAGGTCGTAGGCGTCGGCGGTGACGTAGGCGCCCCCGACCAGGGCCACCACGAGGGCGCTCACCCCCACCTTCCGGCCCGCGCGCGCCACCGTCCCACCCGCTCCCTGTCGTCCGGTCGACGGCTCGCGCCCGCCGCGCGCCGTCCGTGCGTCACACTAGGGCTTTGAGAGCGGTGCGCCGGCACAGGGCGCGCCGCCACACGACCGTCCGTCAGGGGGCACGAGCCCGGCGGCGACGAAGGAGCGGGTGTGGAGTTCGACGTCACGATCGAGATCCCCAAGGGCCAGCGCAACAAGTACGAGGTGGACCACGCGACCGGCCGGATCCGGCTGGACCGCATGCTGTTCACCTCGACGCGGTACCCGGACGACTACGGCTTCATCGACGGCACCCTGGGCGAGGACGGCGACCCCCTGGACGCGCTCGTGCTCCTGGAGGAGCCGACGTTCCCCGGGTGCCTGATCCGCTGCCGCGCTCTCGGCATGTTTCGCATGCGCGACGAGGCCGGCGGCGACGACAAGGTGCTCTGCGTGCCGACGGGCGACCAGCGGGCCGCCTGGCGCCAGGACATCGACGACGTCTCCGACTTCCACCGCCTCGAGATCCAGCACTTCTTCGAGGTGTACAAGGACCTGGAGCCCGGCAAGTCCGTCGAGGGCGCGCACTGGGTCGGCCGCGCCGAGGCCGAGGCCGAGATCGCGCGCTCCCGCCAGCGGGCGATCGACGCGGGCTACGACCAGCACTGACCACGCTCCCCCTGGAGTGAGCGCGCGCGAGGTCGAGGGTTCGCCACGAGGTCGAGGGGTTCAGCCCCGGGGAACCGGGCAAACCCTCGACCTCGCGGGAGACACCCCGGCAAGCAGAGAGGCGCGCCGCGGGCGCGGCGGGGCGCGGGGGGTGGCGAGGGGGGGACCCGCCCGCGGGCGCCGCGGGGGG
>NZ_RFFI01000122.1:2470-12621 GCF_003696205.1 Cellulomonas triticagri
GGAACGGGCCAAACCCCCGCCCTCGGGGTAGACACCCCGGCACGCAGTGCGGCCCGCCGCTTCCGCGGCGGGCCTCTCTGCTTGCCTAGGTCAGACCCGGCCGGCGTACGCCATGGTGTTCGCGTACCGCATCGGGCTGATCTTGACGTTCTTGCCGGGGCTCGGCGCCTCGAGGATCTGCCCGTTCCCGATGTAGAGGGCCACGTGGTAGACCGACGACGCGTCGTTCGGGTTGCTGCCCCAGAACACGAGGTCACCCGGCTGCAGGTCGTTGTAGGAGATCTTGGTGACCTGGCGGTACTGGTCGCGCGACGTCCGGTTGAGCGACACGCCCGCGGCGCGCCACGCGCCCTGGGTGAGGCCGGAGCAGTCGTAGCCGTTCGGGCCGGTGCCGCCCCACAGGTAGGGCAGGCCGATCTTGCCCTGCGCCCAGGCGATGGCTGTCTGCGCGCCGGAGGACGCGGGCGGCGGGGTCGGCGCGGGCGGCGCGACCGGGGCCGGGTTGCTGGGCGCGGGGTTGCTCGGCGCCGGGTTGCTCGGCGCCGGGTTGCTCGGCGTCGAGGGCGTGCTCGGGTTCGACGGCGTGCTGGGGGTGCTCGGCGTCGACGGCGCCGGGGTGCTGGGCGTCGCCGGGGTGCTCACGGCGGGCGTCGTGGTGCGCGCCGCCTGGGCGGCGGCCTCGGCGCGCTGGCGGCGCTCGGCGTCGACCTGGTCCTGCCGGGCCTGCTCGACCTCGGCGCTGGTGCTGCGGGCCGCGGCGAGCCGGGTGATGAGGCCCTGGCGCTCGGTCTGCGCCGAGGCGACGGCGGCCTCGGCGTCGGACTGCGCGGTCTCGGCGGCGTCGAACGCCTGCTCCGCCTCGGCCGCCGCGGTCTCCTGCGCCTGCGCGGCCTCGTCGGCCTTCGCCTTGAACGTCGTGGCGACCTGCTCGGCGGCGAGGTACCGCTGCACGGCCTCGTCCGCCTTGGTGCTGACGTGCGACAGCGCCTCGTTGCGGTCGACGACGTCCTGGAAGCCGTCGGCGGACAGCAGCGCCTCGACGGTCTCCATGGAGCCGCCGGAGCGGGCGGCCTCGCGGGCGATGGCGACGAGGGTGGAGCGCGCGGAGGCGAGCTTGTCCTGCGCCTCGTCGTACTGGGCGCTCGCGTCGGCGGCGTCCTGCTGGGCCTCGGCGAGGTCGGCCTGGGCCTGCGCGTAGTCCTCGGCGGCCTGCTGCACGGCGATCTCGGCCTCGTCGGCCTGCGTGCTGAGCTGGGCGAGCCGCACCTCGATGTCGGCGACGGCGCCCGCCGCGCTCTGCACGGACCGGCGCGCGTCGCGCACGTCCTGGTCGGTCACGTCGGGGTCGGCCAGCGCCGCACCGCCCGCAGGCACCAGCAGCACCGCCGCCGTGATCACCGCGGCCGCGCTGCGTGCCGCGCGCGCTCGTCCGGTCGTCCGCACCTCGTCCACCCTTCGTCTGCTCGTCCCGGGACGGCCGTCCCTCGGCGGACCCGATGGGTCTGCGGTACAGGCACGACACGGCGCGGGTGCCGGTGCTCCGGCTGGCCCCGCGGAAACGCTACCCGGCCGAACCACAGAAGTGAACACGAGTCACACGGATCACACGAGTCACACCGACGTGGTTCGGGAGGAACCGGACAAGTCACCCTGGGGATCACCCGACCGGGCGACAGTGACCGCCACCGCGGGCCCGCGCCGCACCACCGGCGACCGCCGCGTGGACAGCCCATCTCGCATCGCGAGACGGCTGTTCCACCGCCGAGCACCCGCTCCGTACCCTGATCGGCATGTCCCGCCGAATGTGTCGCTGATCCGCGCACGCTCGGCTGTGCCCGCGCGACGGCCTCCCACGGCCTGCGCCGACACCCGCCGGCGCAGCGGGACCCCGCTCCCCCGCCCGCGACCACCCGTCGCCCCGCGGAGCCCCCGGATCCCGCAGAGCCCGGCACCCCGACGCCCCGGTCACGACCCCGCGTGCGCTCACACCCACCCGCAGCAGCAGCCCACCGCAGCACCGCAGCGCCCGAGCCACCAGGAGCACCGATGACCCAGCAGCAGTGGTCCTTCGAGACCCGCCAGATCCACGCCGGCCAGACGCCCGACAGCGCCACCGGCGCCCGCGCCCTGCCGATCTACCAGACGACGTCCTACGTGTTCCCCGACGCCGGCGTCGCCGCCGACCGGTTCGCGCTGAAGGACCTCGGCCCGATCTACACCCGGATCGGCAACCCCACCGTCCAGGCCGTCGAGGACCGGATCGCCTCCCTCGAGGGCGGCGTCGGCGCGCTCCTGCTCGCCTCCGGCCAGGCCGCCGAGACGTACGCGATCCTCAACGTCGCCGAGGCGGGCAGCCACGTGGTCGCCAGCCCGAGCCTGTACGGCGGCACGTACAACCTGCTGCACCACACGCTGCCCCGGTTCGGCATCGAGACGACGTTCGTCACGGACCCGCACGACCCGCAGGCGTGGCGCGACGCGGTCCGCCCGAACACCAAGGCGTTCTTCGCCGAGACGGTGCCGAACCCGAAGCAGGACGTCCTCGACATCGAGACCGTCGCGGGTGTCGCCCACGAGTCCGGCGTCCCGCTGATCGTGGACAACACCGTGCCGACGCCCTACCTGATCCGCCCGCTGGAGTGGGGCGCCGACGTCGTCGTGCACTCCGCCACCAAGTACCTCGGCGGGCACGGCGCGGCCATCGGCGGCGTCATCGTGGACGGCGGCACCTTCGACTACGGCGCCGACCCCGAGCGCTACCCGTCGTTCAACCAGCCCGACCCCTCGTACGACGGCCTGGTGTTCGCCCGCGACCTCGGGAAGGACGGCGCCTTCGGGGTCAACCTGTCCTACGTGCTCCGGGCGCGGGTGCAGCTGCTGCGCGACCTCGGGGCGGCCATCAGCCCGTTCAACGCGTTCCTCATCGCGCAGGGCCTGGAGACGCTGTCCCTGCGCGTCGAGCGGCACGTCGCCAACGCCCAGCAGGTCGCCGAGTGGCTGGAGGCGCGGGACGACGTGCTGTCCGTGACCTACGCGGGCCTGCCGTCGCACCCCCAGTACGCGCTCGGGCAGAAGTACGGGCCGCGGGGCACCGGCGCGGTGCTCGCGTTCGAGGTCGAGGGCGGGGCCGCCGCCGGGCAGGCGTTCGTGTCCGCGCTGGAGCTGCACTCCAACGTCGCGAACATCGGCGACGTGCGGTCCCTGGTCATCCACCCCGCGTCCACGACGCACAGCCAGCTCACCCCGGCGGAGCAGGCGCTGTCCGGCGTCACCCCGGGGCTGGTCCGGCTGTCCGTCGGGCTGGAGGGCATCGAGGACATCCTCGCCGACCTGGACGCGGGCTTCCGCGCCGCCAAGGGGGCCTGAGCCCGACCCGACCCCCGACGCCCGGTCCGGGGCGGGCGCACCCCGTCCCGGACCGGCACCCGCACCACGACGAGGACCTCCGCGTGACCCACCGCCCCACCCGCACCACCACCCCCGCGCACGGCACCCGCTCGGCCCGGCGCACCAGCCCCGCGCCCGCGGGCCCGCCGCGCGCCTCCTCGGCCTGGCGCGCCGGGGACGACCCCGGGCGCCGCCAGTTCGTCGACGTCGGGCCGCTGCGCCTGGAGGGCGGCGGCCGCCTGCCCGCGGTGCGGATGGCGTACGAGACGTGGGGCACGCTCGCGCCGGACGCGTCGAACGCCGTCCTGGTGCTGCACGCCCTGACCGGCGACTCGCACGTCACCGGCGACGCCGGGCCCGGGCACCCCACCCCGGGCTGGTGGTCGACCCTGATCGGACCCGGTGCCGCGATCGACACCGACCGGTGGTTCGTCGTCGCCCCGAACGTCCTCGGCGGCTGCCAGGGCTCCACGGGCCCGTCGAGCGACGCACCCGACGGCCGTCCCTGGGGCAGCCGGTTCCCGCAGCTCACGGTGCGCGACCAGGTCGCCGCGGAGCTGCGCGTCGCCGACGCCCTCGGCGTCGACACCTGGGCCCTCGTCGTCGGCGCGTCCATGGGCGGGCAGCGCGCGCTGGAGTGGGCCGTCACCGCCCCCGAGCGCGTCGCCCGGCTCGCCGCCATCGCCACCTCGGCGCAGACCTCGGGCGACCAGATCGCCTCGTTCCACACCCAGCTCACCGCGCTGGCCGCGGACCCCCGGTACCGCGGCGGCGACTACTACGACGCCCCGGACGGCGAGGGGCCGCACGTCGGCCTGGGGCTGGCCCGGCAGATCGCGCACCAGACGTACCGCAGCGCGGTCGAGCTCGACCAGCGGTTCGGCCGCATCCCGCAGGGCGGCGAGGAGCCGCTCGCGGGCGGCCGGTTCGCGGTGCAGTCCTACCTGGACCACCACGGCGACAAGCTCGCCCGCCGGTTCGACGCGAACACCTACGCGGCGCTGACCCGCTCGATGATCACGCACGACCTCGGCCGGGACCGCGGCGGCGTCGAGGCGGCGCTCGCCACGATCACGGCGGACACCCTGGTCATCGCGGTGGACTCCGACCGGCTGTTCCTGCCCGCGCAGTCCGCGCGCGTCGCCGACGGGGTGCCCGGCGCGCGCCCGCTGCGGACCCTGCGCACGCCGTACGGGCACGACGGGTTCCTCATCGAGCACGACCAGCTCGCCCCGTGGGTGCGCGAGCACCTCGCCACGCCCCCGCACGGCGAGCGCTGAGCGTGCCCGGCCCGGCACCCGCCGTGGGAGCCTGAGCCCATGACGAGCGCGGGCGGGGACGTGACCGAGGCCGGTGCGGTGCTGCGACGGCAGTGGCGGGTGCTGCGGGACTGGGTCGGCGAGGTCGTCGAGGAGGGCGGCGCGGGCACCCCCTCGGTGCTCGACGGCTGGTCGGTGGCGGATCTCGTCGCGCACCTCGGCCGTGCCATGGACGCCCTCGCCGCGTGCGAGCCCGTGCCCGCCGGGACCGTCCCGCTGAGCCTCGCCGAGTACCTCGGCACCTACGCGGGCCGGGCCGCGGACATCGACCGGGTCACGCGCGAGCTCGCCGCCGAGATCGCCGACGACCCGCTGCGGCACGTGGACGCCCGGGTGGCGGCGGCGTTCGCCCGGCTGGACGACCTCGGCCCGGCCGACCGCGTCGTGCAGGCCCGGCGCGGTCCGGTGCTGCTGTCCACGATGGTCACCTCCCGCCTCACCGAGCTCGTCGTGCACGCCGACGACCTGCAGCGCTCCCTGGCCCGCGCGCGAGGCGCCGCCCCCGGCTCCCGCGCGGAGCTCGGCACCGGCGTCGGGCCGCTGCCCGGCGTCCCCGGGAGCCTCGGCCCGGACGGGCTGGGCGACGGCGTCACGACGGCGGGGCCGCTCGACGGCGACGCGCTCGACCACGTCGCCCGTGCGCTGCTGCGGATCGTGCGCGCCCGCGGCGGGTGGGACCTGGAGATCGTGCAGCCGCTGACGTGGGTGCGGCTCGCCGCCGGGCGGGTGCCCTACGACGTGGACGTGCTCGCCGCTGCCCTCGCACCCCGGTTCACCTCGGACGCCGTGCCCGACCTGGGCCGGATGCTGCCGCTGCTCTGAGCCTCACCCGCGACCCGGCCGCGGGGTCCCGGGGCGCGCGCCGGACGCGCCGCTACGGTGGGACGGTGCTCGCCGCCACCGTGACCTCGTTCTCCACCCGCGACCCGCTGAGCGGGCTGACCGTCGGCGACCGCCCCGCGCCCGAGCCGCGCGCGCACTGGACGACGGTCGACGTCCGGGCCGCCGCCCTGAACCAGCACGACCTGTGGTCGCTGCGCGGCGTGGGCCTGAAGCCCGAGCAGCTGCCCATGGTGCTCGGCACCGACGCCGCGGGCGTGACGGCCGACGGCCGCGAGGTCGTCGTGCACGGCGTGGTCGGCGGGGCCAGCGGGCACGGCGTGGGGCCCGACGAGCCGCGCTCGCTGCTGTCCGAGCGCTACCCCGGGGCGCTCGCCGAGCAGGTGGCGGTCCCGACGTGGAACCTCGTGGACAAGCCCGCCGGGATGACCTTCGCCGAGGCGGCGTGCCTGCCGACCGCCTGGCTCACCGCCTACCGGATGCTGTTCACCACCGGCGGGGCGCAGCCCGGGCAGCGCGTCCTGGTGCAGGGCGCGGGCGGCGGCGTCGCGACCGCCGCGATCCGGCTCGCCGCGGCCGCCGGGCTCGAGGTGTGGGTGACCAGCCGCGACGAGGACCGCCGCACCCGGGCGCTCGCCCTCGGAGCCGCGGGCGCCGTCCCGTCCGGCGAGCGGCTGCCGGTGCGGGTCGACCTCGTCATCGAGACCGTCGGTGCCGCGACGTGGTCGCACTCGGTGCGCTCCGTGCGCCCCGGCGGCACGATCGTGGTCGCGGGTGCGACCACCGGCGACCCGGAGCGCATGGAGATCCAGCGGCTGTTCTTCCTGGAGATCGCGGTGCGCGGCGCGACCATGGGCAGCAAGCAGGACCTCGAGCAGCTGCTGGCGTTCCTCGCCCGCACCGGCGTCCGTCCCCTGGTCGACTCCACGGTGCCCCTCGCGCGGGTCGGCGAGGGCCTGGCACGCTTGGCGCGCGGCGACCAGTTCGGGAAGATCGTCGCCGAGGTCTGACGAGCGGGAGGCACGCATGGCCGGGCGCTGGCGCACCGACGTCCTCGGCGAGGACTACCGCGTCCGCACCCTGGAGCTCGCGCCCGACGACGAGGGCGACGTCGTCGCCAGCCTCGTGCGGTACGCGCCGCCGACGCCCGAGCCCGTGCGGCCGGTCCGCGCGGTGCTGTACCTGCACGGCTGGTCGGACTACTTCTTCCAGACCGGGCTCGCGGAGTTCTGGCACGCGCAGGGCGCCGCGTTCTACGCGCTCGACCTGCGCAAGTACGGGCGCAGCCTGCTGGCGCACCAGACGCCCGGGTACGTCGACGACCTGCGCACCTACGACGAGGAGATCGAGGCGGCGCTCGACCAGGTGCACCGCGACCTCGGCACCAGCGCCCGCGTCATGCTCATGGGTCACTCCACCGGCGGCCTGGTCGGCGTGCTCTGGGCGAACCGGCACCCCGGGCGCCTGCACGGCCTGGTGCTGAACTCCCCGTGGCTGGAGCTGCAGGGCGCAGCGGTGGTGCGGCACGTCAGCGCCCCCGCCGTCATGCGGCTCGCGCGGCTGCAGCCCAAGGTGCCGCTGCCCAACATCGACACCGGGTTCTACGCCCGCACGCTGCGGGCCGCCGAGGGCGGCGAGTGGACCTACGACGAGCGCTGGCGCCCCGTGCCGTCCTTCCCCGCCCGCGCGGGGTGGCTCGCGGCGATCATCGCCGGGCACGCCGAGGTCGCCCGCGGCCTGCACATCAGCACCCCGGTGCTCATGCTGGCGTCCGACCGCACGGTCATCAGCCCGCGGTGGAGCGAGGACATGCGGTCCGCCGACGTCGTGCTGGAGGTCGAGCTGCTGGCCCGCCGGGCGGTGCAGCTCGGACCCGTGGTGTCCGTGGTGCGGATCCCCGGCGGGCTGCACGACCTCACGCTCTCGGCGCCCCCGGTCCGGGCACGCCTGTACGCCGAGATCAGTCGCTGGACCGCGGCGTACGGCTGGTCCTGACCCGGTCAGCCCGCGACGGCCTCGCCGAGCGTCGGCCCGTCGTCGCCGAACCGCCACACCCGCCAGCCGTCCGTGGGCGTCTCCAGATCCGCGGCCACGGTCGCGGCCGCGCCCGGGTCCGCGTGCACGCTGCCGTCCGCGAGCTGGATCAGACCGTCCTGGCGCAACGTCGCCACGAACCGCTGACCCCGGCGGACCCGGTGCCACACGAGCTCCAGGTCCTGGCCCTCCGCGGCGGCGAGCACGGCGAGCCGCGGCAGCGGCTCCGCGTCGGCACCCGAGGCGGGCGCGGGAGCGGGGGCAGCGACCGGGGCGGCGACGTGCGACGGGGCCGCGTCCGGGGTCGGGTCCTGCGCGGGCACCGGGGGGATCAGCGTCGTCTCGTCACCGCGCCGACCACCGGGCGTGGGCGGTGCGGCGGGTGCGACTGCCGGGGGCGTGAGCGTCGCGACGACGGGCGTCGGGTCCGTGACTGCCGCACCGGACGCCCGGGGCGCGACCTGGATCGACCCCGTGCGCGGTCCGGGCTCGACGGCCCGCCGCTCGTCGGTCCGGGACGGCCCGGTCGGCAGCGGCGCGACCTCCACGTAGCGGCGTCCGCCGGGACCCTGGGTCACGCCGAGCCGCAGCACCTGGACCTCCAGGCCCGAGGTCACGAAGTCCACCGCGTCCAGCGCGCCCTCGGCGACGTCGGAGCACACGATCACGAGCCGCACCCCGCCGGTGGCCTGCGCGCGCACCAGCGGCGCGCGGTCCCGGAACACCGCGAGGTCGGCCTCGAACGCCTCCCCGCCGCCCGGGTACATCCGCGCGAGGTCGGACCGGCTCAGCCGCGCGGCGCCCCCGGCGTGCCGCAGGGCCCGCACGAGCGCCGCCTCGTCGAGCAGCGGGGCGACCTCCACGACCAGCGGGCGCGCCGCGGCGTCCAGGGCCAGCAGGTGCGGGCCGCCGCTCGCGCCCTCGCGGACGGGGAGCACCTGCTCGCCGACCAGCGCGGCGGCGTGCTCGCCGACGAGCGTCGCGGAGTCGACCTCGAAGGAGTCCGTGCGGGGCCGCATCGGCTGGACCAGGGAGCCTCGGCCGCCGTCGAGCTCGAAGATCGCCATCAGTCCGCTGCTTCCCTTCCCGCGTCCGTGCCCCGTGCCCACCCGCCCGGCACCGCCACGGCAGTCTGTCATCCACCTGGGGCCCGTCGGCCCGGGAACCACCCATCTGCACCAGATGTCCACGCCCGTCGCGGGCGCGGCCCCGGTCAGGAGGACAGCCGGGCCTCCAGCCGCTCCACCTTGCCGGTGAGCTCGCCCTCGTGCCCGGGGCGGATGTCCGCCTTCAGCACCAGGCTCACCCGGCCGGCGTGCCGGCCCACGGCCTCCGTCGCGCGCCGCACGACGTCCATGACCTCGTCCCACTCGCCCTCGACCGTGGTGAACATCGCGTCGGTGCGGTGGGGCAGGCCCGACTCCCGCACGACGCGCACCGCGTCGGCCACGGCGTCGGTCACGGACTCGCCCGCACCGAGCGGGGACACGGAGAAGGCCACGAGCATGACCCCCACCCTGGTGCAGCGGGGCCCGTCCGTCCAGGGGCGCGGCCGGATCCGCAGTGATCTCCACCCATCCGCGCAGCCCACGGCTCCGAACCCCTCGTGCGTGGCACACCCCACGCACGTCAGCGGGGACGTACCCCGGAAGGAGAGATCACCATGCGACAGTCTGCCAACCGCCTGATCGGCGGGATCTTCGGCGCCGTCTACCTGCTCGTCGGGATCGCCGGGTTCTTCGTCAGCTCCGGGTCCGACTTCGCCGGCACCTCCGGCGGGACGCTGATCATCTTCGAGGTCAACCCGCTGCACAACATCGTGCACCTGCTCATCGGCGCGGTGCTGCTCGGCGCCGCGACCTCGTCGGTCACCGCCGCGAAGGCCGCGAACACCTCGGTCGGCGCCGTCTACCTGCTGGTCGGCCTGCTCGGCCTGTTCCTGGTCGGCTCGTCGGCGAACATCCTCGCCCTGAACGGCGCGGACAACGTCCTGCACTTCGCCAGCGCGGTGCTGCTGCTCGGCGTCGGCCTCGCCGCCGACAAGTCCACCGCGACCACCGCGGCGCGCCGGGCATGACCGCCCCGCTCGCCGGTCGGGCCCCCGGGACGTCGGGGGCGGTCCGCACGCTGCTCACGGCACTCCCGGTCGCCCGACCGGCGAGCGCCCGGGCCCGGGACCGGTCGACGGAGCGCACCCCTGCGCGCGCCGACGTCGGCCCCGGCCCGGCCACCGAGGTCATCGAGGGGTCGCTCCAGCTCGGGGCGCGGCTCTGGGCCTCGATGGCGGCGCTCGGCTTCGGCCTCGTCGCCGCCGGCATCGGCTCCGGCCACCTGGAGCACCACCTCGCGGTCGGGATCGCCGTGGCCGCGCTCGGCCTGGTCGCGATCGGCTGGTCGCTGGCCGCCCTGCGCGGCCCGGCCCCCGTCCCGCGGGTCGCCGTGGGCGTCCTGCTGGTCGCCGGGCCCGCCGTGCTGCTGACCTCGCCGCTCACGGGGACCGCGACCACCGCCGCCGAGGGCGCCGCGCTGGTGCTCGCCCTCGGGGCCGCCATCGCGCTGGCCCTCGGCGCC
>NZ_RFFI01000123.1 GCF_003696205.1 Cellulomonas triticagri
GGCCCCGGGGCCGTCGACGCCGCGGGCGAGCAGCACGGCGCGGGCACGCCCGGGGCCGTCCGCGCCGGACGCCACCGCCTCGGGCGCGGCGCCGTCGACGGTGAGGTGCGCGCCCCGCAGCACGCGCACGTCGCCGTGGTAGACGCCCTGGGCGCCACGACCGTCGGCGAGGGCGACCTGGCCGTCCTCGCCGGACCAGGCCTGGGTGGGGGCGTGCACCGCGACCAGCAGGTCGTGCAGCAGGGGCTGGAGCTCCATGTTCACCTCGTCGTCCGTCTGGAGCGGGCCGGTCCGAGGGCGGCGCGTCGGCCGGCCCCGCTTGACAGCCCGGGGGGTCGGTGGCAACTCTAGGCACATCAGTTGGAGCGTTCCAACTCGATTCCCCGAGCACTGCTTGGAACGTTCAGATCCGCGCGACGACGCCGTAGCGACGAGAGGCCCCCATGGAACCGACCCGCCCGACGCTGGAGAGCGTCGCCCGCCGCGCGGGCGTGTCCCGGCAGACCGTCTCCAACGTGCTCAACTCGCCGGACATCGTGAAGGCCGAGACGACCGACCGCGTCCGCGCCGCCATCGCCGAGCTCGGCTACCGGCCCTCCGCGGCGGCCCGCCAGCTGCGCACCGGGCGCTCGCGCGTGCTCGGCCTGCGGCTGGAACCGGTGCGCGACGGCATCAACGGCGCGGTCCTGGACCGGTTCCTGCACGCCCTCACCGAGAGCGCCGAGACCCGCGGCTACCGGGTGATGCTGTTCACCGCGCCGGACGACGCCCGGGAGATCGACCGCTACCGCGAGCTGCTGGACACCGCCGACCTCGACGCCTTCGTGCTGACCAGCACGCACCGCGCCGACACCCGCGCCGCCTGGCTCGCCGAGCACGACGTGCCGTTCGTCAGCTTCGGCCGCCCCTGGGACCGCGCGGACGCCGGGGCCGCCGCCGACGACCACCCCTGGGTCGACGTCGACGGCGCCGCGGGCACCCGTGCGGCCGTGGCGCACCTGCGCGACCTCGGCCACGAGCGGATCGCCTACCTCGGCTGGCCCGACGGCTCCGACGTCGGCGGCGACCGCGCCGCCGGGTGGACCGCCGCCATGGTCGACGCCGGTCACGACGGTGCCCTGCTGCGCCGCCTGCACGCCCGGGTCACCGACGGCGTGGGCTCCGGCGCGGCCGCCACCGCGGACCTGCTGGACGACGTCGCCCCCACCGCCGTGGTCTGCGCGTCCGACTCGCTCGCCCTCGGCGCCATGACCACGGCCCGCGCGCGCGGCACCGGGCTCGCGATCGTCGGCTTCGACGACACCCCCGTGGCGGCCGCGGTCGGGCTGACCTCCGTCGCCCAGCCGCTCACCGAGGCCGCGCACCGTGCGGTCGACCTGCTGCTCGACCAGCTCGACGGCACCGGCGGCACCCGCAGCCGCCGGGTGCTGCTCGCCCCGCACCTGGTGGCGCGGGACACCAGCCACCACCCCTGAACCAGCCGCACCCACCCCGCCCCCACCGCTCGAAGGAGAGCCACCATGCGCACCATCCCCACGCGACGCCGGCGCCCGGCCCCGGCCCTCGGGGCCACCGCCCTCGGCGCGGCCGGCCTGCTCGCCCTGACCGCCTGCGGCGGCTCCGGGTTCGACGAGGGCGGCGACACGTCCTCGGACGGCGGGTCGAGCGGCTCGCTGAGCGTCCTCATCGGGTCGTCCGGCGACGCCGAGACCGACGCGGTCACCGCCGCGGTCGCCGCCTGGTCCGAGGAGTCCGGCGTCGAGGCCACCGTGCAGGTCGCCTCCGACCTCACGCAGGAGCTCAGCCAGGGCTTCGCCTCCGGCGACCCCGCGGACGTGTTCTACGTCAGCGCCGACCAGTTCCAGACCTACGCGTCCAACGGCTCGCTCTACCCGTACGGCGCCGACCTCGACGCCGCGGACGACTTCTACCCGAGCCTGGTCGACCAGTTCACGTACGACGGCGAGCTCGTGTGCGCCCCCAAGGACTTCTCGACCCTCGGGCTCATCATCAACACGTCCGCGTGGGAGGCCGCCGGGCTCACCGAGGCCGACGTGCCGACCACGTGGGAGCAGCTCACCGACGTCGCCGGGCGGCTCACCACCGACGGCCAGGTGGGCCTCGGGATCTCCGGCGAGTACGCCCGGGTCGGCGCGTTCCTCGCGCAGGCCGGCGGCACGATGACGGACGCCGCGGGCACCGAGGCCACGGTCGACTCCCCCGAGAACGTCGAGGGCCTCACCTACGTGCAGCAGCTGCTCGCCTCGGGCAGCGCCGCCTACGCCGCCGACCTCGGCACCGGCTGGGGCGGCGAGGCGTTCGGGACGGGCGCCGCCGCGATGACGATCGAGGGCAACTGGATCACCGGCGCCATGGAGAACGACTACCCGGACGTCGCCTACCAGGTCGCGGAGCTCCCCGCTGGCCCCGCGGGGCAGGGCACGCTGCAGTTCACCAACTGCTGGGGCGTCGCCGCCGACTCCTCGGCGCAGTCCGACGCCGTGGACCTGGTCCAGCACCTGACGGCCGCGGACCAGCAGCTGGCGTTCGCCGACGCCTTCGGCGTCATGCCGTCCGTCCAGTCCGCCGCCGACGGCTGGAAGGAGATGTACCCGGAGATGACCGCGTTCATCGACTCCGCGGCCTTCGCGCAGAACGTCGTCAACGCCCGAGGCGCCGCCGACGTGATCACCGACTTCAACGCCCAGCTCGAGGGCCTGAAGACCGGCGACCCGGCGGCGATCCTCGGCTCGGTGCAGACCAACCTGCAGGCCGTCCTCGACGAGAACGCGTCCTGACCCCATGTCCTCCGCCGTCCCCGCGGTCAGCGGGACACCTGCTCCCGGGGCGGCCGGTGATCCCACCGGCCGCCCCGGCCCGGGCGCCCGCCGGCCCCGCCGGTCCCGGCGCGGCCGCGAGACCACGTCCGGCTGGCTGTTCCTCGCGCCGATGCTCGTGATCCTCGGGCTGTTCCTCGTCGTCCCCGTGCTCATGGCCCTGTGGGTCAGCGTCTCGGACTGGAACGGCCGGGGCAGCCCGTTCGCGGGCGACGTCTCGTTCGTCGGCGTCGACAACTACCGGTCCCTGCTTCTCGGCGGCGGGCTCGCGACGCAGGACTTCGGCACGGCGCTGCGCAACAACGCGTACTACGTGCTGCTGGTCGTGCCCGCGCAGACCGCGCTCGCGCTGTTCCTCGCGACGCTGGTGAACCGCAAGGCGCTGCGCGGGCGCGGGATCTTCCGCACGGCGTTCTACTTCCCGTCCGTCACGTCGTCGGTGGCGATCACCGTGCTGTGGCTGTTCCTGTTCTCCGCCTCGGGGACGGTCAACGCGATCCTCGCCCGGCTGTCGATCACGGGGCCGAACTGGTTCAACGAGCCGCGCGGCGTGCTGCACCTGCTGCTCGCCCAGGTCGGCGTGGACACCGCCCCCGCGGCGCTCGCGCAGCACGGGTTCCTCGGCATCCCGCTGTGGGAGTGGGCCGCCGGACCGAGCGTCGCGATGACGGCGTTCATCCTGCTGGCGATCTTCACCACGTCCGGCACGTTCATGCTGCTGTTCCTCGCGGCGCTGCAGGCCGTGTCCGCCGAGGTCGAGGAGGCCGCGCTGGTCGACGGCGCCAACGCCCGGCAGCGGTTCTTCCGGGTCACGCTGCCGATGCTCAAGCCCACCGTGTTCACGGTCGTGACGCTCGGGCTCATCGGCACCTGGCAGGTGTTCGACCAGATCTACACCGGCACCCAGGGCGGCCCCGCCAAGACCACGCTGACGCCCGCGTACCTGTCGTACACCGCCGCGTTCCAGAACAACGACTGGGGCCGCGGCGCCGCCATCGCGTTCATCCTGTTCGCGATCATCGTGCTGATGACGGTGCTGCAGCGGGTCGTGCTGCGGGAGCGCACCACGATCCCGCGCCGCAAGCGGTTCCACCCGGAGGGCCCCCGATGACCGCCGTCGCCGAGCAGCTCCCCACCCGCGCCCGCACGCCGCGGCGCCGTCCCGTGCGCAGCCGCCGCCGGCTGCTCGCCACCTCGTTCACGTACGCCGTGCTGGTCGTGCTGGCGCTGGTGTACGTCTACCCGTTCCTCATCCAGGTCGCGACGTCCTTCAAGACCGACGCCGAGGCCGCCGTCGACGCGGTGTCGCTGCTGCCGCAGACGTGGAGCACGGCGGCCTACGAGCGGCTGTTCCTGCGCTCGGACTTCCCGCTGTGGTTCCGCAACTCCGTCGTCGTCACCGTCGTGGTCACGCTCGGCCGGGTGTTCATCAACTCCCTGGCCGGGTACGCGCTGGCCCGCCTGCGGTTCCGCGGGCGCGGGCTGGTGTTCGCCGGGCTGGTCGCCGTGATGGCGGTCCCGAACGTCGTGCTGCTGATCCCGAAGTTCCTCGTGATCAAGCAGGTCGGCATCTACAACTCGTTCGCCGGGCTGATCATCCCGCTGCTCGCGGACGCCGCCGGGATCTTCATCATGAAGAACTTCTTCGAGTCGATCCCGCCGAGCGTCGAGGAGGCCGCCCGCATGGACGGCGCCGGGACGTTCCGGGTGTTCTGGTCGATCGTGCTGCCGATGGCGCGGCCCGCGCTGGTCACGCTGGTGATCCTGTCGTTCCAGGGGTCGTGGAACGAGCTGTCGCACTTCATCGTCGCGTCGCAGGACCCCCAGCTCGTCACGCTCACCAAGGGCGTCGCCCAGCTCGCGTCCGGGCAGCTGTCCCAGGGCACGCAGTACCCGCTGAAGCTCGCCGCCGCCGCGATCATGACGATCCCCGTGGCCGTGCTGTTCTTCGTGTTCCAGCGGCGGATCATGAACCAGAGCGCGGGTGCCGTGAAGGAGTGACCCGGGTCCCGGGGGTAGGTGGCGCCCGCCGGGTAGGATCTGGTGGAAAGGGGAACAACCGATGCGCTTCCTGCCCGGGCACGAGCCCACCTCCGACCTCACGTACGGCGACGTCTTCCTCGTCCCGTCGCGCTCCGAGGTCGCCTCCCGCTTCGACGTCGACCTGGCGTCCACCGACGGCACCGGCACCACCATCCCGGTCGTCGTCGCCAACATGACCGCGGTCGCCGGTCGCCGCATGGCCGAGACCGTCGCGCGCCGCGGCGGCCTCGCCGTGCTGCCGCAGGACGTCCCGACCGACGTCGTCGCCGACGTGGTCGCGTCCGTCAAGGCCAAGCACACCGTCGTGGAGAGCGCCGTCGTCGTGACGCCGCACGACACCGTGCACACCGCCCTCACCCTGATCGGCAAGCGGTCGCACGGCGCGGCCGTCGTCGTGGACGGCGAGCGGCCCGTCGGCGTCGTCACCCCCGCCGACTGCGAGGGCGTCGACCGGTTCACCCAGATCGCCGACGTCATGTCGACGGACCCGACCACCGTCGAGCTGTCGGTGGTCGAGGACGGCGGCACCGCGGGCCTGCAGGCCGCGTTCGAGCGCCTGCACGGCTCCCGCCGCCGGTTCTCCCCCGTCGTCCGCGACGGTCGGCTGGTCGGCGTGCTCACCCAGGTCGGCGCGCTGCGGTCCTCCATCTACCAGCCCGCGCTCGACGCGCAGGGCCGCCTGCGGGTCGCCGCGGCGGTCGGCGTGAACGGCGACGTCAAGGCCAAGGCCGCCGCCCTGCTCGAGGCCGGGGTGGACGTGCTGGTCGTCGACACCGCCCACGGCCACCAGCGCAAGATGCTCGACGCGCTCGCCGCCGTGCGGTCCCTCGACCCGCAGGTCCCGGTCGTCGCGGGCAACGTCGTCACCGCCGAGGGCACCCGCGACCTCATCGAGGCCGGTGCGGACATCGTCAAGGTCGGCGTCGGCCCCGGCGCCATGTGCACCACGCGCATGATGACCGCGGTCGGCCGCCCGCAGTTCTCCGCCGTCCTGGAGTGCGCGACCGAGGCCCGCCGCCTCGGCAAGCACGTCTGGGCGGACGGCGGCGTGCGGCACCCCCGCGACGTCGCGCTCGCGCTGGCCGCCGGCGCCTCGCAGGTCATGGTCGGCTCCTGGTTCGCCGGGACGCACGAGTCCCCCGGTGACCTGCACGCCGACGGCAGCGGCCGCCTGTACAAGGAGAGCTTCGGCATGGCCTCGGCCCGCGCCGTCGCCGCCCGGACCCGCGGCGGGTCCGCGTTCGACCGCGCGCGCAAGGCGCTGTACGAGGAGGGCATCTCGTCCTCGCGGATGTACCTCGACCCCGAGCGCCCCGGCGTGGAGGACCTGCTGGACCGGATCACCTCCGGCGTGCGGTCGTCCTGCACCTACGTCGGCGCGACGTCGCTGGAGGAGTTCGCCGAGCGCGCGAACGTCGGCATCCAGTCCGCCGCCGGGTACGACGAGGGCCGCCCGCTGCCCGACGGCTGGTGACCGGCAGCCGCTGACCAGCCATCCGTGCCGGACGAGGGGCCCCGCCATCCGGCGGGGCCCCTCGTCGTGTCCGGCAGGACCACCGGTCGCGGCAGTGCCCCGCGCCGAGGCACGAGGCGAGGGTCGTGGCGTCCGGACGCGGGGCGACTATCGTCGCTGGCGTGACCCCGCGCCCCGTCCTCGTCCTCACGCACGTCGCCCACGAGGGCCCCGGCCTCATCGCCCGCGCGCTCGACGGGCTGCCGCTGACGACGCGCACCGTCGTGGACGACCCCGCCGCCCGGCTGCCGCGCGTCGAGGACCTCGCGGGGCTGGTCGTCATGGGCGGCCCCCAGGACGCCGACGACGACGCCGGGCACCCCGGCCTGGCCGCCGAGCGCCGCCTGCTGGCCGAGGCCGTCGACGCCGGCCTGCCGACGCTCGGCGTGTGCCTCGGGATGCAGCTGCTCGCGCTCGCGCTCGGCTCGCCCCTGCACCGGCGGCACGGCACCGAGATCGGCTTCGCCCCCGTCGACGTGGTCGCGCACGACCCCCTGCTCGCCGCCGCGGGCGCGCGCCCCACGGTGCTGCACTGGCACTCCGACGCGGTCGACCTGCCCGCCGGGGCCACGCTCCTGGCGCGCACCGACGTCACGCCCGTGCAGGCCTTCCGCGCCGGCAGCGCCGTGGGCGTGCAGTTCCACCTGGAGGTCGACGCCGGGGTGCTGGACCTCTGGCTGGACACCCCCGGCATGGTCGCCGACCTGGAGCCCGGCGAGGCCGATGCGATCCGGCTCGGGTCGCGCCAGCACCTCGCCGCCCTGCGGCCGGGCGCCGACCTCGGGCTCGCCGCGTTCGCCGAGCAGGTCCGCGAGCGCGCGTGAGGGACGCCCTGGCCGACCTGGTCGCGCTGTGCGCCGAGCGCCCCGTGTGGGCGCCGGACCCCGAGCGCGCGTTCACGGCGGCGGCGTCGCCGACCGGGCCCGGCACCACGACCCCCGGTGGCCCGACGCCACGGCCGGTGCGCGCCTCCGCGGTCCTCGTGCTGCTCGGGGTGCTGGACGACGTCCCGGCGACGCACGACGGCCGGGCCGTCCCCGCGGACCTCGACGTGCTGCTGACCCGGCGCTCCCCCACGCTGCGGCACCACCCCGGGCAGGTGTCCTTCCCGGGAGGCGGCATCGACCCGACCGACGCCGGGCCGCAGGCCGCGGCGCTGCGCGAGGCCGAGGAGGAGACCGGGCTCGACCCGACGGGGGTGCGGGTGCTGGGCACGCTGCCGCCGCTGCCCGTGACCGCCAGCCGCAACCTCGTGACCCCGGTGCTGGGCTGGTGGGACCGTCCGTCGGCCGTCGCCGCCGCGGACCCGGCCGAGACGGTCGACGTGTTCCGCGTGCCCGTCGCGGACCTCGTGGACCCGGCGCACCGGGTCACCGCCACCCTGACGCACGGCGCCCGGGAGTACCGCGGTCCGGCGTTCGACGTCGCGGGGGTGCTCGTGTGGGGCTTCACCGCCTACGTGCTCGACCGGCTGCTCGACGCGCTCGGCTGGGCGGAGCCGTGGGACGCCGCGCGGACGGTCCCCGCGCCCGTCTGACCGCCGGGTGACCGCGCTCCGACCGCCACCGGGACCGGCCTTGACCTCGCGTTGACCCCGGTGGGGAGGCGTCGGTCACACCGGCCCCGACCAGGCGAGAAACCCCTCAGCACCCCCTGGTGCCCGGCGATCGTATCGATACGATGGAAGCCTGCGGTCCGGTGCCGGACCGCACGTCCGCCCGCGTCGCGATCCAAGGACCGGGCCACCCGCACGACCCTCCCCCCGCACGTGCACCACCGACCCCTGCCCACTCCTGCCCCGGAGCCCTCCCGTCATGGCCAAGGTCCTGACCGCCGGCAGCCCCTGGCGCGTCATCCTCCTGTTCGCGATCCCCCTGCTCGTCGGCAACGTCGTCCAGCAGCTCTACCACTTCGCCGACGCCGTCGTCGTCGGCCGCCAGCTCGGCGTCGAGTCGCTCGCCGCCGTCGGCGCGACCGGCAGCCTGCTGTTCCTGCTCCTCGGGTTCGCCTGGGGCATGACCTCCGGCTTCGCCATCCCGACCGCGCAGGCGTTCGGCGCCCGCGACCTCGCGGCTGTGCGCCGCTCCGTCGCCGCGGGCACCGTGCTCACCGCCGCGTTCAGCGTCGTGCTCACCGTCGGGGCACCCCTGCTCGCGCGGCCGATGCTGGAGCTGCTGCGCACCCCCGACGTGCTGATGGCGGAGGCGACGACGTTCGCCCAGGTCAGCTTCCTCGGCGCCAGCGCGGTCATGTTCTTCAACTTCCTCGGCGCGATCGTCCGGGCCATCGGCGACTCCCGCACGCCCCTGGTGTTCCTCACCCTCGCGTGCGTGCTCAACGTCGTGCTGGTCGTGGTCATGGTCGGGCCGATGGGTCTGGGTGTCGGCGGCGCCGCGCTCGCCACCGTCGTGTCCCAGGCGCTGTCCGTCGTGCTGTGCCTGGAGTACATCCGCCGCCGGATCCCCGTGCTGCACGTGCACCGTGCGGACTGGCGCGTCTCCCGGGCCGACCTCGCCGAGCACCTGCGGCTCGGCCTGCCCATGGGCTTCCAGGCGTCGATCATCGCCATCGGCACCCTCGCGGTGCAGGTCCGGCTCAACGAGCTCGGCCCCGACGCCGTCGCCGCGTACACCACCGCGTCCCGGGTCGACGGGCTCGCCGTCGCGCTGCTGCAGTCCCTCGGCCTCGCCGTGTCGATGTTCGTCGCGCAGAACCTCGGCGGCGGCCGCCCCGACCGCATCCGGCAGGGCGTGCGGCAGGCGAACTGGCTCGCCGTCGTCGGCTCGGTCGTCATCGGCGCGGTCGTCGTGCTGTGCGGCGGCTGGCTCGTCCGGCTGTTCGTCGGGCACGGCACGAGCTCCGACGAGGTCGTGGCGCTCGCGACGCAGTTCCTGCACATCAACGGCGCGCTGTACGTCGTCCTCGGCATCCTGTTCGTGCTCCGCGGCGCGCTCCAGGGCCTCGGGCACACCGGGGTCCCGACGCTCACCGGCGTCATCGAGCTCGTCATGCGCGTCGGCGCGGCGATCGTGCTCGGTGCGGCGTTCGGCTACGTCGGCGTCGTGTGGGGCAACCCGCTCGCCTGGGCCGGCGCCGTCGTGCTGCTCGTGCCCGCGTACGTCCGGGCCCAGCGGCACCTCGCGACGCTGCCCATCGAGCCGCTGTCGCACGTCGAGACCACCCCCGAGCCGGTGCCCGTCGAGGGCCCGACCGACGGGTCCATGGTCGTCGACGCCGTCGTGCCGCAGCCGCGGCCGGAGATCGCCGAGCTGGACGACCTCGCGCCGCTCGAGGACCACGCCGCGGTGGACGCGCGCGGCCCCGTCGCGCCCTAGGCTGCCGGGGTGCAGGACTTCCTCGACGGCGCCCGCCTCCTCGCCCGCGGGTGGAGCTGGTGGCGCCGTCGACCCGGGGCGATGGCGCGCGGGCTCGTGCCCGCCGCCATCGTCGGCGTGCTCGTGCTCGCGGGCCTGATCACCCTGGCGGTCAATCTCGGCCGGCTCGGCCGGGCGCTCACCCCGTTCGCCGACGACTGGTCGCCGGGCTGGGAGCAGACCGCCGAGATCGGCGTGCAGGCGGTGCTCGTCGTCGCCGCCCTGGTCCTGGTCGTCGTCACCTTCACCGGCCTCACGCTGGCCGTCGGCGAGCCGTTCTACGACCGGATCTGGCGGGCCGTGGAGCAGGACGTCACCGGGACCATCCCCGAGGGCTCCACCGGCGTGTGGCGGGGCGCCCTCGACGGCATCGCGCTCGTCACCCGCGGCCTCGTCGCCGCCGTCCTCGCCGGGCTCGTGGGACTCGTGCCGCTCGTCGGGACCCCGCTGGGCTGGCTCACCGGCGTGCTGCTCACCGGCTGGATCCTCGCCCACGAGCTCTCCTCCCGGGCCCTCGTCGCCCGGGGCATCGACCGCCGGGAGCGCAACGCGCTGCTGCGGGCCCACCGGCGGCGCGCCCTCGGGTTCGGGGTCGCCACGCAGCTGTGCTTCCTCGTGCCCGGCGGAGCCGTCGCGACCATGCCGGCCGCCGTCGCCGGGTCCACCCTGCTCGCGCAGTCCGTGCTGCCCACCCGGTCCGCACCGGAGACCGCAGGGCACGCGGCCTGAGCGCTGCCCCCGCCGTCAGGCGGGACGCACGAGCGACACGACGCTGGTGAGCAGCGACGCGGTCGCGTCGTCGTGCGTCATCGCCCCGGAGGCGACCTGCTCCGCGGCCGCGTGCACCAGCGCGGACACCGCGGCGACCAGCCACGGGACCTCCTGGTCGGACCGCACCTCGCCCGCCGCCGCGCCGGACGCCAGCAGGTCGCGCAGCGGGCGGACCACGGGCGCGTGCCGCGCGTCGACCTCGTCGGCCGGCAGGTCCCGGCAGGCCGCCGCGACCGCCCCGTGCCCGTCGGCCAGCGCGGGCCACGCAGCGGTGAGCAGTGCCCGGAGCGCCTCGGTCGCCGTCGCCCCGTCGGGCACCGCGGCCTCCGCCATCGCCCGCTCGGCCCGCGCCACCGCCGTCGAGAGCGCCGCCCCGACCAACGCCTCCCGGGTCGGGTAGTGCCCGTAGAGCGTCACCCGCCCGACTCCCGCCGCCTGCGCGACCTGGGCCACCGTGGCCGTGGGGTCCGTGCGGAACAGGCGCAGCGCGGCGTCCATCACCGCCTCGCGGTTGCGGCGGGCGTCGGCGCGCGGGGCGGGGCGCCCGGCACGCCCGTCGGCGGGTGAGATCGACGACGCGGGATCGGGACCGGTACTCACAGGGGTCATACTATCCCGAACACGCATGTTCGACTTACGACCTCAGGAGTACCCGTGACGCACCCCGACCCCCGCACGCCGCTGCGCGTCCTCGTCCTCGGCGGCTACGGCGCCGTGGGCCGCCACGCGGTCACCACCCTCCGGGCGCTCGGGCACCACCCGGTCACCGCGGGCCGCGACGCCACCCGCGCCGACCTGCGCCTCGATCTGACCGACCTGCCCGCCGTCGCGTCCGCCGCGGCCGAGGTCGACGTCGTCGTGAACGCCGCCGGGGCCGAGGACGCCCACCTCGTCACCGCCGTCACCCGGGCCGGCGCCGCCTTCGTCGACATCAGCGCGACCGGGGCGTACCTCGAGCGCGTCGAACGCCTCGCCGTCGACGCCCCGGTGGTGCTCAGCGTCGGCATCGCCCCGGGCCTCACCAACCTCCTCGCCCACGCCGCGGTGCGGGACGCCCCGGACGCGACCGGGCCCCTCGACCTGGCGGTGGTGCTCGGCGCCGGGGAGGCGCACGGTGCCGCCGCGACCGCCTGGAGCCTCGGCCTGCTCGGCCGCCGCTACCCCGACACCGTGGGGCCGGCGGGCGCGACCGTCCGCAACTACACCCGCGGGGCGACCTTCGACCTGCCCGGCGGGCGCCGTCGCCTCCACCGTGCGGACTTCAGCGACCAGCACACCCTCACCCGCACCCTCGGGCGGCCGGTCCGCACCTACTTCGGCACCGACACCCGGTTCGCGACCACCGCGCTCGCCCTGCTGACCTGGGCCCCGCCGATCGGGCGGCTCGCCGGGCGGGCGCACCTGCCCGGCAGCGAGGACTGGGTGCTCCAGGTCCGCGACGCGGCCGGGCCGCACCTCACCGCGACCGGCACCGGGCAGTCGCACGCCACCGGCGTCCTCGCCGCCCACGCCGCGGCCCTCGCGGCGCACGCCCCCGCCGGGGTGCACCACCTGCCGGACCTCACCACCCTGGAGGAGCTGGACCTGCCGTTCCCGGTCACCCGGCACCACGACCCCGGGGTGACGACGTCGGCGTGAGGACCGGGTGACGGCCGCAGACCCGGATGACCACGTGCCCGCACGCCCCGACACGCCAGGGCGGCAGGACGGCGGGCGGCGGGCGGTGGGGCGGCGGGCGGTGGGGCGGCGGGCGGTGGGGCGGCGGGCG
>NZ_RFFI01000124.1 GCF_003696205.1 Cellulomonas triticagri
ACGTCGCGCCGCCGCGCACGGGCACCCGCCCGCCGTGCGCCGGCGTCCGCCGCCGTGTCGTGCGCCCGGACCCGTCGTGGGTGCGGGCGCTCCCCGGCGCGGCCCGCCACCCGAGGACCCCGCATGTCTTGTGCACCCCGGCGCGCCCTGGCGCGCCTCGCGGCGGGTCCGGCCCTGGCCGGGCTCCTGCTGCTGTCCACCGCGACCGCTGCGGCGGCCCACGACGAGCTGATCGGCAGCGCACCCGCGGCCGATGCCGCGCTGGACGTCGCACCGGACCACGTCCGGCTCGACTACAACGCTGACGTGCTCACGTTCGGGGCCGCTGTCGTCGTCGCCGACCGGTCCGGCGGCACCTGGCAGACCGGTGAGCCGGTCATGGACGGACCGTCCGTGACCGTCCCGCTGGACCCGGCCATGCCGGACGGGGCCTACGAGGTCCGGTGGCGGGTGGTGTCCTCGGACGGCCACCCGATCACCGGCCTGGTGCCGTTCACGGTCGGGGACGTCGTACCGGCGCCCGACCCGACGACGCCGGCGAGCGGCTCCGCCGCGCCTGCGGGCGCCGCGGACACGGCAGACCCGGCCGACGCCGCGACCGGCACCGAGGTGTCGGCACCCGCCGCGGCGTCGCCGTGGCGCACCGTCGCGGTCGCGGCGGGCGGTGCGGTGCTGGCCCTCGGTCTGTACCTGCTGGTCGGCCTGGTCCGCCGGCGCCGCGCGGCGACGTCCTGACGTCCCCCCCACCTCACGACTTCCCTCCTTCTCCAGAGAGCAGAACCACCTGATGCGTACCCGCCTGACCCTGCCCGCCCTCGCCCTGCTGTCCGCCCTGGCCCTCGCCGGCTGCACCGCGGACGCCCAGGCCGAGGACCCCGCCACCACCCCCGCCACCACGGCCACCGAGGCCGAGTCGGTGACGGTCACCGACGCGTGGGTCAAGTCCGCCGAGACCGGCATGTCCGCGGCCTTCGGCCTGATCGAGAACACCGGCGACGCCGACGTCACCGTCGTCTCCGTCGGGTCCCCGGCCTCCACCGCGATGGAGCTGCACGAGACGGTCGAGAACGAGACCGGCGAGATGCTGATGCGCGAGAAGGACGGCGGCTTCACGATCGCCGCCGGGCAGTCCCTCCCGCTCGAGCCGGGCGCGAACCACCTCATGCTCATGGACCTCGTCGAGCCGGTCGTCGCGGGCGACGAGGTCACGTTCACCCTGACCTTCGCCGACGACTCGACGCTGGACTTCACCGCCCCGGCCAAGGACTACTCCGGGGCCAACGAGACCTACGCCGAGGGCGAGGGTCACGAGGGCATGGACATGGGCGGCGAGATGGACATGGGCGACCAGTGACCGACACCCCTCGTCGTCGTCCCGGAGGGCCGACCCGGCGACAGCTCCTCCTTGGAGGGGCCGTCGCCGGCGTCGGTGCCGCCGCGGCGGTCGGCGCCGACGCCCTGACCCGCCCCGGTGAGCGCCCGGCGGCGGACCCGGCACCGGAGCCCCTCGCGGGCGCCGGCACCGTGCCCTTCCACGGCGCGCACCAGGCCGGGGTGGCCACCGCGCCCCAGGCGCACGTCAGCCTGGTGGCGCTGGACCTGCTCGACGGCACCGACCGCGACGCCCTGCGGCGCCTGATGCAGCTGCTGTCCGACGACGCGGCCCGGCTCACCCAGGGGGTCGCCGCGCTCGCCGACTCCGAGCCCGAGCTCGCCGTCGTCCCGGCCCACCTGACCGTCACGTTCGGCTTCGGCCCGGAGCTGGTGCGCCGCGCGGCCACCGGGTCGGATGCCGCGCCCTCGTGGCTGCGGCCGCTGCCGCCGTTCACGATCGACCGCCTCGACCCGGCGTGGTCGGACGGCGACCTGCTGCTGCAGATCGCCTCGGACGACCCGATGACGGTCGCGCACGCCCAGCGCATGCTGCTCAAGGACACCCGGTCGTTCGCGACCGTGCGCTGGACCCAGGCGGGTTTCCGGCGCGCCCGGGGATCGGAGGCGTCCGGCACGACGATGCGCAACCTGTTCGGCCAGATCGACGGCACGGTGAACCTCGAGCCCGGGACCCCCGACTTCGAGGACCTCGTGTGGGTGCGCGACGGCTGGCTCGCCGGCGGCACCAGCCTCGTGCTGCGCCGCATCCACATGGACCTCGACAAGTGGGACCGGCTGGACCGCGGCGGCCGCGAGCAGTCCGTCGGCCGGTACCTGTCGAACGGCGCGCCGCTCACGGGGACCCACGAGCACGACGAGCCGGACTTCACCGCCACGAGCCGCATCGGGTTCCCGGTCATCCCGGAGTTCTCGCACATGCGACGCGCCCGCTCGGAGGACACGTCGCAGCGGATCTTCCGCCGGGGGTACAACTACGACGACGCACCAAGCGGCGACCGGGTGTCGAGCTCGGGCCTGCTGTTCGTCTCGTACCAGGCCGACGTCGACGCGCAGTTCGTGCCGCTGCAGCGGCGGCTGGACGAGCTCGACCTGCTGAACGAGTGGACGACGCCGGTCGGCTCCGCGGTGTTCGCGATCCCGCCCGGGTGCGCCGAGGGCGGGTACGTCGGCGAGACGATCCTCGCGTGAGCCGGGCACCCGCTCCCGCGGCGGCGGCCGACGAGGCTCCCGCGCCGTTCACCTTCCCCCGCGTCACCCGCACGGAGGCGGTGCTGCTCGTGGCGCTGCCGCTCGCCGTGGCCGCCTGCCTCACGGGCCTGGCCAGCACCGGCGAGCTCGCGCCGTCCGTGCTGCTCGACCCGGGGGACGTCGTGCGCTACGGGCTGCCCGTCGCCCGGGTCGTCCACGACCTGTCCGCGGCGCTGACCATCGGGCTGCTCGTGCTGGCGGCCGGGGTGCTGCCCGGGCAGGACGCGGTGCGGGGCGTCGTCTCGTACGCCCAGTGGACCGCCGTGCGCTGGGGCGCCCGCGCGGCCGCGGTGTGGTTCACCGCGGCGGCGGCCGTCATCGTCCTCACGGCGGCCAACTCGATGGGCACCCCGCTGTCCGCCCCGGGCACCGCGCGGCAGGTGCTCTACTACGCGACCGCCATCGACCTCGGGCAGTACCTGTCGGTGTCGCTGCTCCTGGTCGCGGCGACGCTCGTCGTCGCGCTGCTCGCGCGTCGGGTCACGTGGGTCGGCGTGGCGTGCGCCCTCGCGGTCGCCGCGCTGCTGCCCGTCGCCCTCTCGGGGCACGCGGCGGGGGCCGACGACCACCGCAACGCCGTCAACTCCCTGGCCGTGCACCTGGTCGCCGTGTGCGTGTGGCTCGGCGGGCTGGTCGCCCTGGTGCTGCTGCGCCCGCGGCTGCGCGGGTGCCTCGGCCCCGTCGTGCGCCGGTACTCGGTGCTCGCCGCGTGGTGCCTGGCCGGTGCCGGTTTCTCGGGCGTGGTCAACGCGCTGCTGCGCGTCTCGCGCCCGGAAGACCTGATCAGCACCGGGTACGGCGTCCTGCTGCTGCTCAAGATCGCGGCGATCACCGCGCTCGGCATCGCGGGGCTGGCGCAGCGCCGGGCCGCGATCCCGCGGCTCGACGGACCCGGCGGCGGCCGGGCCTTCACCCGGCTCGCGCTCGCCGAGGTCGTGCTCATGGCGGTGACCTTCGGCCTGTCGGTCGCGCTGTCCCGCAGCGCACCCCCGGTGCCGCAGACCCCCGTCACCTGGGACCCCCGGCACGCCCTGCTCGGCTTCCCGTACCCGCCCGAGGTCTCGGTGCGGACCTACCTCACGGGGTTCGAGCCCGACTGGCTGTTCCTCGCCGGCTCCGTGGTGCTCGCGGGGCTCTACCTCGCCGGTGTCCGGCGCCTGCGTCGGCGCGGGGACGCGTGGCCGCCGGGTCGCACCGCCGCCTGGCTGCTCGGCTGCGTGCTGCTCGCCTGGGTCACCAGCGGCGGGCCCAACGTCTACGGGTCCGTGCACTTCAGCACGCACATGATCCTGCACATGGGGCTGATGATGTACGTCCCGCTGCCGCTCGCCCTCGGCGCTCCCGTGCTGCTCGCGCTCCGGGCGCTGCCGGCGCGCGACGACGCCAGCCGGGGGCCGCGCGAGTGGCTGCTGCTGGTGGTGCACTCGCGCTACCTCGCCGTGCTGTCCCGACCCGCGGTCGCGGGCACGGTCTTCGCGGGCAGCCTGGTCGCGTTCTACTACACCGGCTGGTTCGAGTACGCGCTGTTCGAGCACCCCGGCCACCTGCTGATGCAGGTGCACTTCCTGCTCTCGGGCTACCTGTTCTTCTGGGTGCTCGTCGGCGTGGACCCCGGGCCCGACCGCGCGTCGTACCCGATCCGGCTCGTCACGCTGCTGGCCACCATGGCGTTCCACGCCTTCTTCGGTGTGGCGGTCATGGGGTCGACCGAGGTGCTCGGCGCGGGGTGGTGGGCGGCGCTCGGCGGCGCCGACACGGCCGCGCTGCTCGCGGACCAGGCGATCGGCGGCTCCATCGCCTGGGGGGCGGGCGAGCTGCCCGTCGTGATCGCCGCGCTCGTGGTCGCCGTGCAGTGGGCGCGGGACGACGAGCGGCGCGCGCGCCGCACCGACCGGCAGGCCGACCGGGACGGCGACGCCGAGCTGCACCGGTACAACGCCTACCTGCAGGACCTCGCCGACCGCGACCCGTCCGGGACGCGACCGGCTCCGAACCGGAGGACATGATGACGACGACGTCTCCCACGACCACGGCGCCGCCGCCGTCCGGGTCCACGCCGCCGCGACGCGGGTGGCTCGGACCGCTCCTGCTGCGCCTGCACTTCTACGCCGGCGTCTTCGTCGGACCGTTCATCCTCGTCGCCGCGCTGAGCGGTGCGCTCTACGCGCTGACCCCGCAGATCGAGCGGGCGGTGTACGCCGACGAGCTCACCGCCGCGTCCGGGGACGGCGTGCCGCTGCCGCTGGCCGACCAGGTCGTCGCCGCCCGGGCGCACGTCGGTGACGGACCGACGCTGCTCGCGGTCCGTCCGGCGCCGGAGCCCGGGAGCACGACCCGGGTGATGTTCGAGGGCGAGGACCTGGGGCCCAGCGAGACGCGCGCCGTGTTCGTCGACCCGGGCACCGCCGAGGTGCAGGGCGACCTCACCGCCTACGGCACCAGCGGGGCGCTGCCGCTGCGCACCTGGGTCGACTACCTGCACCGCAACCTGCACCTCGGCGAGCCCGGCCGGCTGTACAGCGAGCTCGCCGCGTCCTGGCTCGGGGTCGTCGCCCTGTCCGGGCTGGTCATGTGGCTGATCCAGCTCCGCCGGACCCGCGGTCGCGCGAAGGCCCGTCGGCAGATGCTGCGGCCCGGCAGCGGGGGCACCTCCTACGCGCGGACCCGCAGCCGGCACCTGGGGATCGGCATCTGGGTCATGGCGGGCGCGCTGTTCCTGTCGGCGACCGGCATCACCTGGTCCACGTACGCGGGCGCGAACGTCGGGGACCTGCGGGCGGCTCTCGGCTGGGGCACCCCGGCGGTCGGCACCACGCTGGACGGGGCACCGGCCGTCGTCGACGAGCACGCCGGGCACCACGGGCACGGCGGTGGCGCCGGGGCCGAGGGGGACGGCGTCGACTACGCCCCCGGGGCGTTCGACTCCGTGCTCGCGGTCGCCCGCGAGGTGAACGTGAACACCGGGCAGGTGGAGATCAAGCCGCCCGCCGAGCCCGGCACGGCGTGGGTCGTGCAGGAGATCCAGCGCAGCTTCCCGACGGAGGTGGACGCGGTCGCGGTCGACGGCCGCACGATGACGGTCACCGACCGCGTCGACTTCGCGGACTTCGGGCTGGTCGCGAAGCTGGCCCGGTGGGGCATCGACCTGCACATGGGCTCGATGTTCGGGCTGCCCAACCAGCTGGTGCTCGCCGCGCTCGCGACCGGGATCGCGGCGATGGTGCTGTGGGGCTACCAGATGTGGTGGCGCCGACGTCCGACGCGAGGCCGGCCCGGGGACGCACCGGCGCGAGGAGCGCTCACCGCGGTGCCGTGGTGGGGACGGGTCGCGGTGTTCGCCGCGGCGGCGCTCCTCGGGGTGCTGCTGCCGCTGATGGGGCTGACCCTCGTGGTCTTCCTGGTCGTCGACGTGCTGCTCGGGCTGCGTGCGCGGGCCGCGGCGGCGAGGTCGGGCGGCTGAGCGCGGCCGTCGGCCGGGCACGCACGTGCCCGGCCGACGGTGCGCTCACGGCCGGAGCATCACCTTGAGCGCCTCGCGGGCGTCCATGGCCCGGTAGCCCTCGGCCGCCTCGTCCAGCGGCAGCACCCGGTCGAAGACCCGGCCGGGGTCGATCTCGCCGCGCAGCACCTGGCCGATCGCGTCCTCCAGGTACGCGCGCACCGGGGCGGGGCCGCCGGTGAGCGTGACGTTCTTGCCGAACAGCGAGCCGAACCCCACGGGGGCGTCCTCGTACTGCGGGACGCCGACGCGGGAGATGACGCCGCCCGCGCGGACCACGCCGTAGGACTGCTCGTAGGCGGGCATGTGGCCGACGGCCTCCAGCACGACGTGCGCGCCCTCGCCTCCGGTCAGGTCGAGCACCTCCTGCACGCCCTCCGCGCCGCGCGCCGCGACCACGTCGGTCGCGCCGAAGGCCCGGCCCAGGTCGGTGCGGTCGGTGTGCCGACCCATGAGGACGATGCGCTCCGCGCCGAGCTGGCGGGCGGCGAGCACGGCGGACAGGCCCACCGCGCCGTCACCGACCACGGTCACGGTCTTGCCCGGCGCGACCTTGCCCATGAACGCGGCGTGGTACCCGGTCAGGTACACGTCGGACAGGGTGAGCAGCGACGCGAGCAGGGCGTCGTCGGCGGTGGCCGGGTCGACGTCCGGGACGACGACGAGCGTGCCGTCGGCCTGCGGGATACGGGCGTACTCGGCCTGCAGGCCGGGCACGTCGGGGGTGGCGTAGAACCCGCCGTGCGGGCACGCCGTCTGGAAGCCGTCGCGGCAGATCGGGCAGGTGTTGTCGCTGTACGCGAACGGCACCACGACGAAGTCGCCGGGCCGGACGCTCGTGACGGCCGAGCCCGTCTCCTCGACCACGCCGATGAGCTCGTGGCCCATCGACTGCCCGTGCTCGGAGGCGGGCATCGAGTGGTACGGGTGCAGGTCGGACCCGCAGACGCACGCCCGGACGGTGCGGACGATCGCGTCGGTCGGCGCCTGGATCGTCGGGTCGGCGGCCTGGCCGACCCGGACGTCACCGGCACCGTGCATGAAGGTGGCGCGCAAGGATCTCCTCCTCGGGAGCTCGTGGTGGGGATGTCTCCACCCTGCCCCGCGCCGGGCGGCCGTGTCGCGCCGCGAGGGCCGGTCAGGCAGGCCCTGTCAGGACCCCCTTGCTCGCGGACCTCCCACGACCGACGCCCCCGCCGGCACCGATCCGCGGTGCCGACGGGGGCGTCGGGGTCTGGGGTGGCGTCGGGTCAGCGACCCGCCGCCAGGCGCCGCCGCGCCACGAGGAGCAGCGCGCCGCCGCCGAGCAGCAGCGCCTGCGCCGCGACCAGCGCGGCGGTGCTGCTGCCGGTGGTGGCGAGCTCGGTGGCCGCCGGGGCCGCCACCGGGTTCGCGACCGGCGTCGCCGTGCCGATCGCCAGGGCGATCTCGGCGGAGCGGCCCGAGGTGCCACCCGTGGCGCGCACGTGGTGGTCACCCGCCGGGACGTCCGTCGGCAGCGCGACCGTCAGCCGGGCCACGCCGTCGGCGTCCGCGACCGCGGTGCCGAGCAGCACGGGCTCCGAGTGCAGGAAGAACACCACGGTCTCGCCGGGCTGGAAGTCCCGGGCGACGAGCTCGATCTCCGTGCCGGGCGCCGCGCTGGACGTCGACCCCGCGAGGCGGGCCGTCGGGGCACCCGCCGTGGCCGGGGGCTCTCCGGTCACCGACACGGACACCGGCGCGGACCAGGCGCGCAGCCCGGCGGACGCCGGGGTGGCGAAGGTCAGTGCGTGCGTCCCGGGCGGCAGGACGCCGAGGTCCACGACCAGGTCACCCGTCGCGGGGACCGTCACGGTGGTCAGGGTGCGGCCGCCCGAGGTGACGACGAGCGTCGTCGGGCGCGGGCCCTTCGCGGACGGCAGGGCCACGCGGACCTGCACCGGGGTGCCGACCGTCGTCGTCACGGTGCCGGGAACGGAGACGTCGGGGGTGACGGGCGCGGGGTCCGGGGTGGGGGTGGGCGTGGGGTTCGTCGGGTTGGGGTTCGGGTTGGGGTTGGGGTTCGGCGTGGGGTCGCCGTCGCCGTCGCCGCCGTCGACCGGCGGGGCCGAGGCGACGTGGTACGACCGGTCCAGCGTGAACTCCCGGTTGTCCGGGTCGAGGAACTGCAGCGTGTAGGTGATCGGACCGCCCTGCGTCGGGGCCGCTGCGTCCAGGCGGGCGTACCCCGCCACCAGCGGCTGCCAGGTGCTCACGGGCGTTCCACCCACCAGCAGCCGCACGGAGCCCTCGGCGTAGGTGTTCTCCAACGAGACCCAGGCGTCGAACGACGGGGAGACGCCGACCTTGATCTCGTCCGTCGGCGCCAGGTCGAGGATCGGTGTGCTGCCGATCGCCGTGGCGGTCGCGGGAGTCCCGGTGCCGGTCCCGGCGCTGTTCTGCGGGGTCACCGTGTACGTCACCGTGGTGCCCACCGGCACCGTCGTGTCGGTGAACGACAGGTCGGTGGTGGACGTCGACAGGCCGCGGTCGCTGGTGATCAGGTAGGTCACGCCCAGGCCGCTGTCGTGGTCCGGCGGCGACCAGGTGAGGTCGATCGCACCCACCCGCGGCGTCGCGGACAGCCCGCGCACGGCCGACGGGGCCTTGAGGTACTCGAACTGGTCGCTGACGATGTAGGGCGTCGTCCCGCCGGTGTTGCCCTGCCACGTGGGCTTGTAGATGCAGCGCGCGAAGATGTTGTACGTGCCCCCCGCGAGCGGGCTGATGTCGATCGGGTAGTTCGGCGCCACCCCGGCGCTGCGTGCCTTGACGGATGTCCCGTCCCAGCCGTTGGTGATGTCCCAGTCCGCGTAGTCGAGCACCCACAGCGGGTTCGGCGAGCCGCCGAGGTCCGCTGCGCAGGTCAGCGTCAGCGTGTCGCCGGCGATCGAGTACGAGATGACCTCCGGCTCGGCGAGCGCCGGGACGGCACCCGCCACGAGGGTCGTCGTGCCGATCGCGGCGACACCGATCGCGGCAGCGGCGCGCCGCACCCACGTCCCCGGTCCGCGCGTGCTGGTGGTCTGGCGCATGGTGCTCCGTCGTCTCGCTCGCCCACGGGCGCCCGCGTGGGCGACCCGGCGCCCGGTCTCCTCCAGGCAGCCGCCCGATCGGCGGCGCGGAGGGGCGTCTGAGCAGGTCAGGAGGTGAGACGCGGTGCGGGGGGTGCTAGCACCCAGGCGCCGGAGCGAGGCGGGGGCTCAGAGCCCCGCGAGCCGCCGCACGGCGAGGTCCACGTCCGAGTCGTCCGGGGCCTCGGTGTCGAGCGCCCGGTGGATGGTGATGCCCTCGATCAGGGCGTCCAGCACCCGCGCCGTCGCCGGGTCGAAGCAGCGCTCCAGCGCCGCCCGGCTGCGCCGCATCCACGCGTTGGTCAGCGACCGGAACGCCGGGTCCCGGGCGGCCAGCGTGTAGAGCTCGTGGGTCAGCACCAGGTCGCGCCGCGACGGGAACACGTCCTGGGTGACGATCGCGACGACCGCGCGGACCCCGGCCTCCCGGTCGCCCGCGGGGACCTGGTCGAGGCGGGCCACGAACCGGTCGCTGACCTCGTGCGAGTACCGCTCGAACGCCGCGTGCAGCAGGTCGTCCCGACCGTCGAAGTGGTACGTCATCGACCCCAGCGGGACGTCCGCGGCGGCGGCGACCCGGCGGTGCGAGGTCCCGTCGACGCCGTCCTCGGCGATCACGTCGATGCAGGCGTCGATGATGCGGTCGCGGCGACCGGGGTCGTGGCGGCGGCCCTGCGCCGGGCGCGGTGCGGGCTCGGTGACGGGCATGGCAGCCATGGTCTCGCGTTTTGCGCGACGGGTGCGCCGCACCGGCACGGGGGCGCACTGGTGATGTCCACCACCGTGGTTGCCACGGGGACGATCCTGGTGCGAACCTGGACGAAGAGGCCCAGTGGTCTCCCGGACGAGGGGTGCCGTACCCGGTGTGCGACAAGACGGCCCGAGGGAGACCGTCATGTCCTGGATCGTGCTCGTGCTGTCCGGCGTCCTCGAGGCCGTCTGGGCGACCGCACTGGGCAAGTCCGAGGGGTTCAGCCGCCTCGTGCCGTCCGTCGTGTTCGCCGTGGCGCTGATCGCGAGCATGGGCGGTCTCGCCTACGCCATGCGCGACCTGCCCGTCGGGACCGCGTACGCGGTGTGGGTCGGCATCGGGGCCGTGCTCACGGTCGTCTACGCGATGACGACCGGCACCGAGCCGGTGTCGCTGCTGAAGATCGTGTTCCTCACGATGATCGTCGGCGGGGTCGTCGGCCTGAAGTCCGTGCACTGAGCCCGTTCACCCCGGGCGGGCGATGCGCGCCCGGTGCGCGGCGCGCAGCGTGGACGGCGTGCGCGACGCCCTGTCCGCCTGGACGGACTTCCACGTCGCCGTCGCGGGCACCGGGGGTGCGCTCGGCGGGCTGCTCGTCGTCGCCCTGTCGGTGAACGTGCGGCAGATCGCCGGGTCGCGCGGTCTCGCCGCCCGGGCGGCCGCCGCCATCGCGTCGGTGGTGCTCGGGGTCGTGCTCGCCTGCGTGGCGCTGGTCCCGGGGCTGTCGCTGCCGGGGTTCGGCGCGGTCGTGCTCGTCGGGGCGGTGCTGGCCGGGGCGGTCACCGCCGTCGCGATCCGGTACCTGCTGGTCGCGGGTCCGGACGGGGCGCACGACGCGGACGGGCGCGGCGGCACCGTCGGGGTGGCGGCCGAGGCCCTGCGCGCCGGGCTGCTGGTGCTGCCGGTCCTGGCGTTCTTCGTCGGTGGCGTGCTGCTGGCGGCCGACGTGCGCGGCGGGCTCGTCGCGGTCGCGATCGGCACCCTGACCGCCCTGGTCGGCGCCGTCGTCTTCTCCTGGGTCGCCCTGGTCGAGATCCTGCGCTGACCCACCCTCGCGGGTTGCCCGCGCGCGCTGCCCACCGCCCCGCACCCCTGCCCGCCCCCCCGCGCTCCCGCGCGCGCTCTCGCCGTCCCTGCTCGCCTTCGCGCCCAGGTCCGCGGGGGAGGGGCGGGCTAGAACCAGACCGCCGCCGCGCACCCGTCGGGCATCGGCTCCGGGGGGTCCGGGAGGCTGCGGGCCTTCCCGCGGGCGACGCGCAGGGCGGTCCACGCGACCGCGGCGGCGTCGAGCACGTCGTCCACCGCCACGTCCCACCCGGCGAGTCCCAGGTCGCCGGACAGGTCGATGCCGTGCTCGGCCAGCAAGCGGTGCCGCAGCGCCGCCCCCGACCAGGTCTTCTTCCGGACGGTCAGCGGGGCGCCGTGCAGGTGGGCGAACACCACCTCCGGGTGCACCTCGACCACCGGGTGCGGGGCGGTCGCGGCGTACCGCTCCGTCTCGAGGATCCGGTGCCGCAGCCCGAACGCCTGGATCGAGACCCCCTCGCCCGCGCGTTCCCGGTTCAGCGCGACGGCGGTGGCGTGGTCCGGGGCCTCGACCGCGGCGCGGACCGGAGTCAGGAACACCGAGGACCGCAGCGGGCCGACCGCCCGGCGGGCGAGCACGTCGGCCTCGCGGCGCCCCGAGTCCGCCAGGCCGATCGGGATGTCCACGCCGACCACCGCGAACGCGCCACCCGTGGCCGTGACGAGGTCGGCGAGCGTCCGCGCGACGCGGACGACCGGGGGCCCGTCGGCCGGGGCGCCGTCGAGCACGACGCCGACCCACCCGGCGCGGCACGCGTCCACGCCGAGCACGCGAACCGGGTCCGGCCGGGGTGCGTCGCGCCCGCCGTCGGTCACCGTCGCGTCAGCCCCGCCGCAGCGTCGTGGCGACCTCGTCGAGCAGGTCGTCCACCGCGTCCTGGTCGTAGCCCGCGCGGAACTTCGTGTACCCGAACCGGGCGTGCAGCACCTCGTCGGCGGTGACCGGCGGGCTGCTGCCGTCCAGCACCGCGGCGAGCTGAGCCACGTACGCGTCGACCTGGTCGATGTCGTAGCCCTCGCGGAACGACGTCTGCGGGAACGCCGCCGCGCGCGCCCGCAGCGCGGCACCGGTGAGACCGGGGCCGGGGCCGGGGCCGTGGGTGCCGGCACCGGGTCCCGTCGCCGCCGGGGAGGGACGCGGCGCGCCCGCACCCGTC
>NZ_RFFI01000125.1 GCF_003696205.1 Cellulomonas triticagri
CCGGTGGACGCCCGCACGGCCGGGGTCGTCGCGTGAGCGGCCGGGGGCGGCACGCCGCCCGCGGGGCCGCCGACGCGCCCGCCGCCGGTGCGGGGCTGGGCGACCTCGAGCTGCCGGTGATGCTGCTGCACGACGACGCGATCGAGCACAACGTCCGGACCATGGCCGACTGGGTGCGCGCCGCCGGGGTGCAGCTCGCCCCGCACGCCAAGACCCACATGTCGCGCGACCTGGTGCGCCGGCAGACCGACGCCGGGGCGTGGGGGTTCACCGCCGCCACGCCCGCCCAGGTGCGCACGCTCGCGTCCTGGGGCGTCGGCCGGGTGCTGCACGCCAACGTGCTGGTCGACCCCGCGAGCATCGCGTGGGTGGCCGAGCACCTGCTCGCGGCGGACTCCGCCACCGAGTACCTCTGCTACGTCGACTCCGAGGCGGGCCTCGACCTGCTGCTGCGCGAGCTCGCCCCGCACCGCCCCGACCGTCCGCTGCCGCTGCTGCTCGAGCTCGGGTTCGCCGGCGGCCGCACCGGGATGCGCGACGACGTCGCGGCGCTCGCGCTGGCCCGCCGGGTCGCGGCGTCCGAGCACGTCCGGCTCGCCGGCGTGGCCGCGTTCGAGGGCCTGATGCCCGTCGGTGACGACCCCGCCGCCCCGCCCGGCGCCGCCGAGCTGCTGGAGCGCGTGCGCGGCTTCGTCACCGCGCTCACGGACCAGGGCCTCGTCGCCGGGGTGCCCGTCGTCACCGCGGGCGGGTCGTCCTACTTCGACCTCGTGGTGCGCGAGCTCGGCCCCGCGATGTGGGACGTGCCCGTCACGACCGTGCTGCGGTCCGGCTGCTACATCACGCACGACCACGGCGTCTACCGGCGGACGTCGCCCCTCGGGGCCGACCGCGGGAACGCCGCGCTGCGGCCCGCGTTCGAGCTGCGCGCGTCCGTGCTCTCCGTCCCCGAGGACGGACGCGTGCTCGTCGGGTTCGGCCGCCGCGAGGCGCCCACCGACGACCGGCTGCCCGTCGTGCTCGGCGCCGTGCCCGCGCCCGACGGCGCGCACGACCTCGACGTCACCGGGTGGGAGGTGACGGGCGTCAACGACCACCACGCGTTCCTGCGGGTGCCGTCCGGCGTCGCCCCCGCCCCGGGTACGGTGCTCCGGTTCGGCATCAGCCACCCGTGCGGCGCGTTCGACCGCTGGCGGCACATCCCGCTGGTCGAGGACGACGTCGTGGTCGGCGAGATCACCCCCCGGCTCTGAGCGCACCCGCGCCCGCGCCACCTGCACCACCCGCACCGACGAAGGACCCGCGCATGAGCACCACGACCACCGAGCACGTCCTCGACGGCCTCCCGCTGTGGGACGGCGAGCGCGAGGTCGGCCCCGCCCGCCTGGTGTGGTCCGGCGACCGGATCCTCGCCGTCGAGGAGGCGCCCGCGCGCCGCACCGACCTCAGCGTGGTCCCGGGCCTGGTCGACACGCACGTGCACCTCGGCTACCCGGCGGGCGAGCCCGCCAAGGACGCCTCGACGTGGCCGCTGATCACCCCGCCGGAGGAGCGGTCGCTGCACGTCGCCGCGAACGCCCTGCGCTGCGCCCGCGGCGGTGTCACCACCCTGCGCGACCTCGCCGCCGACTCGATCCAGCTCGCGGTCGGTCGCGCGTTCGAGACCGGCGTGCTCGTCGGCCCGCGCCTGCTGTCGCACGGTCAGGTCGGCATGACCGCCGGGCACGGCGACCTGTTCGTCCCGCCGCACTACGCGCACCGCCCGCCGACCGCCGACACCCCCGACGAGTGCCGCAAGCTCGTCCGCACGTGGGCGCGCTCCGGCGCGGCGGGCGTGAAGGTCTACACCTCCGGCGGCGTGCTCTCCATGGGCGACAAGGTCGGCTGGCGCAACCAGACCCGTGAGGAGATCCGCACCACCGTCGACGAGGCGCACGCGCTCGGCATGCTGGTCGCGGCGCACACGCACACCGCCGACGGCCTGGACATCGCGCTGGAGGAGGGCGTCGACTCGATCGAGCACGGCACCGCGATCCTGGAGCGGCACCTTGCCGCCCTGGTCGAGCGGAACCTGCCCGTCGCCCCGACCCTGCTGATCAACGACATCATCGCCGAGGGCCGCCGCCCGGTCTCCGCCGAGGCCCAGGAGAAGGCGCGCGACGTCGTCGCCCTGCGCGACGCCGGGTTCGCGCGCGCCGCCGAGGCGGGCGTGCGGTTCGTGCTCGGCACGGACGCGTCCGGGCAGTTCGTCGGCTTCGGCGACCAGATGGAGGAGGTGCGCACGATGGCCGCGATGTTCGGCTGGACCGCCGAGCGCACGCTCGCCGCCGCGACCTCCGACGCCGCCGACGCGATCCGGCTCGGCGACGTCACCGGGCGCCTGCGTCCCGGCCTCGGCAGCGACTTCGTCGTGCTGCGCGGCCGCCCGTGGGAGGACGTGGACGCGCTGCGCACCGAGAACATCGTCGCCGTCGTCTCGCGCGGTCGCGTCGTGGCGGGCACCCTCCCGGACTGACGCGCCCCGCCCCACCCGCCGCCCACCGCCCCAGTCCCACACCGAACGGTCACGAGGTGCGGGATGCGGGGTCGCGAACCCCGCACCTGCTGACCTTTCGGCGGCGCTGGACCGGGGCGACGCGGCGGGTGTGAGCGTTCTGTGCGGACCGGGCCGCCCGGGGTGCGGTCTGCGTGCACCCGCGCGAGGGTGAAGGGGCAGGGGCGCGCGACGAGGAGGCACGGTGCGGGAGAGCTACGACTACGTCATCGTCGGTGCGGGCATGGCGGGTGACGCCGCCGCGCACGGCATCCGCGAGGTGGACCCGGACGGCACGATCCTGCTGATCGGGCGCGAGCCCACCGGCCCGGTGACCCGGCCCGCGCTGAGCAAGAAGCTGTGGACCGACCCGGACTTCGCGTTCGACCAGGTCTGGCTGCCCACCGCCGACGACACCGGCGCGGAGCTGCTGCTCGGCGAGTCCGTCGTGGGCCTGGACCGCGAGGCCCGCACCGTGACCACCGACGCCGGGCTGACGCTCGGGTACGGCGCGCTGCTGCTCGCGACCAGCGGGGAGCCCCGCCGGGTCGACGGCGTCGAGCCGTCCGGCCGGGTCGTGTACTTCCGGACCGTGCGGGACTACGAGCGGCTGCGCGACCTCGCGGGCGGCGACCGGCACGTGGTCGTCGTGGGCGGCGGGTACATCGGCACCGAGCTCGCCGCCGGGCTGGTGCAGAACGACACCCGGGTCACCCTCGTGTTCCCGCAGGAGACGCTGACCGGGCACACGTTCCCCGCGCACCTCGCCGCGCACGTGCAGCGCCGGTTCGCGGACGCCGGGGTGACGCTGGTCGGCGGCACCCGCGTGACCGGCACGGAGTCGGGTGCCGACGGCGTCACGGTCACCCTGGACGACGGCCGCGTGCTCGCGGCCGACGCCGTGGTGGTGGGCACCGGCATCGAGGTCGACACGTCGCTTGCCGGGGGCGCCGGGCTCGCCGTGGACGACGGCGTGCTGGTGGACGAGCACCTGCGCACCGACGACCCCCACGTCTGGGCCGCCGGGGACGCCGCGCAGTACCCCGACCGGATCCTCGGGCGCCGCCGCGTCGAGCACGTCGACAACGCCACCACCATGGGTACCCAGGCGGGCCGCAACCTCGCGGGCGCGGACGAGCCGTACACGCACACGCCGTTCTTCTACTCCGACCTGTTCGACCTCGGCTACGAGGCCGTCGGCCGCCTGGACGCGTCGCTGACCACCGTCGAGGACTGGCACGAGGACGGCTTCGGCGCGGGCGTCGTGTACTACCTCGACGACGCCGAGCCCGACCGCGTCGCCGGCGTGCTGCTGTGGAACGTCTGGGACGCCACCGACCGGGCCCGCGAGGTCATCGCGACCCAGCGCGACGTCCGCCCCGAGGCCCTGCGGGGCCGCATCCGCTGAGACACGCCGCGCGCCCAGCGGCAGGTCACCCGGCCGGACGGCCCGGGGCGTGGCATCGTGGGCAGCGGACGACGTGCCCGACCCCGGGAGGTGACCCCGTGCCGCTGACGCTGGTCGCCGCGCTGCGCTCCGTCACCGGGGAGCACCGGGCCGCCAACGAGGACTCCGCCGGCTGCTCCTCGCGCTTCGCGCTGGTCGCCGACGGCGTCGGCGGGCACGCCGGGGGCGACGTCGCCTCGGGGACGGTCGTCCAGCGGCTCGTCGCGACGCTCGGCGCGGGCGGGGATGCCGGTGCCGACCGGGCCGCGTCGCCCAGCGCCGAGGACCTGCGCACCGCCGTCGAGGAGGCGAACGGCGACCTCGTGCGCCGCACCCGCCGCGACCCCGACCTCACCGGCATGGCGACGACGCTCACCGGGGTGTTCTGCGCGGGCGACACCGTCCGGCTGGTGCACATCGGGGACTCCCGCGCCTACCGCTGGCGCGACGGGCAGGGCCGCCGCCTGTCCCGCGACGACTCGCTCGTCCAGCTGCTCGTGGACGAGGGCGTCATCGACCCCGCCGACGCCGCGGGGCACCCGCGCCGCAACGTGATCCTGCACTGCCTGGGCGGGGACCCCGCCGACCCCGCGCACGTCACCGTCGCCGACGCGGACGTGCGGGCGGGCGACCGGCTGCTGCTCGCCACGGACGGCCTCACCGACTACGTGCCCGAGGGGCACGTCCTCGCCGTGCTCGGCGACGCCGCCGACCCGCAGGAGGCCGTGGACCGTCTGGTCACGACGGCGCTCGACGCGGACGCGTGGGACAACGTCACCGTCGTCGTCGCGGACGTGGTCGAGGACGGCGGCTCGGCCTCGTCCGGAGTCGTCGGTCAAGTCCGGACCGCGGGTGCCGCCGCGGGGGACGGGCGGGCGGTGCTCGGCTCCACGGCCTGAGCGGCCGGGGAGGCGCGCGTCTGCCCGCCGCAGATCTGCCGACGGCAGACCCGGGGCCCCGGCGGCGGTGGCGGGTGCGAACGTCGGGGGACCAGCCCGACCGAGGAGGTCCCCCGTGCACCCCGTCCCTGTTCCCACCGCCCGCACCGCGGCACCGCCCGCCCGCGGGTTCGACGACGACCTCGCCGCCCGCCTGCTGCACCAGCGCATCGTGGTGCTCGGGCAGGAGGTGGACGACGCCGTCGCGAACCGCGTGTGCGCGCAGCTGCTCCTGCTGTCCGCCGAGGACCCGCGCCGTGACATCGCGCTGTACATCAACTCGCCCGGCGGCTCGGTCAGCGCCGCCCTCGCGATGTACGACACGATGCGGCTCATCCCGAACGACGTCGCCACGCTCGCCATGGGCCTGGCGGCCAGCGCCGGGCAGTTCCTGCTCAGCGCGGGCACGCCCGGCAAGCGGTACGTGATGGCGCACGCCCGGGTGCTCATGCACCAGCCGTCCGGCGGCATCGGTGGCACGGCCGTCGACATCGCGATCCAGGCGCAGAACCTCGCGCACACCAAGCGCGTCATGCAGACGCTCACCGCCGAGCACACCGGGCAGAGCGTCGAGACCATCGAGCGCGACGCCGACCGGGACCGGTGGTTCACGGCCGCCGAGGCGCTGGCCTACGGGTTCGTGGACCACGTGGTCGAGCAGCTCGACGACGTGCGCCCCGACGCCGCGCAGCGACGGGCGGGCCTGTGATGGCCGGGACCTACACCGTGCCGGTCGTGGTCGAGCAGCGGCCGACCGGCGAGCGCGCCGCCGACGTGTTCTCGCGGCTGCTGTCCGACCGGATCGTGTTCCTCGGCACCGAGATCGACGACGGGGTCGCGAACGTGGTCATCGCGCAGCTGCTGCACCTGCAGTCCGCCGACCCCGACCAGCCCGTGCACCTGTACCTGAACTCCCCGGGCGGCTCGGTGACGGCGCTGCTCGCCATCTACGACACCATGCGGTACATCCGACCGCCGGTGGCGACGTTCTGCCTCGGGCAGGCCGCGTCCGCCGCGGCGGTGCTGCTCGCGGCGGGGGAGCCGGGCCAGCGGCACGTGCTGGAGCACTCCCGGGTGCTGCTGCACCAGCCGTCCGGCGGCGGGCAGGGCACGGCCGCCGACCTGGAGCTGCAGGCCGCCGAGATCCTGCGGCTGCGCGCCCAGGTGGACGACATCCTCGCCGAGCGCACCGGGCGCACCCCCGAGCAGATCCGCACCGACACCGACCGCGACCGCGTCTTCACCGCCGAGCAGGCGGTGGCCTACGGCCTCGCGGACTCGGTGGTGACGACCCTCAAGCGCTCCTGACGCCCCGACCCCCCCGGGGACCGCGCACCGCGCGGACCGTGAGGTCGGGGGAACGGCACGAGGTCGGGGGAACGGTTCTCCCGACCTCGTCGCGTTCCCCCGACCTCGGCCGATGGGGTCACGCCGCGAGGGCGACCACCGGGGGGCTCGGCCGCAGCGGGTGGACGCCGGCGGTCGGTGCCGGCGCGTGGTGGGCCGCCGAGCCGAGCGCCGGCTGCTCCCGGGCGGCCGTGAGGTCGAGGACCACCCGGCCGTCCGCGTGGGCCAGGCGGGCGTGGGCCTCGCCGACGAGGTCGACCAGCCGCAGGCCCAGGGCCCGGCACACGGCGCCCAGCACCTCGGAGGACGCCTCCTTGCGGCCGCGCTCCACCTCCGACAGGTACGGCACGGACACCCGGGCCTCGCCCGCGACGTCGCGCAGCGTGCGGCCCTGGCGCTCGCGGTGCCCGCGCAGGATCGCGCCCACCAGCACGCGCAGCGGCGGCTCGGGGCGTGCCGGGCGGTCCGGGCGGTTCTGGCGGGTCGGGCGGGTCGGGCGCAGCGGGGTGGGTGCGGGGGACTGGGGCATCGGCTGGCCTCCTCGGCGTCCCCGTCACGCTAACCCCCGCACCTCGGCATGGCGCCGCTCGCGGCGCACCCGTCGTTCTGCCCTCAGCAGACGGCCCCGCTTGACTTCGAGCGCGCTCGAAGGTGGACCGTCACGGTGTGGCGGCCACGGGGCCGCCCCCGAGAAGGAGGAACGCATGCGCCTCGGTGCCCACCTCATGCGGTTCGACGCCGTCGAGCCCACCCACCTGCGCCAGGAGCTCGCCGACACCGCCGAGGCGGCGGAGGACGCGGGACTGACCTGGCTGTCCGTGATGGACCACTTCTTCCAGATGGAGCCCGCGGGGTTCCCGGCCGAGGACCCGATGCTGGAGGCGTACACGACGCTCGGGTACCTGGCGGCGCGCACCGAGACGGTGCAGCTCGGCGCGCTGGTCACCGGCGTGACTTACCGGCACCCCGGGCTGCTCGCGAAGATCGTCGCGTCGCTCGACGTGCTGTCCGGCGGCCGGGCGACGCTCGGCATCGGCGCGGCCTGGTACGAGCGGGAGCACCGCGCGCTCGGCGTGCCGTACCCGGCGCTGGCCGAGCGGTTCGAGCGGCTGGAGGAGGCCCTGCGGATCTGCCGGCAGATGTGGCGGCCCGGCGACGACGGGCCGTTCGAGGGCACCCACTACCAGCTGGCCGAGACGCTGTGCTCGCCGCTGCCGCTGAGCCGGCCGGGCCGGGGCCCGGAGATCCTGGTCGGTGGCTCCGGGGAGCGCAAGACGCTCCGGCTCGTCGCCCGGTACGGCGACGCGTGCAACCTGTTCGAGACGACGCCGGAGGAGGTCGCGCACAAGCTCGACGTGCTGCGCGGCCACTGCGACGACGTCGGCCGGGACTACGCCGAGATCCGGGTGACGCTGCTGATGGGCGGCGACCAGCTGCTCACGGGGGACGTCGACGGGTTCGTGGCCGCCGCCCGGCCGTACGCGGACCTCGGGGTCGAGCAGGTGATCCTGCGCCCGCCGGCCACGCCGCTCGCGGCCTGGGTGCGGGACCACGTCGCCCCCGCCGTGCCGCGGCTCGCCGACCTGACGGCACCCGCGGGCCCGCGCTGACCACCACGGCTCCGGTCCGGTCCGGCCGACGTGCCGGGCCGGGCCGGACGGCCCACCATGGGCAGATGCGGGGGCGGGCCGAGGACGGCTGGTGGGGCGTGGTCATCGACGCCCCGGACGCGCTCGCGCTCGCGGCGTTCTACGCCCAGGTGCTCGGCTGGCAGGTGGTCGGGGACGACCCCGAGCACGCGGTGGTCGCCGCGCCGTCGGGCGTCGCGTACCTGGCCGTGCGCCACGACCCCGACTACGCACCGCCCACCTGGCCGCCGCGCCCCGGGGAGCAGCGGATGATGCTGCACCTCGACGTCGAGGTGCTGGACCTGGACGTCGCGGTGCGGGCGGCCGTGGCGCTGGGCGCGCGCCTCGCCCCGGAACAGCCTCAGGTGGGCATGCGGGTCCTCGTCGACCCGGCCGGGCACCCGTTCTGCCTCTACCGGGACGGCTGACCTGCGCCGTCGTGCGGCACCTGGGCGGAGCACGTAGTGTCACGCCGTGAGGTCGCCCTGGTTCCGCCGCGTCACCGCGGGCAGCGTCGCGGGCGAGGAGGCGCGCGCGGTCGACTGGGGCGGGACCCCGCTGGGTCCGCCGTCCACCTGGCCCACCGCCCTGCGCGTCACGGTGGAGATGTGCTTCACCACGCGGTTCCCGGTGCTCGTGACCTGGGGACCGGAGCTGACGATGATCTACAACGACGGCTACCGCGAGATGCTCGGCTCCGAGAAGCACGCCGTCGCCATGGGCGCGCCGTTCCAGGAGGTCTGGAGCGAGATCTGGGCAGACCTGGCGCCGTCCGTCGAGCAGGTGATGGTGTGCGGCGAGCCCACCTGGTCCGTCGACCAGCGGCTGCTGATGAACCGCTCGGGGTACGACGAGGAGACGTTCTTCACCTACTCGTACTCGCCGCTGCGGGACACCGGGGACGTGGTGCGGGGGTTGCTGGACATCGCGACCGAGACCACCGACCGGGTGGTCGAGCGGCGGCGGCGCGAGATCGTCGCCGAGCTCGGGGTGCGGCTCGCGGCCGTGCACGGCGACGTCCCGCGGATGGTCGACGTCACGGCCGCGTTGCTCGCGGCGTCGCCCGACGTTGAGGCCGCCGACCTGCACCTGCGGGACGACCAGGGCCGGGTGGTGCGGGCGCGTTCGGCCGCGGGGGCCGGGGCGGGGGCCGACGGCGCCGGGGGAGTCGCGGACGACGTGGTCGCGCGGGTCGCGGCCACCGGGCACGCAGAGGAGGTCGACCGGTCCCTGGTGCTGCCGTTGCGGGCCGTCGGCGACCCCGGGACGTGCGGTGTGCTGGTGCTGACCGCGGGCCCGTGGCGGCCGTGGGACGACGCGTACCGGCAGTTCTTCGCGCAGGTCGCCACGGCGCTCGGCGAGGCGGTCAGCGCCTCCGTGCGGCACCTGCGCGAGGTGGCGCACCTGCGCGACGTCAGCGACACCCTGCAGGCCGCGATCCTGCCCGAGGGCGCCACCCTGCCGGGCGTCGTGGCGCGCTACCGCCCCGCGTCGGGCGACCTCGCGGTCGGCGGGGACTGGTACGACGTGGTCGAGCTCGGCCCGGGGCGTCGTGCCCTGGTGGTCGGCGACTGCGTCGGGCACGGCCTCGAGGCCGCCGCGCGGATGGGGCAGCTGCGCGCGGCCGCGCGCGCCCTGCTGCTCGACCAGCCGGACCCCGCGGCGGTGCTCGACGGCCTCGACCGGTTCGCCCGCACGCTGCCCGGGGCGGAGTGCACGACGGTGTTCTGCGCGGTCGTGGACGAGGTCGAGCACACCCTGACCTACGCGGTCGCGGGCCACCTGCCGCCCGTGCTGGCCCGGGTCGGCGGCGCCACGGCACTGCTCACCGGCGGCCGGGGCCCGGCGCTCGCGCTCAGCACCGCGGCGCACGCCGACGCCGTGGAGCACCTGAACGACGGGGACCTGCTCGTCGTGTACACCGACGGCCTGGTCGAGCGGCGGCGCGAGTCGCTGCGCGTCGGCCTCGACCGGCTGACCGCCGCCGTGGCGGCGCTGCCGCGCGGCGAGCACGCCAGCGCCGTCGCGGACGCGCTGCTGCAGGCGTTCGTGCCCGACGGCGCCGACGACGACGTGGCCGTGGTCGTCTACCGCGCCGGTGGCGTCGCCGAGTCGGCGGAGACCGAGCGGGTCATGCCGGAGCGCGACCCCCTGGGCGCCCCTGCCACCTGAGGCTCAGCCCGCGCCCTGCGCCGCCTCCACGAACCCCCAGAACGCGGGCTTGGCCTGCAGGTCGTCGTCGAACAGCAGCGGCGCCTCGAACGGCCGGTCCTCCGGCCAGTGCCGCAACCAGGACCGGGTGTCGTACAGCCCCCACACGCCGACGAACTCCAGGTCCCGCGCCGCGAACACCTGCACCAGCGCGCGCACCTGGTCGCCCTGCTGCGCGAGCCGGTCGGTCGGGGCCGCGGCCAGCCGCTCGTCCGACGCGGACACCGCGACATCGAGCTCGGTGACCGCCTGCCGCAGCCCGAGCCCCGCGACCGCGTCGAGCGTCGTGGCGACCCGGTCGACGTCGGTGCGCAGGCTGGCGTGCATCTGGTGCCCGACGGCGTCGACCGGGGCGCCCTGCGCCTGCAGGTCGAGCAGCAGCCGCACCAGCGCGCGGCGGCGGTCGGGGGCGTCGGTGTCGTAGTCGTTCACGTAGAGCACCACGTCCGGGCCCAGCACCTCGCGCGCGACCTGGAACGCCTGCGCGACGTAGGTCGGGCCCAGCACCTCGTACCACCGGCTGCGGCGCAGCCCGTCGGCCTCCTCGGGGTCGAGGGGCTCGTTCACGACGTCCCAGGAGCGCACGGGGTTCGCGTCCCCGTACCGCTCGGCCAGGTGGTCCCGCACCGTCTGGGTGTGCGCGCGCAGCCGCTCGAGCAGCAGCGCCTGGTCCTGCGGGGAGTCCGTGAGCGGGCTGCCGTCGGGGGCCTCGAAGAACCAGTCCGGCGTGGACCGGTGCCACACCAGGGTGTGCCCGTGGACGGTGCGGCCGTGCTCGGCCGCGACGTCCACCACCTCGTCCATCGGCCCGAAGTCGAACTCGCCCTCGACGGGCTGGATGACGACGGGCTTCATCGCGTTCTCCGCGGTGACCTGGTCGAAGTGGCGCAGCAGCAGGTCCGCCGGTCGGCCGCCGAGGTCCTGCGGCCCGACCGCGACGCCCACGGGGAACGCCGCGACGTCCGAGAGCGCCGGGACGTCCTGCTGCACCGGGGGTGCCGGGCGCTGCACGGTCACCTCGTCCACGCGCAGGTCCGCCGTCGGCGACGTCGACTCGACGTAGAGGCGCCACGCGCCGTCGCCGTCAGGGACCTCGGCGGTGCCGGTGACCTGCGTCCACCCGCCCGCGCCCGCCGTCGCGGCGCCGACGTGCACGTAGAGCGGCTCGCCCTCGCCCTCGCCCTCGACGCGGCGCTCCAGCGTGAGCGCGACCTCCGCGTCCTCGACGTCGTCGGCGGAGGCGGCGTCGCCGAGCCCGAGCCGCACCCACGCGGACACGGTGTGCACCTGGCCGCGCGCCACCGACCCGGACAGGTCCACGGCGGCGCCGTGCCACGGCTCGGAGCGGCCGGTCACGAGCAGGCTCCCGGCACCGGCGTGCGTGACGTCCTGGACGTCCTGCACCCCGACGCCCTCGCCCAGCGGCGCCCAGCCCTCGTCGCCCTCGTCGAACCCGCTGCTGAGCACCGTGGTCAGCGACTCCGCGGGCGGCGTCGACACCGACGGGGAGGGCGCGGGCGCGGTGCCGTCGTCGGGGGCGCCGTCGTCCCGGGTGAGCACCACCGCCAGGACGACCACGAGGACGAGCACGAGCACGCCGGCACCGACGAGCAGGGCGGGTCGGCGCACGCGCGGGTCCTTCGTTCGGGTGACGGGTGGCACCACCGTAGGCACCGGCGGGCGGTGCTGACCAGCGGGGTGCCGGAGCGGGCGGTGCTGCCTACGCTGGTCGGCATGGGGGCGACGCGGGGGACGGGCAGGACGCGGGCGATCGTGCCGGGGGCGGTCGCCGTCGTGGCGGGCGCGCTGGTGCTGCTGGCCGGGTGCGCACCCGGGCCGGACGCACCGGCCGAGGCGGCGTCGGCGACGGCCGTCGCGGCACCGGAGCCGGTCGCCGTCGTCGCGCCGGACGCCGCG
>NZ_RFFI01000126.1 GCF_003696205.1 Cellulomonas triticagri
GGCGGGGCGCGTGCGGGGCAGCGCGCCGCCGACGGTGCGGCACCCCGCGGCCGGCTCGGTCGGCGCCGCCCCGGGCCCGCACGTGAGGAGCGCGCGCCATGACCCGTACCGCCCACCTGACCCGCCGCCAGGGCGCCACCCTGCCCACGGACCTGGACCTGCACGACGTCGTCGCCGTCGCCACGCCCCGCGCCGTGGAGGTCTGGCTGGAGCAGACGGCCGACCCGCGGGCGCGTGCGGACGAGCTCGCCGAGCTCTCCGACGCCCAGGTCCGGACCCTGATCGGGCTGCTCGCGCCCGACTCGGCGGCGGACCTGCTCGGCACCCTGGACCCGCACGCCGCCGCGGAGATCCTGCACGTCGTGCCGCCCGCCGTCGCCGCGGGGCTGGTCGACTCGACCGACCCGGACGAGGCCGCGGAGCTGCTGCGCGTGCTGCCGGACGGCGAGCGGGCCGCGGTGCTCGCCGCGATGCCCGTCGCGCGGTCGGCGGTGGTGCGGGGCCTGCTCGCGTGGCCGGAGGAGTCCGCCGCCGCGCACATGAACCCCGAGGTCGGCACGGTCCGCCCGACCATGACGGTGCGGGAGGCCGTCGACGCGCTGCGCGCGCAGCCGGACGCGGCGACGGACTCCGGCGAGGTGTACGTCACCAGCGACGACCGGGCGCTGCTCGGTGCGCTGACGTTCCGCGACCTGGTCCTCGCGGCGCCGGACGTGCTCGTCGCCGCCCTCATGCGGGACGAGGTCGTGACGGTCGGGCCCCTGGTCGACCAGGAGCGCGCCGCCGACCTGCTGCGCCGCCACCACCTCGCGGCGCTGCCCGTCGTGGACGGCGGCCGCCTGCTCGGCGTGCTGACCGGGGACGACGTCGCGGACATCGTCGAGGAGGAGGCCACCGAGGACGCGGTGCGGCAGGGCGGTGCCACGCCGATGGACGTGCCGTACCTGCGGGCGTCGCCGCTGCTGCTGTGGCGCAAGCGGATCGGGTGGCTGCTGGTCCTGTTCGTCACGGCGACGATCACGAGCAGCGTCCTGCAGCACTACGAGGGCGAGCTCGAGACGGTCACGGCCCTGATGTTCTTCGTGCCGCTCCTCATCGGGGCGGGCGGCAACGCGGGCACGCAGATCACCGCGACCGTGATCCGGGCGATGGCGACGGGCAGCGTCCGGCTGCGCGACGCCGGTCGGGTCGTCCGCAAGGAGGCCGTGACGGGGCTGATGGTCGCCGCGACCATCGCTCTGGTCGGACTGCTGCGCGCGTACACGCAGGGCGTCGGCGGCGAGGTCGCGCTGACCGTGGCCGTGTCCGCCGGGGCGATCATCCTGTGGTCGTCGCTGGTGGCCTCGGTGCTGCCGCTGCTGCTGCGCAAGGTCGGCCTGGACCCGGCGGTCGGATCGGGACCGCTCATCACCACGGTGGTCGACGGGACCGGGCTGATCATCTACTTCACGGTGGCCCGACTGCTGATCTCGGCGCTCGGCGCCTAGGGTCCGGCGGCGCGCGCCGTAGGGTGGGCGCGTGCAGGAGCAGACGGGGGGCGCGGACGGCCCGGGGCCGGCGTCCCCGCCGGTGGAGAGCGTGGACCGCGCCCTGCGCACCCTCGACGCGGTGGCCGCCGCCGGCCCCGCCGGGGTGACGCTCGCCGAGCTCTCGGCGGGTCTCGGGGTGCACAAGACGACCGTGCACCGCTCCCTGGCGGGCCTGCGGCACCGGGATTACGTCGCCCAGGACCCGGTGACCGGGCGCTACGGGCTCGGCCCCGCGGCGGTGGGGCTGGCGGACCGGTACTTCGCCGAGGACGACCTCGCGGCACGGCTGCACGGGGCGCTCACCGCCCTGTGCAGCGCGACCGACGAGCTCGTGCACCTGGGGGTGCTCAGCGGGGTGCAGGTGGTCTACCTGGATAAGGTCGAGCCCGAGCGCCCGGTGCGGGTGTGGTCGGCCGTGGGCCGCCGGAACTGGGCCGCGACCACGGCTCTCGGACGCGCGGTGCTGGCGTTCCGGGACACCCCGCCCGCCGCCGTGGCGGGGTACGTCGACGCGGTCGAGCCCGCGGGGCGGGTGGACGCCGCGCGCCTCGGCGCGGAGCTCGCCGCCGCCCGGGAGCGCGGGTACGCCGTCGAGCTCCAGGAGAACGAGCCGGGCATCGCCTGCCTGGCGGTGCCGCTGCTGCGGGGCAGCCGCCCGGTCGCGGCGCTGAGCGTGACCGCCCCCGCGGACCGGATGACCCCGGACCGGCTCGCCGCGCTGCACGCGCAGGTTCTCGCGGTCGTCCCCGCGCTGCTGCCCCCGGGGCTGCACCTGCCCGCCGCCCGCTGACCCGGGGTATCCGCCACCCCCTGACCAGGGGGCCCGTCGTGCGTCCCCAGGTGGTGCGGGGGCGTTGCCGTGGGGAGCAGAGCCGTGGGACGATGCGTTGCGGAGGGCGCAGCAGCCGTTGCGCCAGGCGCAACGCGAGGAGTCGACGATGACGGACGTGCTGGACCGGCTGGCGGGGCACCGCCTCGTCCCCGTGGTGGTGCTGGACGAGGCCGCCGACGCGGCGCCCCTCGCGGACGCGCTCGTCGGCGGCGGTCTGCCGGTCGCCGAGGTGACGTTCCGGACCGCTGCCGCCGCCGACGCGATCCGGGTCATGGCGGACCGCGGGGACGTCCTCGTCGGCGCGGGCACGGTCGTCACGCCGGAGCAGGTGGACCAGGCCGTCGCGGCCGGTGCGCGGTACCTGGTCTCCCCGGGGACGTCGCGCGCCGTGGTCGAGCGGGCCCAGGAGCACGGCGTCCCGGTGCTGCCCGGTGCGGTCACCGCCACGGAGGTGCAGGCCGCGCTGGAGCTCGGCCTGAGCACCGTGAAGTTCTTCCCCGCCGGGACGTCCGGCGGCAGCAAGGCCATCGCGGCGCTCGCGGCCCCGTTCGGCGGCGTGCGCTTCGTGCCCACCGGCGGCGTCGGTCCCGCGAACCTCGACGAGTACCTGGCCCTGCCCTGCGTGGCCGCCGTCGGCGGGTCGTGGATGGTCCCGCGCGAGCGCGTGCGCGCCGGGGACCTCGACGGGGTGCGGGCGCTGGTCGCCGACGCCGTCGCGCTCGCCGCACGCCTGCGCCCCTGACCGCGCGAGAACCCGCCGCACCCCGACCCGCCCGCACACCGGAGGAGACCCCCGTGCCCCTGACCACCCGTCCCGCCGAGGACGTCCGCTTCGACGCCGTCTCCCTCGGCGAGGTGATGCTCCGCCTCGACCCCGGGGAGGGCCGCATCCGCACGGCCCGGCAGTTCCGCGCGTGGGAGGGCGGCGGCGAGTACAACGTGGCGCGCGGCCTGCGCCGGGCGTTCGGTCTGCGCACGGCGATCGTGACGGCGCTCGCGGACAACGAGGTCGGCCGACTGGTCGAGGACCTGATCCTGACCGGTGGCGTGGACACGTCGTACCTGCGCTGGCTGCCGTACGACGGGCTCGGGCGATCGGTCCGCAACGGCCTCAACTTCACGGAGCGCGGCTTCGGCGTCCGGGGCGCGGTCGGCGTGAGCGACCGGGGGCACACGGCGGCCTCGCAGCTCGGGCCGGACGACGTGGACTGGGACCACCTGTTCGGCGAGCAGGGGGTGCGGTGGCTGCACACGGGCGGCATCTACGCGGCCCTGTCGGACACCGCGGCGGCGACGGTGGTCGCGGCCGTCACGGCGGCAAAGCGGCACGGCACGGTCGTCTCGTACGACCTGAACTACCGGCCGAGCCTGTGGCGCGCGGTCGGCGGCCCGGCGCGCGCCCAGGAGGTGAACCGCGAGATCGCGCAGCACGTCGACGTGATGATCGGCAACGAGGAGGACTTCACCGCCTCGCTGGGCTTCGAGGTCGAGGGGGTGGACGAGAACATCTCGGCGATCGAGGTCGACGCGTTCGCGGCGATGATCGACCGGGTCGCCGAGGCGTACCCGAACTTCCAGGTCATCGCGACGACGCTGCGGACGGTGCGGTCGGCGACGGTCAACGACTGGGGTGCGATCGCCTGGTCCCGCGAGGAGGGCCTGGTGCAGGCGACGCACCGCCCGGGCCTGGAGATCCTGGACCGGGTGGGCGGGGGCGACTCGTTCGCGTCCGGCCTCGTGTACGGGCTGCTGGACGGGCAGCCGCTCGCCACCGCCGTGGAGTACGGCGCGGCACACGGGGCCCTCGCGATGACCACGCCCGGTGACACGACCATGGCGTCCAAGGCCGAGGTGCTGAAGCTCGCCGGTGGCGGCGGGGCGCGCGTCGACCGCTGACCCGACGGCTCCCGTCGGCGGACCGACGGGGCGGGCGCACCGGACAGCGGTGACCGGGGCGTCCGCCCGCTCCCCGGTCGTGGCCGGGGTAACGGCGACCGGCCCCGCCCCCTCTCGTGAGGGTGCGGGGCCGGTCTGCGTGCGGCGGGGTGTCAGCGCACGTCGTCGTCGACCCAGTCGAGGGTCTTCGTGACGGCCTTCTTCCACAGCCGGTACTGCCGGTCGCGCTCGTCGGACGCGAGGTCGGGCGTCCAGCGCTTGCCCTCGGCCCAGTTGTCGATGACGTCCTGCTCGCCGGACCAGAACCCGACGGCGATGCCCGCGGCGTACGCGGCGCCGAGCGCGGTGGTCTCCGCGACCTGGGGGCGCACGACGGGGACGTCGAGGATGTCGGCCTGGAACTGCATGAGCAGGTTGTTGGCGGTCATGCCGCCGTCGACCTTGAGCTCGGTGAGCGCGACGCCGGAGTCGGCGTTCATCGCGTCGAGGACCTCGCGGGTCTGGAACGCGGTGGACTCCAGCGCGGCGCGCGCGATGTGGTTGCGGTTGACGTACCGGGTGAGGCCGACGAGCGCGCCGCGGGCGTCGGAGCGCCAGTACGGGGCGAACAGGCCGGAGAACGCGGGCACGAAGTACGCGCCGCCGTTGTCCTCGACCTTGCCGGCCAGGTACTCGATGTCCGGGGAGTCCGCGAACATGCCGAGGTTGTCGCGCAGCCACTGCACGAGCGAGCCGGTGACGGCGATGGAGCCCTCCAGCGCGTAGACCTGCGGCTTGTCGCCGATCTTGTACGCGACCGTGGTGAGCAGGCCGTTCTTGGACTGCACGGGCTCGGTGCCGGTGTTCAGCAGCATGAAGTTGCCGGTGCCGTAGGTGTTCTTCGCGGTGCCGACCTCGAAGCACGCCTGGCCGAACGTGGCGGCCTGCTGGTCGCCGAGGATGCCGGCGATCGGGACGCCGGGGACGAGCCCGCCCTGGCGGCCGTGGCCGTAGACCTCGGAGGAGGAGCGGATCTCCGGGAGCATCGAGACGGGCACGCCCATCTCGGCGGCGATCTCCTCGTTCCAGGTGAGCGAGTCGACGTTCATCAGCAGGGTGCGCGACGCGTTGGTGACGTCGGTGACGTGGATGCCGCCGTCGACGCCGCCGGTCATGTTCCACAGCACCCAGGAGTCGGTGTTGCCGAAGGCGAGCTCGCCGCGCTCGGCCTTCTCGCGGGCGCCCTCGACGTTGTCGAGGATCCAGCGGATCTTCGGGCCGGAGAAGTAGGTCGCGAGCGGCAGGCCGACGCGCTCCTTGTAGCGCTCGGCGCCGCCGCCGAGGGCCGCGAGGTCGTCGCAGATCTTCTGGGTGCGGGTGTCCTGCCAGACGATCGCGTTGTAGACCGGCTGGCCGGTGGTGCGGTCCCAGACCACGGCGGTCTCGCGCTGGTTGGTGATGCCGACCGCGACGATGTCGCTGTAGGTCTTGTTGGCCCGCGACAGCGCGAGGCCGACGACCTCCCGGGTGTTCGTCCAGATCTCGTTGGGGTCGTGCTCGACCCAGCCAGCCTTCGGGAAGATCTGCTGGTGCTCGGTCTGGCCGGTGGCGACGATCTGGCCGCCGTGGTCGAAGATGATCGCGCGGGTCGACGTCGTGCCCTGGTCGATCGCCAGCACGTACTGCTCAGCCATGAGGAGTTCCTTCGCGTCGTCGTCTGGCCCCACGGCTCACGTGGGGCGCCGGCAGGACGCGGGGGCGACGCTGCCGGTGGTGCGGGGTGGCCGGGACGGGTCCGGCCGGGTGGTGGGGTGCTCGCCCCCGCAGGGGGAGGGGGACGAGCACCCCGGTCCGGAGAGGGTCAGGCGACCCAGCCGATGGTGGCGGCCAGGAGACCACCGAGGAGACCGCCGACGGCGGGGCCGAGGACCGGCACCCAGGCGTACGACCAGTCGGACGAGCCCTTGCCCTTGATGGGGAGCAGGGCGTGGGCGATGCGGGGGCCGAGGTCACGCGCGGGGTTGATCGCGTAGCCGGTGGGGCCACCGAGGCTGGCGCCGATCGCGACCACGACGAGCGCGACGCCCAGCGGGCCGATCTGCGCGGGGGTGTTGCCGCTGATGACGACCCAGAACACCAGGACGAACGTCGCGACGACCTCGGTGAGGAAGTTCCAGCCGTAGGAGCGCAGCTCCGGGCCGGTGGAGAACACGGCGAGCTTGATGCCGGGGTCGGCGTCCTCGTCGAAGTGCTTCTTGTAGGCCAGGTAGGCGAGGGTCGAACCGACCGCCGCACCGGCGAACTGCGCGGCGATGTAGAGGAACCCGTTGGCGGCGTTCACCTCGACGCCCGGGGCGAACTCGGGCTTGTCGGCCGCCCAGATGCCCAGCGTCACCGCGGGGTTGAGGTGCGCTCCGGACTGGAAGGCGACGTACACACCGGTGAAGACCGCGAGACCCCAGCCGAAGTTGATGAGGAGCCAGCCGCCGCCGTTCCCCTTCGTCTTCGGCAGGATCACGTTGGCGACCACGCCCGCACCCAGGAGGAGCAGGACGGTGGTGCCGAGGAACTCGGAGAGGATGGCGTCTCCGACGGAGATGGAATCCACGGCTGACCTCTTTTTCGTAGACGGACGTCGTTGTCGATGTCTCGGTGTCCCGGCGGGGGCCGGGACCGCGGCCGGGGGACCGCGGTCGTACTACCCGATCATGTCCCTGCCGGGGGGTTCGCGGCAGGGGTCTGGTGAGACGAACCAGGCTTGTGGCCGGCGCGGACGGGCTCGGTGTCGAGCGCGACGAGCGGGGCCAGGTCCTCGGCGGCGTCGCGTGCGGCCTGCGCCGCGGCGTCGTCGTGCTGCTGGGCGGCTGCGTTCTCGGCGTCCGCGCGCTGGCGGTAGGCGTCGATCTCGCGGGCCCGGGTCGCGGCGTCCCAGCCGAGGCGGTCGCCGATGATCCCGGCGATCTCCTCCAGCGCGCCCACGCCCTTGTCCGCCTGCTCGTAGTTGAGGCGGGTGCGGTGCATCAGGACGTCGTCGAGGTGCAGGGCGCCCTCGTGGGTGACGGCGTAGGCGACCTCGGCGCCGATGTACGCGGGTGCCCCGGCGAGCGGCTGGCCGAGCGTCGGGTCCTCGTCCACCATCTCGAGCAGCTCGCCCAGCAGGGAGCCGTAGCGGTGCAGCAGGTGGTCCATGCGCCCGCGGTCCCAGCCGTAGCGCCCGCCGATGTCGCGGGCCTGGCGCTGCAGGACCTCGAGGCCCTCGGCGCCGACCAGGGGGATCTTGTGCGTGATGGACGGCAGCGTCGTGGCGCGCGAGCCGATCGCGAAGTCGACGGCGTCCTTCGCCATGACGCGGTAGGTGGTGAGCTTGCCGCCCGCGATGACGGTGAGGCCGGGAGTCGGCGAGGCGACGGTGTGCTCGCGCGACACCTTGGCCGACGAGGTGCCCTCCTTGGTGCCGGGCTGCAGCAGCGGCCGCAGTCCCGCCCAGGTCCCGATGACGTCCTCGCGGGTGATCGGCCGGGACAGCACCGCGTTCGCGTGGTCGATGACGTAGTCGATGTCGTCGCTGGTGGCGACGGGGTGCGTGAGGTCCTGCTCGTAGGGGGTGTCGGTGGTGCCGATGACCCAGTAGCGCGACCACGGGATGACGAACAGCACCGACTTCTCGGTCTGCAGGATCAGGCCGACGTTCCCGGCGATGCGGTCGCGCGGGACGACGATGTGGATGCCCTTGGACGCGAGGACCCGCAGGCCGCCCTCGGTGCCGGCGAGCGACTCGGTCTGCTCGGTCCAGACGCCGGTGGCGTTGATGACGTGACGGGCGCGGACGGTGAACCGCTCGCCGGTCTCGAGGTCCTGCAGCTCGGCGCCGGTGACCGCACCGCCGGACGTGGTGGTGAGGCCGACGACCTGGGTGCGGGACGCCGCGTGCGCGCCGTAGGAGGCGGCCGTGCGGATCAGCGTGGAGACGAGGCGGGCGTCGTCGACGTTGGCGTCCCAGTACTGGATCGCGCCCACGGCGGCGTCGTGCCGCAGGTCGGGGAACTTGCGCTCCAGGCCCTTGCGGGTGACGTGCTGGTGCAGCGGCATGGCGCGCTTGCGGCCGTTGACGCTCGCGAGGGTGTCGTAGAGCGCGATGCCCGCCCCGACGTACGCGCGCTCCCAGACCCGGTTCTCCAGCGGGTACAGGAACGGCACGGGCTTGACCAGGTGCGGGGCGAGGTCGCTGATGAGCAGGTCGCGCTCGGTGAGCGCCTCGCGCACCAGGTGGAAGTCGAGCATCTGCAGGTAGCGCAGGCCGCCGTGCACGAGCTTGCTGGACCGGCTGGACGTGCCGGAGGCCCAGTCCTGCGCGTCGATGACAGCGGTCGACAGCCCGCGGGTGACGGCGTCCAGGGCGATGCCGGCGCCGGTGACGCCGCCGCCGATGACGAGGACGTCGAGCTCCGGGCCGCCCTCCGTGGTCGCTCGCAGGGTCGCCAGCGCGTCGTCGCGCAGGCGAGGAGTCAGTGCTGCGGTCCTCATGTCCCACTCCATCGCGGTCGTGCATCGTCGGCCGGACTCCCAGGAGCGGGCGCGGGGTGCCGCGCCGACCGGGACCTCGGTCCTGTCTGAGGACTATCGTCAGCACGCACCGAACGAACGCGCAACCGCTGTGCACGAATGTGCAGGGACTGTGGTCCCATGGTGGGACGAGGACGACGAGGAGGTCGTATCGATGGCCGACCGTGAGCAGGACGTGCTGCGCGCCGCGTCCATGTACTACCTGCAGGACGTGAAGATGGAGGTGATCGCCCGGCACCTGCACACGTCGCGCTCCACCGTCTCGCGGCTGCTGAAGCGCGCGCGCGAGACCGGTCTGGTCGAGATCACGCTGCGCCCGTCCACCACGCGCGCACCCAGCCTCGGCCGCTCGATCTCCGCCGCGTTCGGGATCGACACCTACGTGGTCCCGGTCCCGGACTCCGGGGAGCAGGTCGACACCCTGGACCAGGTGGCCCGCGCCACCGCCCGCCTGCTGGCCTCCTGGTTCGACTCGGACATGATCCTCGGCGTGGCCTGGGGCACCACCCTCGCCGCGGTGGCCCGGCGCCTGCAACCCAAGCCGACCCACGGCAGCGTCGTGGTGCAGCTCAACGGCGCGGCCAACACCCGCACCTCGGGCATCGAGTACGCGAGCGACCTCATCGCGTCGTTCGGCAGCGCGTTCGGCGCGACGGTGCGCCACTTCCCGGTCCCGGCGTTCTTCGACTACCCGGAGACGAAGGCCGCGATGTGGCGCGAGCGCTCGGTGCGCCGCGTGCTGGACGAGCAGTCCCGCGTGGACATCGCCCTGTTCTCGGTCGGTTCGGTGACCGGCTCGGTGCCGTCGCACGTGTACTCGGCGGGGTACCTGGACGACGACGACGTGATGCTGCTGCACGACCAGGCCGTCGTGGGCGACGTGTGCACGGTGTTCCTCCGGGCCGACGGGTCCTGGCGGGACGTGCCGCTGAACGCCCGCGCCACGGGGCCCTCGCCCGACCAGCTGCGGCGCATCCCGCGCCGGCTGTGCGCCGTCGCCGGGGACAACAAGGCCGTGCCGCTGCTCGCCGCACTGCGCGCGGGCACGATGACGGACCTCGTCGTGGACGAGCGCACCGCCGCCCGGCTGCTCGCCCTCGCCTGACGGCGCCGACCGCCGCGGGCCGCCGGCGAAACCCGCTCGTCACGCACGGCTGCTAGCGTCCGCGCCCATGACCGCCCGGCCGACCGCGCGCACGGACGCCGCACCGTCCGTCGGTGCGCCCGCCGCCCCCGGGCCCGACGTGCCCACGCCCGGGACGCCGGCTCCTCGCGCCGCCCGCCCCGGGCGCCCGCGCTCGGACGCGGACCGGGACACCCGGGGCGCGGTCCTCGCCGCGGCGGCGGAGCTGTTCAGCAGCGTCGGCTACACCGCGACGTCCACCTACGCGGTCGCGGAGCGCGCCGGGGTCCGGCAGGCGTCGATCTACCACCACTTCCGCGGCAAGGACGCGCTGCTCCGCACGCTCCTGCTCGACACGGTGCGCCCGTCCCTGGCGCTCGCGGACCAGCTGCTGGACGAGCCCGGGTCGCCCGCCGCCCGGTTGTGGGCGCTGTGCGACGCGGACGCGCACTGGTTGGCGGCCGGGCCGGTGAACATCGGCGGCCTGATGCTGCTGCCGGAGGTCGCAGGGGAGTCGTTCGCGGAGTTCCGGTCCGAGCGGCGCGAGCTGCGGGAGCGCTACGAGGCGCTGGTCGCGGCGGTGCTGGGCGTGCCCGCCGACCCGGCGCCGCTGGCGGCGACGCTGGTGTTCGGCCTGGTGGAGAGCGTGATCACCGCGCGCAGCGCGGGCGGCACCGAGGCGGTGGGGTCGCTCGCGCCGCTCGTCGCGGACGCCGCGCTGCGGGTGCTCGGGCTGGACGACGCGGCGGTGGCGCGGGCTCGGGAGTCCGCGGCCGACCTGGGTCCCGGGCCGCTGCTGCTGGATGAGGCCGACGCACCGGACCCGGGCCCCGTCTGACCATCCCGGGCGGCATGGAACCACCCGACGACCGAGCCCCGCACCCGGCGTGACCGACCCGCGCGAGGGCGAGCCCGCGGGTCGTCCCGTGGTCCGCGGCGGCGTCCCCGCTGGTGGACGACGTAGGTTGGGCGCGTGACCGACCCGACCGCCGCCCGCACGTCCCCGCCGTCCGACGCCCCCGCGTTCCGCGTCCGACCGGCCGTGCCCGCGGACGTGCGCGGCATCCGGGACCTGGTGCAGCCGTACGCCGACGAGCGCATCCTGCTCGCGAAGGAGTGGGTCGGCTACTACGAGGCGGTGCAGGAGTTCCTGGTCGCGGAGGCCCCGGACGGGACGCTGATCGGCTGCGGGGCGCTGCACGTGATGTGGCTGGACCTCGCGGAGATCCGCACGCTCGCGGTCGCCCGGCAGTGGCGGGGGCGCCGCGTCGGGCACGCGCTGCTGGAGGCGCTGACCGACCGGGCGCGCGACCTCGCGATCAGCCGGCTGTTCTGCCTGACGTTCGAGGTGGACTTCTTCGCCGCGCACGGCTGGGGCACCATCGACGGCCCGGCGGTGGAGCCGGAGGTGTACGCGGAGCTGCTGCGCTCGCACGACGACGGCGTGGCGGAGTTCCTCGACCTGGCGCGCGTGAAGCCGAACACGCTCGGCAACACGCGGATGATCACGCGGGTGGACTGACCGGCAGCCGGTAGCGGGGCAGCGTCGGGTCCTCGTGGGGCACCTGCTGGACGAGGCCGTCGGCGAGCAGCCCCGCGAGGCAGCGGTCCCGCTGCGCGTCGTCCGGCCACACCGCCGCGACGGCGTGCGCGGGGGCGGGCTCCAGGGCCTCGCGCAGCAACGCCATGATCCGGCCGCGCACCTGCCGGTCGGTGCCCGCCCACGCCTGGGTGCGCCGCCGGGGCGCGTGCGCGTCCGGGGGCGACCCCGCGCGGCGCCAGGCGCACGCGTCGGCGA
>NZ_RFFI01000127.1 GCF_003696205.1 Cellulomonas triticagri
GGCGTCCGGCAGGGCGGCGACGTCGGGCAGCCCGGCGGCGCGCACCACGGCGGCCGGCAGCGCCTCCGGGCCCGTGGGCGCCGCCGGCCGCGGGGGACGCACCTCCGCGGTCACAACCCGACCGAGGTGTAGAGCGCGTCCACGTCGTCCGCGACGTCCTCGGGGTCGCGCTCCGGGTCCGCCCACAGGGCGTCGAGCCGGGCGCGCACGTCCGCGTCGAGCCCGTCCCAGGTCGCCTCCCACTCCTCCGCCTTGTCCGTCCAGTACCCGACGGTCTTGTAGGCGGCGGCGGGCAGGCCGCGCTCGTGCCGCAGGTGCTTGCGCACCGCACGCTGCACGCGGCTCTCCCCCGCGAACCACACATAGCCGGGGCCCTCGGGCAGCGCGCTCGCCCGCACGGCGTCCAGCAGCCCGCACGGCCCGTGCCCGTTGCCGCCGACCGTCCACACCACGTCGACGCCCGGGCGCTCGACCAGCGGCAGCCGGTGCGCGGCGTCCGCGACCTCGACGACGGCGCGGGTGCGCACGGCCGGGTCGGTGAGCTCGAGGACGCGCGCCAGCGCGGGCAGGCCCGTCGCGTCGGCGAGCAGCAGCTGCCAGGTGATCCCCGGCGGTGGCTCGTACAGCCCGCGCGGCGGGTTGAGCGCGAGCACGTCGCCCGGCCGGGCGGCCAGGGCCCACGCCGCGGCGACACCGCCCTCGTGCACGACGAAGTCGATGACGAGCACGCCCGGCGCGGGGACGTCGCGGATCGTGTAGCACCGCATCGGACCGGGGTCCGCGCCCTCCTCGTAGTCCCAGTAGTCGCCGGAGACGAACGGCACGACGACGTCCGTCTGCCCCGGGTGCGGGAAGAACAGCCGCACGTACTCGTCACCGATCCCGGTGCTCGCGAAGTCCGCGAGGTCGGGACCGCCGAACGTCACCCGGACCATGCCGGGGCCGAGGCGCTCGACCCCGGTGACGACGGCGCGGCGGATCCGCGGGGCGCTGGTCGCGTCGGGCGTGCGCACGCGTCAGCCCAGCAGGGAGTCGGCGACGAACTCCAGGTAGGCCATGTGGCCCGAGGGCGACCCGTACAGCATCTCCAGGTCGCCGGTGTAGATCTGGCCGGACGTGACGGCCGGCAGCTGCTGCCACAGCGGGTTGTCCGCGACGGGCTCGAAGACGTCCGGGTAGGTGCCGTCCGCCTCGGGGGTGGCCGTGGTGAAGATGACGTCGATGTCGGACAGCTGGGTCAGCTGCTCCGTGCTGAGCGACGTGCCGTCGGTGCTGCCCTCGGCGAGCGGCGTGATCTCCAGGCCCAGGTCGGCGAAGACGAGGCACGGCACGCCGTAGCAGGAGGCGTTGACCTGGCCGTCCCAGTAGTCGACGGGACCGACGACCGGGTGGATGTCGCGGGCGTCGAGCTCCGCCTTGATCTCGGCGACGCGGGCCTCGTAGGTGTCCGTCCACGCCTGGTACTGCTCCTCGCGGTCCAGGGCGACGGCGGTCTCGTTGAAGATCTCGCGCCAGTCCCGGCCGTCGAACCCGTTGAACGAGAACGTCGGCGCGATCTCGGGGAGCTTGGCGACCACCTCGTCGTCGTAGCCGAGGCCGTTGAGGATGAAGTCGGGCTCCGCGGCGAGGATCGCCTCGTAGTTGTACTCGGGGAAGTTCGTGAACGTCTCGACGTCGTCCACCTCGTCCGGGAAGAACGACGGGTACGCCTCGTAGCCCTCGTCCCGCACCGGCTGCGAGCCCGCGAGCGGGTAGCCGAGCGTGATGAGGATGTCGACGTCGGTCGTGTACATGCCGAGCGCCGCCACGGGCTCCGCGGGGACCTCGACCTCGCCGGTCATGTCCGTGACGGTGATCGTCGTGGGCTCGCCGTCGGCCGCACCGGCCTCGGCGGAGCCGGACGAGGTGGAGCAGGCGGTCAGCAGCAGGGCGGAGGCCAGGGTGAGCGCGGCGGGCGCGCGCAGGGCACGGATGCTCATCGATCCTCGGAGATCTCGGACGGGGCGGCAGCGACGCACGCCATCAGTAAGGCTTGCCTAGCCTAAGAGCGGTTCTCGCACGTCGATCCGCCCGGCCCACGTCGCACCGGCCACGTCGTGTCGCGCACGGGACACCGCTCAGGCGGCGGTGCCCGCGGTGCTCGACACGCCCGCGTCGCCCGCGTGGTCCGACTGGTACCAGCCGGGGGTGTGCCCCATCACGCGGGCGAACGCCTGGACGAACGCGCTCGCGCTCGCGTACCCGACCCGTCGCCCCACGGCGGCGACCGGCATCCCCTGGGCCAGCAGCCCGAGCGCGACGCGCACCCGCGCGTGCAGCCGCCACTGCTCGAACGTCATCCCGGTCTCCTGCGCGAACCGCCGGGACAGGTGCCGCACGCTCATCGCCTGCTCCGCCGCCCACTGCGCCACCGACCGCGCGTCGTCCGGCTGGCGCAGCAGCGTCCGCGCGACCGCGAGCAGCCGCGGGTCGGTCGGCATCGGCAGCACCATCGGCGCGACCTCGACGGGGCGCAGCAGGTCCAGCACCACCTGCTCGCACCGCGCCCGCACCGGGTCGGGCAGCTCCTCGGTGGACAGCGTGCGGAACAGCTCCGCCACCACGGGCGGCACCGTCACGGCGGTGGTCCGCTCTCCCACCGCCTCCGGGGCGTGCGTGAGGTAGGAGCAGAAGAACCCCGTGCCGCCGGAGGACTCCACGGTGTGGGCGGTGCCCGCCGGGATCCACAGGCCCGCCGTCGCGGGGACCGCGAACCAGCCGTCGTCGGTCTCGACGGTCAGCAGGCCGCGCGCACCCCAGAGCAGCTCGTGCTCGGCGTGGTGGTGCCGCGCCCACCGGCCGGGGGCCGCGGGCGGGAAGTGGTTCGTGGTGATCCGGAACTCCACGGCGGACCTCCTCGGGGACGGGACAGCGGGTGTCGGCATCGGGACGGCGTGTCCGAGACGCGACACGACGCGTCAGGCTACCGCGCCGAGGCCATCCGGAGTAAGGGTTACCTTGCCTGGGTGATGTCCTCCCCCGCCGCCCCGCCGGAGCCGCCCAGCCCGGGGCGGATGCTGCTGCGCACCCTCACCGCACCCGGCCAGCGGCTGCCCGTCGCGCTCGGCACCCTCGGCCTGTGCGGCCACCAGGTCGCGGAGATGCTGGTCCCCGTCGTCATCGGCGCCGCGGTGGACGACGCCGTCGTCGGGCGCGACCCCCGGGCGCTGGTCGGCTGGCTCGGCGTGCTCGCCGCGCTGTTCGTCGCGCTCACCCTGTGCTGGCGCGGCGGCCTCATCGGCACCACCCGCGCCTACCTGCGCGCCGAGCACACCCTCCGGCAGCAGGTGGTGGCCCGGGTGCTGGACGACCGCGGCGGCCCCGGCCGACCGCCCGGCGCGACGCTGTCGCTCGCGACCTCCGACGCCGTCCGGGTCGCCGGGACCACCTGGCTGCTCGCCGGGCAGGTCGCGGCGGTCGCCGCGGTCACCACCGCCGCGGTGTCGCTGCTGACCATCTCCGTGCCGCTCGCGGCGGCGCTCGCCGTGGCGATGCCGCTGGCCGTGCTGGTCATGCACCGGCTCGCCGCGCCCCTGGAGCGGCGCAGCGACCGCGAGCAGGCCCAGGCCGCCGACGCCGCGGCGCTCGCGACCGATCTGGTCGGCGGCATGCGGGTGCTCCAGGGCCTGGGCGCCTCGACCGCCGGGGCGGACCGGTACCGCCGCACCAGCCGCGCGCTGCTCGCCGCCCGGGTCGGGGCGGCCCGCGCGCGGGCCTGGTACCTCGCGGGCAGCGAGGCGGCGTCCGGGGTCCTGGTCGGTGCCGTCGCGCTCGCCGCGGGCTGGATGACGCTGCGCGGGTCGCTGACCGTCGGGCAGCTGGTCACGGTCGTCGGGCTGGTGCAGACCGTGCAGACCCCGCTCACCCAGACCGGGCAGCTGATGGTCGGGCTCGCCCAGAAGCGGGCCAGCGCCGCCCGGCTGCACGACGCCCTCGCGGCGCCCCGGGTGCTGCCCGCCGCCGTCGCGGCCGCACCCACCGGGGCCACGACGCTCACCGCGCGCGTCGGGGACGACCTCGTCCTGCGGGTGGCGCGCGGGGAGGTCGTCGGTCTGCACGCCGACACCCCCGGCGCCGGGGACCTGGTCGACGTCCTCGGCGCGCGCACCGCCGCCGACCCCGGGGCGGTGCTGCTCGACGACGTCTGCGCCTCGACCCTCGGGCCCGCCCTGCGGACCGCCGTGCACGCCCCGCCGCGTGACGCCCACCTCTTCGCAGGACCGCTCGCCGAGGTCGTCGCCCCGGCCGGGTCCGTGGACGCCGACCTGCTGCGCGCCGCCGTCCTGGACGACGTCGTGACCCTGCTGCCCGAGGGCACCGGATCGGCCGTCGCCGCCGGGGGCAGCAACCTGTCCGGCGGCCAGCAGGACCGCGTGCGCCTCGCGCGCGCCCTGCACCGGGACGAGCCGTTCCTCGTGCTGCACGAGCCCGCCGCCGCCGTCGACTCCGTCACGGAGGTCGCGCTCGCCGCCGGGCTGCGCGCCCGCCCGGACAAGGGCGTGCTCGTCGTCACCGACAGCCCCGCGCTGCTCGCGGCGTGCGACCGGGTGGTGCGCCGGTGAGCGCGCTGCTGCCCGTCGCCGACGGCCGCACCACCTGGGCCGCCGCCCGCCGTCTGCTGCGCCCGCACCGCGGTCGCCTCGCCCTCGTCGCGGGGCTGCTGCTGCTCGCGGCGGCCGCGGGGCTCGCCGTGCCCGCTCTGCTGGGCGTGCTGGTGCAGACCGCCACCACGGGCGGGTCGCTCGCCGTCGTCGGCGCGTGCGTCGCGGGGATCGTCGCGGCGGCCTTGGCGGCGGCCGCGCTCGGGGCGCTCGGCCAGACGCAGATGGCCCGGGTCACCGAGTCGGCGCTCGCCGCGCTGCGCGAGGACGTCGTGGACCGCGTGCTGCACCTGCCCGCCGGGCAGGTCGAGGCCGCGGGCGAGGGCGACGTGGTGGCCCGCGTCTCCGGCGACGTCGAGACCGTGGGCGAGGCCGCCACCGGCGTGCTGCCCGCCGTCACCGCGGCGCTGTTCTCCGTCGTCGTCGCGCTCGCCGGGCTGGGCGCCCTGGACTGGCGGTTCGCCGTCGGCGCGCTCGCCGCGCTGCCCCTGCAGCTGTGGTCGCTGCACCGGTTCCGCCGCCGCACCCCGCCGGTCTACGCCGAGGCCCGGCGCGCCGAGGGCGACCGCGCGCAGGCCGTGCTCCAGGCCGTGCACGGGGCGCCCACCGTGCTCGCGCTGCGCGACGCCGACGCGCACCTCGACGCCGTCGCCGCCACCTCCCGCACCGCGATCGCGGCCGAGATGCGCGGCGCGACCCTCGTCGGGCGGTTCGCGAACGGCGCGAACCTCGCCGAGGCCCTCGGGCTCGGCGGGGTGCTCGTCGCGGGGTACCTGCTGGTCGCCTCGGACACCGCGGGCGTCGGGGCCGCGACGGCCGCCGCGCTGGTGTTCCACCGGCTGTTCGGGCCGATGGGGGTGCTGCTGTTCCAGGCGGACGACCTCGCGCTCGCCGGGGCGGGGCTGGCTCGGCTGGTCGGCGTCGCCGAGGGCTCCCCGGCCCGGCCCGCGCCACCCGGCCGCGGCACCGGCGTCCCCGCGATCACGCTGCGCGACGCCGCGTTCGCCTACCGCCCCGACCTGCCGGTGCTCGACGGGGTCACCCTGGACGTCGCGCCCGGCGAGCGGGTGGCCCTGGTCGGCACCTCCGGGGCGGGCAAGTCCACGCTCGCCCGGCTGGTCGCCGGGACGCTCCAGCCCACCGCCGGTCGGGTGGACGTCGGGGACGTCCCCGCGCACGCCGTGCACCGCACGCGGCCGGGGCGGGTCGTGCTGGTCGACCAGGACGTGCACACCTTCACCGGACCGCTGGCCGCCGACCTGCGCCTCGCGGCACCGGACGCCGACGACGCGACGCTCGCCGCCGCGCTGGACGCCGTCGGCGCGACCTGGTGGGCGGACCTGCCCGGCGGGCTCGCCGAGCCGCTGGGCCCGGAGGGGACCACGCTGCGGGCGGACCAGGCCCAGCAGCTCGCGCTGGCCCGGGTGCTGCTCGCGGACCCGCCGGTCGTGCTGCTGGACGAGGCCACCGCCGACCTGCCGCGCTCCCAGCAGGCCGCGCTGGACACCGCCCTGGACGCGCTGCTCGCGGGCCGCACGGCCGTGGTCGTCGCGCACCGCCTCGACCAGGCGGTGCGCTGCGACCGCGTCGTGGTGCTGGAGTCCGGACGGGTCGTGGAGCAGGGCGCGCCCGCCGACCTACTGGCCGCCGACGGGCCGTTCCGCACCCTGTGGTCGGCGTGGCGCGGGGCAGGGGGCGGGGACGAGGGCGTCACACCACCGACCAGCCCCCGTCGCTCGGCAGCACCGCTCCGTTGACGTTCGCCGACTCGTCGGACAGCAGCCACGTGATCGCGGACGCCAGGTGCTCCGGGCCGACCGGGACCAGCCCGACGGCCTGGAGCACGGGGCCGGACCGCGCCGCGCCGAGCGCCGAGCGCATCTCCCCCGTGATGCCCGTGACCACCGGGCCGGGGGCGACGACGTTGGCGCGGACGCCCTGGGGTCCGTAGGCGAACGCGACGTGCCGGGTCAGCCCGACCAGCCCGTGCTTGGACGCCGTGTACGCGGCGCCCGCCGCCGAGCCGCGCAGCGCCGCCTCGGACGCGACGTTGACGATCGCCCCGCCGCCGTCCAGCAGCAGCGGCAGCGCCGCCCGGACGAGCTTCTGCGGCGCCGTGAGGTTGACCCGCAGCACCAGGTCCCAGGTCGCGTCGTCCACCTCGCCCGCGGGCAGGAACCCGTCCATGATCCCGGCGACGTTCGCGAGCCCGTCGAGTCGCCCGTCCGCCGCGGCGACGACCGCCTCGACGGTGGCGTCCTCGGCGACGTCCCCGGTCACGGTGCGCAGGCGGTCGCCCGGCAGGTCGGCCGCGAGCGCGACGAGGCGGTCGCCCGCGACGTCGGTGGCGACGACGGTCGCGCCCTCGGCGTGCAGGCGGACGACGGTCGCGCGGCCGATGCCGGACCCGGCCCCCGTGACGACGACGGTGCGGCCGGTGAAGCGGTCGGACATGGTGCTCTCCTCGGGTCGATGCGGACGTCGGTGTCCGTTTCGTCACCGTAGTCCGCCGCGGACCGCGGCACGCGCGGTTCCGCGACGGGGTTACCCTCGGCCGCGTGACCGAGCGGCGGGACGTGGTGCGCAACCGCGCGAAGATCGTGGCGGCGGCCGAGGTGGAGTTCCGCGCGGCCGGGGCCGGCGTGCCCCTCGACCGGGTGGCGCAGCGCGCCGGGGTCGGGCGCGGCACCCTCTACCGGCACTTCCCGGACCGCACCGCGCTCATCACCGCCGTGTACACCGCGCGGGTGGACGCGCTGGAGGCGCACGTCGCGACGCTCCCGCCCGCGCACCTGCTGGAGCACCTCGTCGCGGAGATCAGCGCCCAGCAGGTCGACGCGCCCGGGCTGTTCGCCGCCGTGCACGCCACCCACGGCTCCGAGCCCGCGCTCGCCGACGTCGAGGCCCGCGCCGCCGCGCTGCTCACCACCGCGCTGGACGAGGCGCGCGACCGCGGCCGGGTCCGGCCCGGCGTCACCGACGACGACGTGCGGCTGCTGTTCGCCATGGTCGAGGGCGTGCTCGCGGCGCACCCCGACGCGGTCGCCCGCCCCGTGGGCGCAGCAGGCACCACGCCCGAGCCCCCGACCGGTTCCCCGCAGGCGGTCGCCACGGCGGCGCGCCGGGCCCTCGCGCTCGCGCTGCACGGCATCCTCGTCGACGCCCCCGACACCCTCCCGGACGCCACCCTCCCCCTCCCCGGCACCGCCTGACCCCACCGCGCCGCGCACCCGCGCTGCACGTACCCGCGCCCACCCGCTGCACCCACCCGCAGTCGCACCGGCGCGCGCGTCGAGCGGACAGCCCTCGCCTGCGATCCGGCTCCGACGGGCAGGCGAGAGCTGTCCACTCGACGAACGGCACCCGGGGGCGGGGCGCAGAGGCGGGCGGCGGCGCGCGCAGGCGCAGCGCTGCGGGGGTTGTCCTCGCGGGCCCCGCGGGGCATTCTGGGCTCAACCGGACACCGGTGTCCGGATCGAGTCGAGGAGGACGCCCGTGCCCGAGGCAGACGAGACCTACGACGTCGTCGTGGTCGGCACCGGGGGCGCCGGCTTCGCGACCGCCCTGGGTGCGGCCGACGAGGGCCTGCGCGTCCTGATGGTGGAGGGCACCGACCGCTGGGGCGGCAGCACCGCGATGTCCGGCGGCGGCCTGTGGCTCCCGGACAACCCGCTGATGCGCCGGGACGGGATCGGCGACTCGCGGGCCGAGGCGCTGGCCTACCTGGACGCCTGCGTCGGCGACGTGGGGCGCGCGTCGGACCGGGCCCGCAAGGAGGCGTTCGTGGACGGGGTCGGGGACTTCGTCACCACCGCCGAGCGGCACGGCGTCGTGTTCGCCCGCGCCACCGACTACCCCGACTACTACCCGGAGCTGCCGGGCGGCAAGATCGGCCGCGCGCTGGAGGTGCAGCCGCTGGACAGCAAGGTGATCGGCGACTGGTGGTCGACCTGCCGGGCGCTGCTGCCGCTGCCGATCAAGACCGACGACATGTGGCTGCTGGAGCGCGCCTGGTCGACGCCCGCGGGGTTCGTGCGCGGCGCCCGGTTCGTGTTCCGGGCCCTGGGCGGCGTCGTGCGCGGGCAGCGGAAGGTCGGCATCGGCGCCGCGCTCGCGGTGTCGCTGCTGAACGCCGTCGTCCAGCGCGCAGGGGTCCCGCTGTGGCTGAGCAGCCCGCTGGAGTCGCTGCTGGTCGAGGACGGCCGGGTGGTCGGCGTGCGCGTCACCCGCGACGGTCGGCCGGTGACGGTGCGGGCCACGCGCGGCGTCATGCTGGCGTCGGGCGGGTTCGACCACAACGTGGAGTGGCGGCAGAAGTTCCACGGGATCGACGGCTCCCCGTCGGGCAACCCGGGCAACCTCGGGGCGCCGATCGCGCTCGCGCAGGCCGCCGGGGCCGCCGTCGAGCTCATGGACGACGCCTGGTGGGGCGCCTCCGTCGCGGCCCCGCCCGGCGAGGCGGGGGCGAACGGCCCGACGTTCCTGGTCGGTGAGCGCTCGCTGCCGTACTCGATCATGGTCGACGCCCGCGGCGCCCGGTTCGCGAACGAGTCGGAGTCGTACGTCGACCTCGGGCACCACATGCTCGAGCACGACCCGGACGGGCCGTACTGGCTGGTCGCGGAGACCCGGCACGCCCGCCGCTACCTGCGCAACTACGCCCTGGACCCGCGCGCGACGAAGGCCCTGCGCGAGGCGGGGATGGCGGTCACCGCCCCGTCGCTGGCGGAGCTGGCGCGCGGGATGGGCGTCGACCCCGGGACGTTCCGGGACACCGTGCAGCGGTTCAACGGCTTCGCGCGCTCGGGCGTGGACGGTGACTTCGGCCGGGGGAACTCGGCGTACGACCGCTACTACGGCGACCCGACGGTGCACCCGAACCCCAACCTGGGGCCGCTGGAGCGCGGGCCGTTCACGGCCTTCCAGGTGGTGATCGGCGACCTGGGCACCAAGGGCGGGGTCGTCACGGACGTCGACGGGCGCGCGCTCCGCGAGGACGGCTCCGTGATCGACGGCCTGTACGCGGCGGGCAACTGCTCGGCGTCGGTGATGGGCCGCACCTACCCGGGGCCGGGCTCGACGATCGGCCCGGCGGCGGTGTTCGGCATGCGCGCCGCGCGGCGCATGGCCCGCGCCTGACCGTCGCACCCCGGACGCGGCCACCCGCCCCGCGCACGACGGAGGGCCGGGTCGCACCCTCCAGGCGACCCGGCCCTCCCGGCGTCCCGCGGACCGCCGCACCCTCCTGCGGCGGTCCCGGGTGGCTCCTCACGCCGACGCGCGGCGCTCCAGCACGATCTTGCGGCCGACCGCGATGACGGCTCCGGCGGCGGCGACAGCGGTGACGATCTTCCAGGGGCGTGCGGACACAGGCGGTCTCCTCATCGGTGGGCGCGCGGCCGGGACTCGCGGGCGCGCTGCTGGAGCTGACCGCCGAGGCTCACGACGACGATCACGGCCACCAGGCCGACGACGACGATCCACACGGGGGTCATGGGTGCTCCTCGGGTTCCTGCTCGGCTGCTGACAGGTTCCATCGTGCCGGGAGCGACCCCCGTCGCGGATCGGCCTGCGGCCGTATCTTCGGGTACCCCGAGGGGTGGACGGGGTCCTCCTCGCGGCGCACCCCGGTCCCCCTCGCGGCGGAGGTCAGAGCACCACGGCGGGCGGTTCGGCGACCGAGAAGTTGTGCCGGAACACGTCCTGCGGGTCGTACCGGCGCTTGAGGTCGCGCACTCGCGCCAGGGTCGGCCCGGGGTACGCCTCCGCGAGCCGTTCCGGGCGGCGGTCGGTCTCGAACGACAGGTACAGCCCGTCGAAGTGGTGGGCCATCGCGTCCCAGAGGGCGTCGAGCCGCCGGTTGCCGGAGCCCATCGCCAGCACGCTGAAGTGCGCCGAGCGGTGCGCGTACGCCGTGGCGTCCGCCGGGACGTCGTGCACCGCGCCGCCGGCCGCCCGGATCTGGAAGAACGGCGTGGCCCCGCTGCGCAGCAGGTGCTCGGCGTCGGCCGCGAACGCGGGCGTGAGGTGCTCGACCATCCCGGTGCGGCTCACCGGCTCGCCCTCGGAGGAGTGCCGGGGCGGGACCTGGACGACCGCCGGGTACGGCACGACCTGGACCTGCTGCTGCAGCAGCGGCGCGATCCGGGCGAACGGCTGCAGCCGGTCGATGATCGTCTCCGGGTCGTCCGAGTCGACCATCGCCATCACCTGCGCCGCGACCATCCCGCCGCGCGGCGGCCCCATGATGAGGAACGCCGTGGTGTCCCGGGGCGCGGCCTCGACGGTCGCACCCCAGTCCACGAGGAACTGCGCGGTGTCGCTGGCGTCGAAGACGAGCTGCGCGAAGCCGACGTCGCCGACCTCGTCCACCTCGAACTCGAAGGACGTGACGATCCCGAGGTTCGCCCCCGCGCCCCGCACGCCCCAGAACAGGTCGGCGTCGTCGGTCGGGCTGGCGCGCCGCACGGAGCCGTCGGCGAGCACCACCTCGGCCGCGCGCAGGTGGTCGAGGGTCAGCCCGTGCTCGCGGACCAGGAACCCGATGCCGCCCGCCGTCGCCAGCCCGCCGACCCCGACGCCGCCGGAGTCGCCGGAGGTGAGCGCCCAGCCGTACGGGTGCAGGGCCGCCGCGACCTCGCCCCAGCGCGCCCCGGGCTCGATGCGCACCCGGCGGGTGGCGACGTCGAGCACCTCGATGCGGTTCATCCGGCTGAGGTCGAGGACGATGCCGCCGTCGTTGGTGGACCGGCCGCTGATGCCGTGCCCGCCGCTGCGGATCGCCAGGGGGACGTCCTGCGCCCGCGCGAACGCCAGCGCCTCGACGACCTGGTCGGTGCCGTCAGGCCGCAGCACGAGGCCCGGGCGCCCGCCGCGCATGTAGGTGGAGCGCACGTCGGCGTAACCGGTGTCCCCGGGCTCGACGGCGGCAGCCACCAGCGAGGCGGGGATGCTGTCGTAGTCGATGCCGGGGCGCCGGGCGGCCCGCACCCGGGCGCTGCGCAGCACGCCGACGGCGGTGCCGTGCGCGGCGCGGTGGGCGGCGACCCGCTCGCGGACGGCGGGC
>NZ_RFFI01000128.1 GCF_003696205.1 Cellulomonas triticagri
CGGCACCCCGTCGGTGCGCGGGGCCGGGCGGCGGGCGGGGGTGCGGCCGTCGTCGTCGGACCCGGCGCCGGTGCGCGGCGCGGCGGGTCGACGGGGGGCGGGCATGCGTCCGATTGTGCCCCGGTTGCCGCGTCGGCGGGCGCACGTCGGGCGGCCGTGTCCGGGTGCTCTCACGAGATCCGCACACGCCGGAGGCCGGCGACCCCGTGGGGTCACCGGCCTCCGGTGCTGCGAGCGGTGAGGCTCAGGCCTTCCAGCGCGGGAAGGCCGAGGCGCCCGCGTAGCGGCCGGCCTCGTCCAGCTCCTCCTCGATGCGGAGCAGCTGGTTGTACTTGTTGATGCGCTCGCCACGGGCCGGCGCACCGGTCTTGATCTGGCCGGCGTTGGTCGCGACGGACAGGTCGGCGATGGTGACGTCCTCGGTCTCGCCGGAGCGGTGCGAGGTCATCGTGGTGAAGCCGTTGCGCTGCGCCAGGGTGACGGCGTCCAGCGTCTCGGTCAGGGTGCCGATCTGGTTCAGCTTGACCAGCAGGGAGTTCGCGGCCTTGAGCTCGATGCCCTTGGCCAGGCGCTCCGGGTTGGTGACGAACAGGTCGTCGCCGACGATCTGGACCTTGTCGCCGACCTTGCCGACGAGCTCGGACCAGGTGCCCCACTCGTCCTCGGACAGCGGGTCCTCGATGGAGACCAGCGGGTAGTCCGCCACGAGCTGCTCGTAGAACGCGACCATCTCGGCGGGGGTCTTGGCGACACCCTCGAACTGGTACGCGCCGTCCTTGAAGAACTCGGTCGCCGCGACGTCGAGCGCGAGCGCGACGTCCTTGCCCGGGACGAAGCCGGCCTTCTCGATGGCGACGAGGATGAGGTCCAGCGCGGCGCGGTTGGACTCGAGGTTCGGCGCGAAGCCGCCCTCGTCGCCCAGACCGGTCGACAGGCCCTTGCTCTTCAGCACGGACTTGAGGGAGTGGTACACCTCGGCGCCGGTGCGCAGCGCCTCGCGGAAGGTCGGGGCGCCGATGGGGGCGACCATGAACTCCTGGATGTCCACGTTGGAGTCCGCGTGCGAGCCACCGTTGAGGATGTTCATCATCGGGACCGGCAGGACGTGGGCGTTCGGGCCGCCCACGTAGCGGAACAGCGGCAGGTCGGCCGAGTCGGCCGCGGCCTTCGCGACGGCGAGGGAGACGCCGAGGATCGCGTTGGCGCCGAGCTTGCCCTTGTTGGCGGTGCCGTCGAGCTCGATCAGGGCCTGGTCGACCAGGCGCTGCTCGGAGGCCTCGAAGCCGATGAGCTCCGGGGCGATCTCGTCGATCACGGCGTTCACGGCGTCCTCGACGCCCTTGCCCAGGTAGCGGCCCTTGTCGCCGTCACGACGCTCGACGGCCTCGAAGGCACCGGTCGAGGCACCCGAGGGCACGCCCGCGCGGGCGATCGTGCCGTCGTCGAGAGCGACCTCGACCTCGACAGTGGGGTTGCCGCGCGAGTCCAGGATCTCGCGGGCGCCGACGGCCTCGATGCTGGCCATGGTGCTCCTTTGAAGAAGGTCGGGTTTGCGACCTCAGCCTAGTGCCGTCCGCGGCGAACGGCGGTGGGACCTTTGGCGAGCGCGTGGTGAACGGCTGGTGCAGCGCGCACGGGCCGCCCGCGCACCCGCGCGGACGGCCCGTGGAACCGCTGGTCAGAGCGCTGCGACGATCCGTTCGACCTGGTCCTTGGCGTCGCCGAACAGCATGGCGGTGTTCTCCCGGAAGAACAGGGGGTTCTGCACGCCCGCGTACCCGGTGGCCATGGACCGCTTGAACACGACGACCTGCTTCGCCTTCCAGACCTCCAGCACCGGCATGCCCGCGATGGGCGAGCCCGGGTCCTCCAGCGCGGCCGGGTTCACCGTGTCGTTCGCGCCGATGACGAGGACCACGTCGGTGTCCGCGAGGTCGTCGTTCACCTCGTCCATCTCCAGGACGACGTCGTAGGGCACCTTGGCCTCGGCGAGCAGCACGTTCATGTGCCCGGGCAGTCGCCCCGCGACCGGGTGCACGCCGAACTTCACGTCCACGCCGGAGGCGCGCAGCCGGGCGACGAGCTCGGCGACCGGGTACTGCGCCTTGGCGACGGCCATGCCGTAGCCGGGGGTGATGACGACGCTGCCCGCGCCCTTGAGCATCTCGGCGACCTCCGCCGCGTCGACCTCGGTGTGCGTGCCGGTGGCCTCGGCGGACGACGAGGCGACGGTGCCGCCCTCGGCGCCGAACCCGCCGAGGATCACGCTGATGAACGACCGGTTCATCGCGCGGCACATGATGTACGACAGGATCGCGCCGGAGGAGCCGACGAGGGCACCGGTGACGATGAGCAGGTCGTTGCCGAGCATGAAGCCCGCCGCGGCGGCGGCCCAGCCGGAGTACGAGTTGAGCATCGACACGACGACGGGCATGTCCCCGCCGCCGATCGCGGCGACCAGGTGCCAGCCCAGCGCGAGGGCGACGACGGTCATGAGCACCAGCGGGACCGCGGACGGCGCCGCGAGGAACCAGCCGAGCGCCCCGGCGGACGCGACGAGCGCCCCGAGGTTCATCCAGTTGCGGCCGGGCAGCGTCAGCGGCGCGGACTTCATCCGCGCGGAGAGCTTGAGGTACGCGACGACCGAGCCGGTGAACGTCACCGCGCCGATGAGCACGCCGAGGAACACCTCGACCAGGTGCACCGCGTCCGCGTGGGTGTCGGTGAGGTACGAGTTGTACCCGACGAGCACCGCGGCGACGCCGACGAAGCTGTGCAGGATCGCGATCATCTCGGGCATCTGCGTCATCTCGACGCTGCGGGCCCGCCAGGTGCCGACGGTGATGCCGATGACCAGCACCAGGGCGATGAGCAGCAGGGTGACCAGCGGGTCCCGCTCGCTCTCCTGCAGCGCGAGGACCACGGTCGCGACGAGCGCGAGGCCCATGCCGACCATGCCGAGGGCGTTGCCGCGCCGGGCGGTCTCCTGCTTGGAGAGGCCTGCCAGGGACAGGACGAACAGGACGGCCGCGACCAGGTAGACGGCCTGCACGAGGGAGGTCAGCATCACGCCTCCTCCTTCCGGAACATGCCGATCATGCGGAACGCCACGAGGAACCCGCCGAAGATGTTGATGCTCGCGACGGCCGCCGCGACGACCGCGAGCGTGCTGACCAGCCAGGAGTCGCTGCCGATCTGCAGCAGCGCGCCGACCAGGATGATCCCGGAGATGGCGTTGGTCTGGGCCATCAGCGGGGTGTGCAGCGAGTGGCTGACGTTCGAGATGACGTAGTAGCCGACGAACACCGCGAGCACGAACACCGTGATGTGCCCGAGGAACGCCGCCGGGGAGAACGTGATCGCGAGCGCCAGCAGCACCGCGCCCAGCGCGAGCCCGACCATCTGCCGCTGCCCCTTGCGGTGCGCGGCCTCGCGGGCGGCGCGGGCCTTCTCGGCCGGGTCGACCGGCGCGACGGCCGGGGTGGCCTCGGGCGCGGGCGCCGCGGACACCTGCACGGGCGGCGGCGGCCACAGCACCTCGCCGTCCCGGGTGACGGCCATGCCGCGCTGCACCGGGTCGCCCAGGTCGAGGGTCAGCGCGCCGTCCTTGCCGGGCGTGAGCAGGGCGAGCAGGTTGACGACGTTGGTGCCGAACAGCTGCGAGGTGTGCCGCGCCATCCGGCTGGTCAGGTCCGTGTACCCGAGGACCGTCACGCCGTTCGGGCTGACGACCTTCTCCCCCGGGACGGTGAGCTCGCAGTTGCCGCCGCCGGACGCCGCGAGGTCCACGACCACGCTGCCGGGGCGCATGGCCGCGACCATCTCCGCGGTGATCGTGCGCGGGGCCGTGCCGCGCACCAGCGCGGTGGTGATGACGATGTCGGCCTGCGCGGACTCCGCGGCGTACATCTGCGCGGTCAGCCGCTCCTGCTCGGCGGTCAGCGCGCTCGCGTAGCCGTCGGCGGAGACCTCCTGCTGCGCGACCTCGGCCTGCACGAACGTCGCGCCCATGGACTCGATCTGCTCGCCGACCTCCGGGCGGACGTCGAACGCCCGCACCTGGGCGCCGAGGCTGCCCGCCGCGCCGATCGCCGCGAGGCCCGCGACCCCCGCGCCGATGACGAACACGGTCGCGGGCGGGGTCTTGCCCGCGGCGGTGACCTGCCCGGTGAACATCCCGCCGAACTCCTCGGCGGCCTCGATGACCGCGCGGTACCCGGCGACGTTCGACATCGTGCTCAGCACGTCGAGGGCCTGCGCGCGGGAGATGCGCGGCACGGCGTCCAGCGCCAGCGCCGTCACGCCCCGCGCGTGCAGCGCCGCGACGCGCTCCGGGTGCTGCGCCGGGGCCAGCATCGCGACGAGCGTCGCGCCGGGCGTCATCGCCGCGACCTGCGCGTCCGCGGGGGCGTTCACCGCGGTGACGACGTCGCTCGCCCAGACCTCGGCGGCGTCCGCGAGCGCGGCACCCGCGTCGGCGTACGCCTCGTCCGGGAAGCTCGCGGCCGCACCCGCGCCGTGCTCGACCACGACCTCGTAGCCCAGCTTCGCGAGCCGGGCGACGGTCGCCGGTGTCGCGGCCACCAGGCGCTCGCCCGGTCGACCCTCCTTCGGGACGCCGATCCGCATCGACCCCTCCTCGTCCTCGGTGCGCGGTGCGTGCGCGTGCGCGCACGGGGGACCGCCGGCGGGGGCCGCGGCCAGGTCCATCCTGCGCCCCCACCCGCGCCCCGGTCCCGGACCAAGGACCCGCGCGCCCCGTCCCCCGTCCCCTCGCCTTCGTGCCCCCTCGCCCCCTCGCCCCCGCGCCCCGCGCCAGCGTCGAGTGGTCAGCAGGTGCGGGTCCCGGGGAGCGGAACCCCGCACCTGCTGACCGTTCGACGCCGAACGCCCCGGGGGCGGGGCGCGGGAGCGGTGGAGGTGCCGGGGGTGGTCAGGTCGTGGGGTGCTCGGCCGCGCGGAGGGCGGACTCCCAGGCCGCGGTGGCGCGACGGAGCTCGCCCTCCGCGTCGAGACCCGCGGACTGGGCCTCCTGGACGAGCGCGAGCAGCCGCGCGCCGACGTCGTCGCCGGTGGGCGCGGGCGCGGCGTCGACCAGGCCGGAGCGCTCGGCGCGGGACGCGACCTTCTGCGCCCGGGCGAGCGCGCCCATCGCGAGCGGCACCCCGTCGAGGACGGAATCCCGGCCCTTCTCCTCGCCCTTGATGCGGTCCCACTGCCGGTTCACGCCGTCGGCGTCGGTGACGTCGGACGCCCCGGGCTCCCCGAACACGTGCGGGTGCCGGCGCACGAGCTTGGCGACCAGGTCGGCCGCGACCTCGTCCACGCCCCAGGGCTCGTCGGGGTCCTCCTGCGCGATCCGGGCGTGGAACACCACCTGGAGCAGCAGGTCGCCGAGCTCCTCGCGCAGGTGCGCGCGGTCCCCGCCCTCGACGGCCTCGGCGACCTCGTGGGCCTCCTCCAGGACGTACGGGACGAGGGAGGCGTGCGTCTGCGCGGCGTCCCACGGGCAGCCGCCGGGCGAGCGCAGCCGATCCATCACCGCGACCAGCCGCCGGAGCGCGTCCGGCTCGCCGAGGACGTCGGGCGTCGTCACGGCGCGACGGCCGCCGCGGTCGGGACGAGCCAGGGGTAGGTGGTCGACACCACGGCGCCCTCGTCGGTCAGGGTGCCGAACCGCGGGTTGAACTCGATGCCGTCGGACGCGAGGTCCTCCGAGATCGCCGTCGCGATGGCCTGCGCGTCCGGGGCGCTCTGCAGCGCCTGGATCGCGGCGTTGGTGCGCACGTAGGTCACGGTGGCGTCGGCGAAGTCCTCGGGGTCGCCGCCGGTCTGCGCGGCGAGGTCGTCGCGGGCCTGCTGGTCGGAGTACCCGAGCCCGGCCTCCTCGGTGTGCTCCAGGACGGCGGGCGCCTGCGCGAGCGCGATCAGCACGATGGTGCTGGACGGCGCCGCGTCACCGGCGATGGCGGTCAGGTCCCGCGTCACCGCGGTGACGTCCGCCGACGGGACCGCACGGTCGCCGACCAGGGCCGCCGCGCCGGGCTGGCCGCCGCCGCACGCCGTCAGCGTCGCCGCCACCACGAGCGCTCCGAGGGCGGGCACGACCCGCCGGTAGGACTTGCGCGTCACCACGCGTCACCTGGCCTTCCGCATCTGCTTCCTCGCCCGACCCCGCCATCGTAGGCGGCAGCGCCGCGCCCCCGCCGGGACCCGGGGGTCAGCGCGCCGCCGTGCCCACCCCCGCCGCGGCCGAGACGTCGCCGAGCACGACGGCGTCGATGAGCTCGCGCGCCCACGCGAGGACGGCCTCGCCGTGCAGCGGCTTGCCGCCGATCCGCGCGGTCGTCGGGAACGGCACGAGCGCCGTGCGCAGCGCGGGCTTGAGCACCGACCCCGGGTAGAGGCGCTTGAGGCGCAGCTGCGCGGACTCGGGCAGCTCGACCGGCGCGAACCGCACGAACTTGCCCTGCGCGGTGACGTCCGTGAGCCCGGCCGTGCGGGCGTGCAGCCGGAACCGGGCGACGGCGAACAGGTTCGCGACCGGCTCGGGGATCGCGCCGTACCGGTCCACGAGCTCGGCGGAGATCTCCTCCAGCGTCGCCTCGTCGGCCGCCGCCGCGAGCTTGCGGTACGCCTCCAGGCGCAGCCGCTCGTGCGCGATGTAGTCGTGCGGGATGTGCGCGTCGACCGGCATCTCCACCGTGACGTCCGGCAGCTCCTCGGGCTGGTCGCCGCGGTAGGACGCGACGGCCTCCCCCACCATCCGGATGTACAGGTCGAAGCCGACGCCCTCGATGTGCCCGGACTGCTCGCCGCCGAGCATGTTGCCCGCGCCGCGGATCTCGAGGTCCTTCATCGCGACGGCCATGCCCGCGCCGAGGTCGGTGTGCGCGGCGATGGTCTGCAGCCGGTCGTGCGCCGTCTCGGTGAGGGGCTTCTCCGGCGGGTACAGGAAGTACGCGTAGGCCCGCTCCCGACCGCGACCGACGCGCCCGCGCAGCTGGTGCAGCTGGGACAGCCCGAGCCGGTCGGCGCGCTCGAGGATCAGCGTGTTCGCGTTGGAGATGTCGAGGCCGGTCTCGACGATGGTCGTGCAGACCAGGACGTCGAACCTCTTCTCCCAGAAGTCCACGATGACCTGCTCGAGCTGGTGCTCGTTCATCTTGCCGTGCGCGACCGCGATCCGGGCCTCGGGCACGAGCTCGTTGAGCCGGGCGGCGGTGCGCTCGATGGACTCGACCTTGTTGTGCACGTAGAACACCTGGCCCTCGCGCAGCAGCTCGCGGCGGATCGCGGCGGAGATCTGCTTCTCCTCCCACGCGCCGACGAACGTGAGCACCGGGTGCCGCTCCTCCGGGGGCGTGGCCAGCGTCGACATCTCGCGGATGCCGGTCACGGCCATCTCCAGCGTCCGCGGGATCGGGGTAGCCGACATCGCGAGCACGTCCACGTTGGTGCGCAGGGCCTTGAGCGTCTCCTTGTGCTCGACGCCGAACCGCTGCTCCTCGTCGATGATGACCAGGCCCAGGTCCTTGAACCGGACCTCGCCCGTGATGAGCCGGTGCGTGCCGATGACGACGTCGACGCTGCCGTCCTTCAGCCCGTCGACCACGGCCTCGGACTCGGCCTTCGTCTGGAACCGGGACAGCGACTTCACCGTCACCGGGAAGCCCGCGTACCGCTCGGTGAACGTGTCGAGGTGCTGCTGCACCAGCAGCGTCGTCGGGACGAGCACCGCGACCTGCTTGCCGTCCTGCACCGCCTTGAACGCCGCGCGCACCGCGATCTCGGTCTTGCCGTAGCCGACGTCGCCGCAGATGAGCCGGTCCATGGGGACGGACTTCTCCATGTCCGCCTTGACCTCGTCGATCGTGGCGAGCTGGTCGGGGGTCTCGACGTACGCGAACGCGTCCTCGAGCTCGCGCTGCCACGGGGTGTCCGGGCTGAACGCGTGCCCCGCGGTGGCCTGGCGCGCGGAGTACAGCCGGATGAGCTCGCCCGCGATCTCCTTGACCGCCTTGCGCGCCCGGCCCTTCGTCTTGGCCCAGTCCGAGCCGCCCATCTTGTTGAGGCTGGGCGCCTCGCCGCCGACGTACTTGGTCACCTGGTCGAGCTGGTCGGTCGGCACGAACAGCCGGTCGCCCGGGTGCCCCCGCTTGGAGGACGCGTACTCGATGACCATGTACTCGCGGGTCGCCGCGGCGGCGCCGGTGCCGATGGTCCGGGAGATGAGCTCCACGAACCGCCCGACGCCGTGCTGCTCGTGCACCACGAAGTCGCCGGGGCGCAGCTGCAGCGGGTCGACGACGTTGCGCCGCCGGCTCGGCATCTTGCGCATGTCGCGGGTGGAGGACCCCGGGCGGCCGGTGAGGTCGGACTCGGAGAACACCGCGAGCCGCAGCGCCTCGGCGACGAAGCCGGGGCCGACCTGCGCGGGCATGACGAGGACGACGCCGCCCTCGGGCTCCCCGTCCAGCGCGGGCACGAGCCGGGCGGGGACCTCGGCGGCGCGCAGCTGCTCGGTCATGCGCTGCGCGGGGCCGTGGCCCTCGGTCGCGAGCACCAGCCGCCAGCCGTCCTGCTGCAACCGCCGGACGTCCGCGACCGCGCGCTCGACCTCGCCGCGGTAGCGCTCGAGCTCGCGGGCGCCGACGACCAGCGTCTCGACGCCGTCCTCGTGGGCCAGGTCGTCGGGGGTCGCCGTCCCCTCGGCGGCGTCGGCGTCGAGGGTGAACGGGCTGAGCGTCCACCACCCGAGCCCGCGCACGGCGGCCAGGGCCCGCACCTCCGCGAAGGACGCGAACGACGCGGCGGACAGGTCCAGCGGCGTCGAGGCGCCCGCGGCCGCCGACGTCCACGCCGCCTGCAGGAACTCCTCGGTGGTGGCGACGAGGTCGTGCGCCCGGCGGCGCACCCGCTCCGGGTCGGACAGCACGAGCAGCGCGTCGTCGGGGACCAGGTCGAGCACCGGGACCATGCGGTCGACCAGCGCCGGGGCGAGCGACTCCATGCCCTCGACCGCGATGCCCTCGGCGAGCTTGTCGAGCATGTCCACGGCGCCCGGCAGCTGCTCCACGAGCGAGCGGGCGCGCTCGCGCACCTCGTCGGTCAGCAGGATCTCCCGGCACGGCGGCGCCCACAGGCCGTGCGACGCGACCTCCAGGCTGCGCTGGTCGGCCACGGAAAACCAGCGGATCTCCTCGACGTCCTCGCCCCAGAACTCGAGGCGCAGCGGGTGGTCCTCGGTCGGCGGGAAGACGTCGAGGATGCCGCCGCGCACGGCGAACTCGCCGCGGCGCTCGACCATGTCGACCCGGCTGTACGCGGCGGCGACGAGGCGCTCGGCGACGTCGGTGAGGTCCGCGCGCTCGCCGACGTTCAGCGCGACCGGCTCGAGCTCGCCCAGGCCCTCGACGACGGGCTGCAGCAGCGCGCGCACCGGCATGACGAGGACGCGCACCGGTCCGGCGTGGTTCAGCTCCGGGTCCGGGTGCGCGAGGCGGCGGAACACCGCGAGCCGCCGGGCGACGGTGTCGCTGCGGGGCGACAGCCGCTCGTGCGGCAGCGTCTCCCACGACGGCAGGACGGCGACGTCGTCGTCGGGCAGGTAGCAGCGCAGCGCGGCGGCGGTCTCGTCCGCGTCGCGGCCGGTCGCGGTGACGACGACGAGCGGACGCCCGCGACGGCCCGGCGCCCCGGCACCCGACCCACCGGACGCAGGAGACCCGGCGCCCGCGAGGGCGGCGAGCAGCGGCGGCCGGATCCCGGCGGGGCCGACCACGTCGACCTCGCCGCGGGCGACGACGAGCTCGACCGCACGCGCGACGGCGGGGTCGGTGAGCAGGACGGGGAGCAGACCGGCGACGTTCATGGGTTCCTTCCGCCACGGCGCCGACAGGCGGCGACGCGGGAACAGCGCGACGACCCCGGATCCGTCGGATCCGGGGTGAGGACTCCACTCTACGAGCGACCTCCGACACGCTCACCCGGGCCGCGGGGCGCGCTCGTCCGGATGACGGGCAGCCGCATCCGGGGCGCGCAGATGGGGGACCCTTCTTGACACGTTCTGCACCGTTTGTCCTAATTTGCGAGGAGCAGTGCCGGGGCCAGCCCTCGCTGCCCACCTCGGACGGCCGACGACGCCCTGACGACAAGCCGACGACAGCCGACGCGCGCCGACTCCACGGCCCGACCAGCACAGGGGGACACGTGACCGCAGGCACGTCCGCCGCGCCCCGCGCCGCCGGCCCCCGCACCGCCGCCGCCCCCGCCTCCGAGGCCGCCGAGGGGCCCGCGCTGCCGGTGCTGTGGAGCCTCAACGGGCTGCGCGCGGCGGGCGCCGTCCTGGTGATGCTCTACCACGTCAACTCGTTCGACCTGCAGGTCATCCGCGGGTCCAGCGCCTTCTACACCGGCGTCGGGCTGTTCTTCGTGCTCTCCGGCTTCGTCCTGACCTGGACCGCGCGGCCCGGCACGCCCGTGAAGGCGTTCTACACCCGGCGGCTCGCGCGCATCCTGCCGAACTACCTCACGGCGTTCGTGATCGGGCTCGCCGTCACCGTCCTGGTCGTCGGCACCCGCCCCGACCTGCCCACGGTGCTCGCCGGGCTGTTCCTCGTGCAGGCGTGGTCCCCGGACCAGCAGGTCGTGTTCGCCATGAACGGCGTCGCCTGGTCGCTGTCCTGCGAGATCGCGTTCTACGCCGCGTTCCCCCTGCTCCTGCGGCTGCTGCGCCGGCTGCGCGCCCGCGGCCGGGTCGCCCTGGTCGGCACCGCGCTGCTGGTGCCCCCGGTGGTCGGGCTGATCTGGCCGACGCTGATCCCCGTGCTGTTCCACCTGCCGGTCAGCCGCCTGCCGGAGTTCGCGCTCGGCATGGTCACGGCCCTCGCGGTGCAGGAGGGCTGGCGCCCCCGCGTCCCCGCCCCCGTGCTGCTGGGCCTGCTGGCGACCTGCATCCTCGGCGCCGCCGCCGTCGACGTGTACCCGACGGCGCTCACCGCCCTGCTGGCGGTGGCGTTCGCGCCACTCGCCGCCCGGTGTGCCTGGGGCGACATCGAGGGCCGCAACCGGTGGGCCCGGCACCCGGCCGTGAAGCTCGGCGGCGCCCTGTCGTTCACCTTCTACCTGCTGCACGAGCTCGTCATCAAGACGGTCCTCGCCACCCCGCTGCGCGGCCCGGTCACGATCCTCGTCGTGCTCGTCGTGTCCGGGGTGCTGGCGTTCGCCATGTGGCGCCTCGTCGAGCTGCCCGCCCGCGCGGGCATCCTGCGCGTCACCGGGCAGCCCGGACCCCGGCCGCCCGGGCAGCACGGCACGGCGCACCGCGGACCCCAGCACGGGCGCGCCCGGGGCACCGCCTGGTCCGAGGGGACCGGGACCCTGGCCCCGCGCGTCCTCGACGCCGCCGCGGCCCCCGAGGCGCAGGCCACCACGACCACCAGCACCGCGGACGTCGTGCTGCCCGAGCCCGCGCTCACCGACGCCCCGGCCACGGCCCCCGCCGAGCCGCCCCGCGCCCCGGTCGACTCCTGGCGCACCCCCGACCTCGCGACCACCTGGGCGCTACGCACCCCCGCCGCGCGGGCCTGGGGCGTCGCCGACACCCC
>NZ_RFFI01000129.1 GCF_003696205.1 Cellulomonas triticagri
GTGCCTGCCCATGGTGAGCGCGCGGGCGCGCGGCGGCGCCGCGGAGGCGGCGGTCTTGTGGCTGGTGCGACCGCCCGCGAGCCGGGCCCGCAGCGGCGCGAGCCCGTCGTTGGTGACGAGGCCCGCCCACACCAGGTCCCAGAGCGCGTCCACCAGGGCGGCCTGCGACGGCGGCGGCTCCGGCGCGAGCGCATCGGCGACGCGGGGGCCGAGCGCGGTGACGAAGTACGCGCCCCCGCCGCGCAGCGCGTCGAGCAGGGCCCGGTGCAGCGGGCTGCCGAGCTGGCTGGTGCCATCGCCCCCGTCCTCGCCCGTCGGCGGCAGGGCGAGGCCGGACAGCGGGCCGTCGGGGTCGAGCAGCGGCAGCGTGAGGTCGGCGGTGCCCGCGAGGTGCAGCGAGACCAGCCCGTCGTTGCCGGGCAGCGTCCCGTGGCCGGACCACAGCACCTCGCCGGACGCGGTGAGCTCGTCCAGCAGGGCGGGGGAGTAGTCGCGCACCCGGGCGGGCAGCACCAGCGACTCCAGCGCGGACGCGGGCACGACGGCCCCGGCGAGTTGCTCGACGGCGCGCGCCAGCCCGTCCACCCCGCGCAGCCCGCCCGTGCCGGCCGCCCCGGTCCCGGGTCCGGGTCGGACGGTGGCCTGCTGCCAGCCGGGCAGGAACCGCCCGAGCGCCACCTGCTCCACGGGCTCGACCTCGGAGCGCAGCGCGGCGAGCGACCGCCGGCGCAGGGTCCGCAGCACGTCGGCGTCGCAGTACTCGTCCCCGACACCGCCGAGGGTGTCGGGGCGCAGCCGCCCCTGGACGAGCACCCCGGCCCGCTCCAGGGGGCGCAGCGCGGACTGGACCACGGCGGTGCCGAGCCCGAACCGCGCGGCGACCGCGACGGCGGGGAACGGCCCGTGGGTGCGGGCGTGGCGGCGCAGCAGGTCTCCGAGCGGGTCGGGCAGCACCTCGGTGAACACCTCGGGCACGCCGACGGGCAGGGCCACGCCGAGGGCGTCCCGCAGCCGCCCGGCGTCCTCGACGGCCGCCCACTGCTCGGCGTCCGCGGACCCGACCCCGGAGATCCGCACCCGGATCAGGCGTCGGGCGTGCTCCAGGTCCGCGAGCCAGCCCGCGACCTCCGGGCGGACCTCCTCGCGGGTGCGGGCCTCGACGCCCGCGAGCGGCAGCGGTCCGTGCCGGCGCACCACATCGGCGACCTGCTCGGCGGTGCGGGCCTGCCGGTCGGGGTCGGTGCCGGAGATCTCGGCCTCGGTGCGCAGCACGGCGTCCGGGTCGAGGAGGTCGGCGATCTGCGAGCCGCCGCCGGAGCCCAGCAGCTCGTCCAGCAGCGTCGGGTCCAGGGTCAGCGCGGCCGCGCGGCGCTCGGCGAGCGGGGCGTCGCCGTCGTAGAGGAACTGCGCGGTGTACCCGAACAGCAGCGACTGGGCGAACGGCGACGGCCGGGTGGTGGTCACCTCGACGACGCGGATCCGCCCGGCGGACACGTCGCGCATGAGGTCGACCAGCGCGTCGATGTCGAAGTCGTCCTGCAGGCACTCGCGGACGGCCTCCAGCAGGATCGGGAAGTCCGGGTACCGGGACGCGACGCTGAGCAGCTGCGCGGAGCGCTGCCGCTGCTGCCACAGGGGCTGGCGCCGGTCCGGGCGCCGCCGGGGCAGCAGCAGCGCCCGGGCGGCGGCTTCCCGGAACCGGGCGCCGAACATCGCGGAGCCGCCGAGCTCGGTGCGCACGGCGTCGGCGACCTCGTCGGGCTCGATGAGCAGGTCGGCGGCGTCCACGGGCACGACGTCCCCGGCGCCCGCGGCGTCCGGGACCCCGCCCGCGTCGGGGGCGGACCAGCCGAGCAGGTCGCCCACGGGGTCCGCGGCGGCCGCCAGCATGTCCGGCAGCCGCAGCACGATCCCGTCGTCGGCGTGCATGGCAGCGGCGTCGACCCCGAACCGCTCCCGCAGCCGCGCGCCCAGCACGAGCGCCCACGGGGCGTGCACCCGCGCGCCGTAGGGGGAGTGCACGACCACGCGCCAGTCGCCGAGCTCGTCGCGGAAGCGCTCCACGACCACCGTCGTGTCGCTCGGGAGCACACCCGTGGCCTCCTGCTGCTCGCGCAGGTAGGTGAGGAGGTTGTCACCGGCCCACGCGTCGAGACCCGCGCCCGAGGTCCGCTCGCGCGCCTCGGCCTGGGGGAGCTCCGCGACCTCCCGCGCCCACGCACCCATGGCGCGCCCGAGGGACGCTGGCCGGCCCTGGGAGTCGCCCTTCCAGAACGGCAGCCGACCGGGGACCCCGGGAGCGGGCGTGACCAGGACGCGGTCGGGCGTGATGTCCTCGATGCGCCAGGTGCTCGACCCGAGCGTGAACGTGTCGCCGACCCGCGACTCGTAGACCATCTCCTCGTCGAGCTCGCCGACGCGCTTGCCGCCCCGGGTGCGGCCGCCGCTGCGCTCCGGGTCCACGGGCACGTCGGAGGTCTCGGAGCCGGACGCGAGGAACACGCCGTACAGGCCGCGGTCGGGGATGGTGCCGCCGCTGGTGACCGCGAGGCGCAGGGCGCCGGGGCGGCCGCTGAGCACGTCGGTCGCGCGGTCCCACACCACGCGGGGGCGCAGCTCGGCGAACTCCTCGCTCGGGTACCGGCCCGCGAGCATGTCGAGCACCGCCCGCAGCGTCGCGTCGCCGAGCGTCGCGAACGGGGCCGCCCGGCGGACCACGGCGGCGAGGTCGGTGACGGTCCAGTCCTCGGTCGCGACCATGGCGACGACCTGCTGCGCGAGCACGTCGAGCGGGTTGGCGGGCACGTGCACGGGCTCGATCTGCCCCGCCCGCATCCGCAGCGCGGTGACCGCCGCCGGGACGAGGTCGCCCCGGTTGGTCGGGAACACCACGCCGTGCGACACCGCGCCGACCTGGTGACCCGCGCGCCCGATGCGCTGCAACCCGCTCGCCGCGGACGGCGGCGCCCCGACCTGGACCACCAGGTCCACGGCGCCCATGTCGATGCCGAGCTCCAGCGACGACGTCGCGACCACCGCGGGCAGCCGCCCCGCCTTGAGCTCGGACTCGGTGCGGGTGCGCTCCGCGCGGCTCATCGACCCGTGGTGCGCGCGGGCGATGATCGTCTCCGCGTCCCGGGCGTCCACGCCCACCGCCGTCCCGGACTGCGCGGTCACCTGCGCGGCCCACAGCGTCTGCGGGTCCGGGACGTCCTCGCCCTGCCGCTCCGCCCACACCTCGTTCATCCGGGCGGTCAGCCGCTCGGCGCCCCGCCGCGAGTTGGTGAACACCAGCGTCGACCGGTGGTCCGCGACCAGGTCCACGACCCGCTCCTCGACGTGCGGCCAGATCGACGGGCGCGGCGCCCCCGACCCCGCCGCCTGACCCGTGAGGTCCGCCTCGCCGGGCGCCAGCGGTACGAGCCCGTCACCCGTGCCCGGGCGCGAGCCGTCGGGCAGCGGCGCCCCCAGGTCCGTGAGGTCCGGCACCGGGACCACGACGTCCACCCGGATCTCCTTGGTCGACGGCGGCTGCACCACCACGACCTCGCGCCCGCCGTCCGCGGGCGCGCGCCCGCCCGACAGGAACGCCGCGACCCGGTCCACCGGCGTCACCGTCGCCGACAGGCCCACCCGCTGCGCCGGGCCGGGCCCGTCCGGGCGGTCGAGCAGCGCGTCCAGGCGCTCCAGCGACACCGCGAGGTGCGCGCCGCGCTTCGTGCCCGCGACCGCGTGGATCTCGTCCAGGATCACCGTGCGCACCCCCGACAGCCCCGCACGGGCACCCGAGGTCAGCACCAGGAACAGCGACTCCGGCGTGGTGATGAGGATGTCCGGCGGCTTCGTCGCGAACGCCCGGCGCTCGCTCGGCGGGGTGTCGCCCGTGCGCACCCCCACCCGGACGTCCGGCAGCTCGACCCCGCGGCGGGTCGCCGCCTGCCGCACCCCCACCAGCGGGGAGCGCAGGTTCCGCTCCACGTCCGTCGCGAGCGCCTTCAGCGGCGACACGTACAGCACCCGGCAGCGCTGCAGCGGGTCGGCGTCCGGCGCCGGGGGCTCCGCGGTGATCCGGTCCAGCGCCCACAGGAAGGCCGCGAGCGTCTTGCCGGACCCCGTCGGCGCCACGACCAGGGCGTGCCGGCCCGTGGACACCGCGTCCCACGCGCCCGCCTGGGCCGCGGTCGGCTCCGCGAACGCGCCCCGGAACCAGTCCTGCGTCGGCTCCGAGAACCGGGCCAGGACGTCGGCGGACGTCGCGGCGCCCGGGGACGGCACGGGGGTGGAGCGCGGGGTCACCGCGCCATTCTGGCCCGAGCCACCGACACGCGCGCCCCGGTGGCGGGAGCGCGGGGTGCCGGTGCCGCGACGCCGTGCCACGCTCGGGTCATGACGGACGACGGGGCGCGCGGGCCGGGGCCGGACCCGCGGTGGGCGCGCTGGCTGCCGGCCTTCGTGACGCTCGAGATCGGCGGGGCCGTGCTGGTGCTGCTCGGCGTGACCCGGGCACCGTCGGTGCTCGGCGTCGGGGTCGCGCTGCTCGTGGCCGGCGGGGTGCTCGGCGTGGCGGGGTTCGTGCGCGAGGTCCGTCGTCGGCGCTGAGCGCCCCGGACGGGCCGCCGTGTGGAGGACCGCTCGCCGCGCGGCCTACGCTCGGGTGGGCACGACGGGACCGTGCCGATCAGGAGGGTGTGTTGCGCTACCGCGAGTTCTGGCAGCTGGTCGACGAGGTGCTCGGCAGCGGGCACGGCCGCGCGCTCGTGCGCGAGCTCGTCCTGGACCGGCTCGGCAACCGCACCGCCGAGCAGGCGCTCGACGCGGGTGTGGAGCCTCGCGACGTCTGGCACGCGCTGTGCGACGCCCTCGACATCCCGGACCCGCAGCGCTGGGGCCACGACCAGCACCGCCAGGCGCCGCCGCGCCGCTGACGCCTGCGGGTCGGCCGTGGCACGCTGAGGTGGTGCCGTCCCCGCACCGCCCGCGCTCGCGCTGGTGGTCGGTCACGCTCAGCGACGTCGGCGACGCCCTGCTGAGCCTGGTCACCACCGCGCTGGGTCTCGGTGCCGCCATCGCCCTGGTGGACGGCGTGACGGCCGCGAACCCGGGGTCGGTGGCGCTCGCGGCCCTCGTGGTCGGGGTCGGGGACCTGCTGCTGCGGCCGTCCCTGCGCGTGCTCGCCCGGGTCGGCGGCGCCATGGGCGCGCTGCTCGCCGGGCTGGGCGCGCAGGTCGCGGTCCTGTGGCTGGCACTGAGCGTCGCCCCGGGCGTCGGCGTCAGGAACGCGTGGGCCGTCGTCCCGGTGCTGGTGATCGCCGGGCTGGTCATGGCGGTCGGGCGCTGGGTGTGGGGCGCGTCGGACTCGGACTACGTCGTGGGGGACGTGCTGCGCCGGGCCCGGGCGCGCGCCCGGCGGGCGGACCGCGCGGAGGGGGTCGCCTCGGAAGCCTCGCCGGGGGCGCGGCAGCCGGGGCTGCTCGTCGTCCAGCTCGACGGCGTCGCCGCACCCGTGCTCGCCCAGGCCGTCGAGGCCGGGCTCGTGCCGACCATGAGCCGGTGGGTGGACTCCGGCAGCCACGAGCTGCGCACCTGGTGGGCGCAGGCGCCCTCCACGACCCCGGCGAGCCAGGCCGGGCTGCTGCACGGCGCGGCCGACGGGATCTGCTCGTTCCGGTGGTGGGACCACGAGGCCGGGCGGGTCGTCGTCACCAACCACCCGGACGACGCCGCGCTGGTCGAGCGGCGGCTGTCCGACGGGCGCGGGCTGCTCGCCGACGGGGGTGCGGCGGTCGCGACGATGTTCTCCGGGGACGCCGCGCGGCAGTTCCTCGTGATGAGCCAGGCCCGGCGCGGCATCGGCCCCGGCACGCCGTACCTGCGGTTCTTCGCGAGCCCGTTCGTGCTGGCCCGCGCGGTGACGCTCACCGTGGGGGAGATGGTCAAGGAGCTCTACCAGGGGCGCCGCCAGCGGCTGCGCGACGTCCGCCCCCGGGTGCCGCGCCGCGGCTGGTACGTGGTGCTGCGCGGCGTCACGAACGTGCTGCTGCGCGACCTCGCGACGTCGCTCGTCGCCGAGCAGCTGGTCCGGGGCGCGCCGGTCGTCTTCGTGGACCTCGTGGACTACGACGAGATCGCCCACCACGCCGGACCCACCCGACCCGAGTCCCTGCGGGCGCTGGAGGGCCTGGACGGCGTCCTGTCCACGCTGGTGCGGGTGGCCGAGGCGGCACCCCGGGACTACCGGGTCGTCGTGCTGTCCGACCACGGGCAGTCGCTCGGCGAGACGTTCGAGCAGCGGTCGGGGCAGACCCTCGCGGACGTCGTGCGCCGGCACATGGCCGAGCCGGGCGGCCCGGAGACCGACGCCGTGCAGGCCGCGGGCGACGAGGAGTGGGGGCCGCTGAACGCGTTCCTCGCGTCGGTCGCCGTCCGGCGCGGCGACACCTCGTCGATGGTGCTCGGCCCGGTCCGCCGACCGGACACCCCCGAGCTGCCCGAGGTCGCGGTCACCGGTTCCGGCAACCTCGGCATGGTGTGGTTCCCGCGCGTCGGACGCCGCCTCGTGCTGGAGGAGGTCGAGCAGCGCTGGCCGGGCCTGCTGCGCGGGCTCGCCGCGACCCCCGGCATCGGCCTGGTGCTGGTCGACACGGCCGCGCGCGGGCTGCTCGCCGTCGGCCCGGGCGGCGTCGCGTGGCTCGAGCAGGGCACCCCGGTCGTGGTCGAGGGCACCGACCCGCTCGCACGCTACGGCCCCGGGGCGCTCGCGGACCTGCGGCGCCTCGGGCGGCTCGGGCACGTCGGCGACCTCGTGGTGCTGTCCGACGTCACCGACGCCGGGCACGTGCACGCGTTCGAGGGCCAGGTCGGGTCGCACGGCGGCCTCGGCGGCGCGCAGAACCTCGCGGTCCTGCTGCATCCCGCCGACCTGCCCGTGGACGACGACCTGCTGTCCGCGGTCGGCGACGAGCGGATGCCCGTCGGCGCCGACGCGGTCCACGAGCAGCTGCTGCGCTGGGCCGCCGCGCTGGGGCTGCGCACGACCGGGTCGGCGGCGCGGGCATGACCGACGGGGCGGTGCTGCGCTGGCTCGGTCACGCGTCCGTGGTCCTGGACGTCGGCGGGGTGCGGCTGCTCACCGACCCGCTGCTGCGCCCGCACGCGGGGCTGCTGCGGCGCCGGTCGGGCCCGCCGCGCCGCGAGCACTGGGCCGAGCCCGACGCCGTCCTGCTGTCCCACCTGCACCACGACCACGCCGAGCTCGGCTCCCTGCGGCTGCTCGGCGACGCCCCGGTGCTGTCCGCGCCCGCCAACGCGCACTGGCTCGCCCGCCGGGGCGTGCGCGGCGCGGTCGGCGTGGTCGAGGGGGAGTGGTGGCCCGTCCCCGGCTCCTCCGTGCGGGTGCGGCCCGTCCCGGCGGACCACGGGCACCGGCCGATGCCGCACCGGCCGAACGCCGCGCACGGCTTCCTCGTCGCCGCGCCCGGCCTGGTCGTGTGGTTCGCGGGGGACACGGCGCCGTACGCGGGGATGCGGCATCTGCCTGATGTCGTGGGCGCGCGGGTCGACGTCGCCCTCGTCCCCGTGGGTGGCTGGGGCCCGCGGTTGTCGGGCGGGCACATGGACCCCGTCCAGGCCGCCGAGGCGTGCGAGGCGGTGGGCGCCCGCTGGGCGGTGCCCGTGCACTGGGGGACCCTGCACGCCCCCGCCTCGCGCGGCCTCCCGCCGGGGTGGATTGACCGGGCCGGACCCGCGTTCGCGCGGGCGCTCGCCCGCCGGGGCGAGGTCGAGCCCGTGGTGCTGGAGCCCGGTGAGTCGGTGCGGCTCGACGCCCTGCCGGGCCGCCGCCGGGCCTGATCGCGCCCCACGACACACCGGCGCGTCGTGCACGCGGAGTCGAACAGGTGTTCGGCTACAGTGGGTCGCGGTGACGCGCCGCGAGGTCGTCGCGCAGGCCGGAGGTCGTCCCCAGGTGGGGGCGGGCGTGCGGGCTGTGGACGGGATCGGGGTGCATGTCGGTGGTCGGGCATAGCGTCACAGCAACGACACGGAGACCAGCCCCCGTAGGCGCAGCGCGACGCTGCACGAGAGACGACAGGTGACACCATGGCCGCTCCCCAGGACCGCGAGAAGGCACTCGAGGCCGCCCTCAGCCAGATCGACCGCCAGTTCGGCAAGGGCTCGATCATGCGCCTCGGCGACGACGGCCGTCCGCCCGTCGAGGTCATCCCGACCGGCTCCATCGCGCTCGACGTCGCGCTCGGCGTCGGCGGCCTGCCCAAGGGCCGCGTCGTCGAGATCTACGGCCCCGAGTCCTCCGGCAAGACGACGGTCGCCCTGCACGCCGTGGCCAACGCCCAGCGCGCCGGCGGCATCGCCGCGTTCATCGACGCCGAGCACGCGCTCGACCCCGACTACGCCAAGAAGCTCGGCGTCGACACCGACGCGCTCCTCGTCTCCCAGCCGGACACCGGCGAGCAGGCGCTGGAGATCATGGACATGCTGATCCGCTCCGGCGCGATCGACATCATCGTCATCGACTCCGTCGCGGCGCTCGTGCCCAAGGCCGAGATCGAGGGCGAGATGGGCGACAGCCACGTCGGCCTCCAGGCCCGCCTCATGTCGCAGGCGCTGCGCAAGATCACCGGTGCGCTCAACGCCTCCGGCACCACCGCGATCTTCATCAACCAGCTGCGCGAGAAGATCGGCGTGTTCTTCGGCTCGCCCGAGACGACCACCGGTGGCAAGGCGCTCAAGTTCTACGCCTCGGTCCGCATGGACATCCGCCGCATCGAGACCCTCAAGGAGGGCTCCGACGCGGTCGGCAACCGCACCCGCATCAAGGTCGTCAAGAACAAGATGGCCCCGCCCTTCAAGCAGGCCGAGTTCGACATCCTCTACGGCGTCGGCATCTCCCGCGAGGGTGGCCTCATCGACATGGGCGTCGAGCACGGGTTCGTGCGCAAGTCCGGCTCCTGGTTCACCTACGAGGGCGACCAGCTCGGCCAGGGCAAGGAGAACGCGCGCAAGTTCCTGCGCGACAACCCCGAGCTCGCCGAGGAGATCGAGCGCAAGATCAAGGAGAAGCTCGGTATCGGGGTCAAGGTCGAGGTGCCCGCGGGCGCGGAGGTGAAGGTCGACTTCTGATGTCGACCACGCACGACCCGTCCCGCCGCCCCACCCGGCCCGGCACGGACGGCACGTCCCCGCACGGCAGGTCCCACGCCGGCACGTCCCACGACGAGGAGTCGGCGTGGGACGTGCCGGACGGCGGCGAGAACGCCTGGGCACAGCCCGGCGGTCCGGGCGATGGCGGTGCCGCCGGCGACTCCGCATGGTCGGACACCGACGCGCAGTCGTCCGCGTGGGCAGGGGCCGCGCCGACGGTCGCCGGGGACGCCGCGGCGTCCTGGACGACGGTGGCGGCCGCCGCCTCGTCGCCGTCCGTCTGGGACGACGACGCACCCGCGCCCGCGACGGACTGGCTGAGCGCCCCGCGACGCCCGACGACCGGACCCGGGCCCGAGACGGATGCAGCCCCCGGCCCGCCCGGCGGCGTCCGGGGTGCCGGTGCGGCGCGACCCCGTGCGGGCCGTGTGCCTGCTCGGTCGACGCGGCGCGATCCCGAGGTCTCCGGACCTGCGGGCGGGTCGCGCGCGGTCGACCCGGCGGTCCCGGGCCGCCCTCTCGAGCCTGTCGCCGACCTCTCGCCGCTCGGCGGCGGGCCGGACCCGGACGTGACCCGCATCGCCGACCCCGCGGAGAAGCGCCGTGTCGCGGACGACCTGCGCGGTCGGCTCGACGCGCTCCACCGCAGCGTCACCCCGGGCGCTACCGGCACGTCCAGCGCGCCGGTGGCATCGAGCACGCGCAGCGCATCGAGCCCCCGCACCGCCTCGGACGCCCGCACCGCCGCGGACGCCCGTAGCGCCTCGGGCACCCGGGGAGCGGCAGGCCGCGCGAGCACCTCGGCCGCAGCAGGTGCGGACGGCGGGGCTCGTGCAGCGAGCAGCCCCGGCCCCGAGGGTGCACGAGACGCGATCAGCGCACCTGGCGTCTCAGACGCCCCCGACGCTCCCGGCTCGGAGGAGCGGACTCCGTTCGCCGCGCCGCGCACGTCCCGGCCTGCCGACGAGGCGTACCCCGACGACGAGCACGGGGCCGACCATCCCGCACGGGTCTCCACCCGGGGTGGTCGGCGTTCGGGCTCCGGCAGGTCGTCGTCGTGGGGCGGGCGTCGCCGTGCGCCCGCGTCGGAGCCCCCGGAGTCGGGGTCGGCGGCGGCGGACGCGGAGCCCGATCCGGAGCAGGTGGCGCGGACGGTCGCGCTGCGCCTGCTCACGGGTGCGCCCCGCAGCCGCGCCCAGCTCGCCGAGGCGATGGCCCGGCGCGACGTGCCGGAGGACGTCGCCGACCGGGTGCTCGACCGGTTCACGGAGGTCGGTCTGGTCGACGACGCCGCGTACGCGGAGATCCTGGTGCGCAGCCGCCACGAGGAGCGCGGGCTGTCCCGGCGTGCGCTGGCCCAGGAGCTGCGCCGCAAGGGCGTCGACGACGTCGTCGCCGCCGAGGCGCTGGAGCAGGTGGACGACGACGATGAGGAGTCGGCGGCCCGGGCGCTCGCCCGCAAGAAGCTGCGCGCGACCCGGGGCCTCGACCGCGAGGTCCGGCTGCGTCGTGCGTACGGTGCGCTCGGGCGGCGCGGGTACGGCGGCTCGCTGGTGTCGCGTGTGGTGCGCGAGGAGCTCGCCGCCGAGGGCGAGGACTCCTCGGACGACGGTCCCTGGACCTGACGCCCCCCGCGGTCGTGGGTCCCCGCGTCGGCCCCGCGCGGAGTGCTCGCCCCCGAACGGTCCACCCGCGTGCTGGCAGACCAGCGGGGCGCCGGCCGCGTGGCCGGAGACCCGGAGAACGCGCCTCGCCGCCGCACGCGGGGACCCGCCGCGGCGACACGGCCAGCATCCGTGGCCCGGACGTGCGGGTCCGGGGCCGCGGGTGGGGAACAATGGTGACCTCGTGCCGCGGTTCACCCGGTGCTCGCCCGGTCCCGGTGCGGGAGGGGATCGCCCCGGCGCGTCGACGACGAGGAAGGTGCACCCCATGCAGGACGGCGTGATCGTGGTCGGCCTGCTCGCCGCGTGCCTGGTCGCGCTGGTGCTCGTGCTGCTCGCGCGCCGCGAGGCGACCGCGGTGCGGCAGCAGGCGGCGGACGACGTGCGGGACATCCGGGACGAGTCCCGGAACGTGCTGGCGGACGCGCAGCGCCGGGAGGCGCGCGCGGTGGAGCGCGAGGAGAACGCGTCGGCGGCGGAGCGGTCCGCCGTCGAGCGGGAGCGGGCCGCCCGGGCCGCCCAGGACGCGGCCGGGGACCTGCGCCGGGAGGCGGCCGACCAGGCGGCGGCGTC
>NZ_RFFI01000013.1 GCF_003696205.1 Cellulomonas triticagri
GCTGACCGACATGAAGGCGCTGCTCGCCGACGTGGGCCGGGCCGTGTCGACCTCTGGTGAGGACTACCAGTCCACCGAGCGGTCCAACGCCGCGCGCTGGTGAACCACCCACCCCGGGCACTGCCCGGGGTGCACAGCACGACCCGCGCGGTCGCGCCCCCTCGCTCGCAGGTGAGGACGGGCGCGACCGCGCGGTCATCGCGTCGCAGGGGGCGACGCGTCACGAACTCACGCGGAGGACAGCACGTGGCAGGGGACGTCGAGCTCAACGTCGCGGTGGTCGACGGCAACATCAACCGGCTGATGCAGTTGCACGACCTCGTCGACCAGCTCGAGATCCGGCTGTCCAGCATCCGCGACCGGCAGGGGGCCGGGGTCTGGACTTCCATGCCGGAGGTCGCCACGTTCCGGAGCCGGTACCGCAACGCGATCGTCCAGGCCGAGGACGAGCTCGTGTGGTTGCGCGGACAGCTCGAAGACGCACGGCAGGCGCTCGAGGGCAGCCTGCGCTCCCACCAGCTCCAGGACGAGGCCGTCGAGCAGCGGCTCACCGCTCTCGCCGCCCGGGTGGACGGTGGGACCCCGTTGTCCTCCAGCAGCTCGAGGTCGTTCGGATGAGCCGGGCATTCCAGCGGATCGCGATGCCCGCGGGCGCCGCGCTCCTCGTCGCCCTTGCCGCCGCTCCGTCCGCAGCGGCGGCCCCCGACGACGCCCCCGGACTCTGGTACTACACGCAGCCCGGGCTCGAGCAGGTGCACGAGCGGACGACCGGCGAGGGCATCACGATCGCGATGCTCGACACCGCGATCAACCCCGACGTTCCCGAGCTCGTCGGAACCGGCCTGGAGGTCCACGAGCCGAGCTACTGCGCAGCTTCGGAGGGTGGGCCTGCCCTGCCCGCGACGACGACCGGACCGCTCGCCCAGCACGCGACGAGCATCGCATCGATGCTGGTCGGCAGCGGAAACGGTGTGGACGGCCAGCCAGGGGTCCGTGGCGTGGCGCCCGGAGCGAAGCTGATCGCGTTCGCCAACCTCAGCATCGCTGAGGACAGGGCCTGCCTCGCGACCGCCGACCAGGTCGGCACCCGCGCCGCGGCTGTCTCCTTCCGCGACGCCGTCGCGTCCGGGGCCAACATCATCAACGTCTCCGCGACGCTGGACATGGATACCGACGACTACGTCGCAGCTCTCCGTGAGGGCGTGATCGTCGTCGGTGCGGCGGGGAACACCGGCGGGATTGTCACCGGCTGGCCCGCGACGCTGAACGGTGCCGTGGCCGTGGGCACCGCCCGTCCGGACATGACCCTCGATCCGGGAAGCCCGAGCGGGCCGGAGCTCGGAGTCATCGCTCCGGGCGCTGAGGTCCGCTGCCTCGACGGCACGTTCGCCACGTACGCGTACTGCACAGGGTCGTCTCAGGCGACGGCTTACGTGTCGGGCGCACTGGCTCTCGTCTGGTCCGCGTACCCGGACGCCACGGCGAACCAGATCCTGCAGTCGCTCGTCCGCAACACCGACGGTGAGGCCGAGCACGAGCCTGTTCACGACGAGAGCTGGGGCTACGGGGCCGTCAACGTGCGGCTCATGCTCGAGTCCGACCCGACCTCGTACCCGGACGTCAACCCGTTCATCCGCACCGGGCCCGACGAGATCCCCTCGGCCTCGGCGCTCCTCGCGGAGACGGCACCGGAGGCCCCGGCGAACCCCGCTCCGAACAGCGACGCTCCGAGCACCGACGACCCCCAGGAAGCCGGACTTCCGGGAGGGGTGATCACGGCCGTCGCAGTCGTCGTGCTCCTCGCGCTCGTCGTCGCCGGCGTACTGCTGGTGCGCCGCCGGTCCGCGACGGCACCGACCCACCACGCACCGTCGACCGACCGAGGGGGACACCGTGGGTGACCGCGCGGACGCTCTGAAGCTCAGCCTGCACGCCGACCTCAACGCGATGGACGCGACGAGCCGCGACCTCGCGGCCGCGGCCGACGACGTGATCGCCACGGCACGGTCCCTGTCGGGGGTGAAGGACAAGCTCGGCATGGGCGGTCTCAGCGGGGACGCGGCGAGTGCCCGGATCGCGAGCATCGCTGGCGACATCAAAGGGCTCGCCCAGTACCTCGATGGCCTCCAGGCGGTCGCGGACGAGTCCCAGCGGGCGATCATCGCTGCCCAGCGGTCGTACCGGGATCTCCCCGACGGCGAGATGAGCTGGGCGGAGCGTGCCGCGTTCACCGCCGGAGGCGCGGTCGTCATGGGGCCGGCCGGCGCGGTCGGTGGCACGCTCGCCGCGAACACGCTGTCGGACCGACGTGAGCAGGCTCGTGAGCGAGAGGCCTCGCGCGCCCTGAGGTCGCTGGAGTCGGGCCTGGGCGCCATCACGATGCCGCGGATCTCTCGCGGTGGGATCGACCCGATCCCGCAGCCGCCGGTCCCCGAACCGCCGACCCCGCAGGGCGGCTCCACGTCGACCCGCACCCGCTCCGGCGACTGGAACGTCCGCGGCACGACCCCGACCGGGGGCGGGGTCACCTCGGTGCCCGCGTCGCCCGCCGTCGCTCCCACCTCGCCTGGCTGGCAGCCCCCGGTCTCGAGCGGGATCGACACCGGGCTCGGCGGTGGGTCAGGCTCCGGATCCGCAGGCCCCGGCAGCGGATCGGGCGTGGGTGTCGGGATCGGTTCCGGTCCGGGGAGCGGATCCGACGGCGGCACCATCGGTGGAACGGTGCCGGGTCGTGGTGACGGCAGCTCGTCGGACGGCGCCGTCGGTGGCACCGTTCCGGGAGGGAATGGTTCCGGCGGTGGGTTCCTCGGTGGTTCCGGTGGTCCCGGCGGTGCGGGCGCCGGCTCGGGTTCGCTCGGTGGCGTCGGTGCGGGTGGCATGGCCGGTGGCCTGGCCGTCGGTGGCGCGGCGCTCGGCGCGGCGGGCCTGAGTCGCCTGGTCGGCGGCGGAGCCGGTGCCGGGGGCTTCGGTGGCGCCGGGGCCGCGGGCGGTGGCTCGTTCGGTGGTGGCACGTTCGCCGCCGGCGGTGGTCACGGTGCGGGGGCTGCTGGTACCCAGCGGGGCGCGGCCGGGTCCGGCCTGTCCGGCTCGACATCGGCGCTCGGGCAGGGCTCGCAGACCGGCGCTGCCTCGGGTGCCGCGTCGGGTACGCGCTCCGGCAGCGGCATGATGGGCGGCCCCATGGGCGGTGGCGGTGGTGCCGGTGCGTCGAAGGACGCGAAGCGTCGTGCCTCGGGCGGGCTGCTCGCCCCGAACATCGACGTCGAGGAGGGTGCCGAGCGCCCTGACCTCGGCGCCGGTGCGGGTGCCGGTCGTCGTGACGCGCTGAACGCTCCGGTCGTCACCGCAGACGCTGCTGACGACGAGTGGTGAGTGCTCGGCGACGGCGCGTGCGCCTGCCTCCAGCACCGTCGCCGGTCCGGTACTGGGGCTCCGCCGCGTCACCGAGGTCACCCCAGGACCTCGCGGAGTCTTGCGGAGATCCATCTGCTCCGCGACTGCCCGGCGCAGCGGTGGGGGTTCGGACAGCTCATCGTCAGGCAGATGCTGGACCTCGAGCCCACGAGCTTCCCGGACACCAGCCCGTTTCTTGACGACCCGGACAACTTCCCCGCCGCGGAGAAGGTCACCGGCGACGCGTCAGCGAACGAGCAGTCATCGACGGAGGCCCCGCCGTTCGCGGCTCCCGAACCTGGCGTCGAGCCTGACGAGGATGCCTCCACCTCGTCGTTGCTGTGGCTCGTGGGCGGGGCCGGTGTCGTTCTCGTCATCGCGCTCGCGGTCGTGGTCGCCACGCAGCGGCGCACCAGGACCCGCGTGACGGCCACGGGTCATCGCGACACCGACCACGGAGGGAACCATGGGTAGCCAGGCAGGTCGCCTCGGGCGATCTTTCGAGGCCGTGGGGGTACGGCTCCGGTGACCGCGGCTTCCGACGTCTCAGACGGGCTCAGCCGGGTCCGCGAGCGTGCCACGGTCGTGGGGCTGATCGCGTTCGGCGTCCTCCTGGTGGTAGCCGGACGGGCCGAGATCTCCGCGATCGTCGTCGGGGCGTGGCTCGCCGCTGTCGGCGTGCTGCTGCAGGTCGGCCGGGTCCTGCGGGACCGCGAGGTCCGCGGGACCGGTCGCCGCGGCCGGATCGCGACCCGCACGCTGGCCGGCGAGCCGGCGACCGTCCTGCACGAGCACCCCGGCCGCCACGTGTTCGCCGCCGCGTTCTCCGCACTGGCGGCCGCTCCGTTCGTCGCGATCCTGCTCGTCTCCGCGCCTGGGGACGCGGAGACCGGTAGTAGCGAGCTCGCCGGGGTCGTGGTGCTCCTGGTGGTGCTGCTCGTGCCGGTCGCGATCGTCGTCGGCGGTCAGATGCGCCGGGCTCTCCGCGCCGGGATCTGGCTGACGCCGGCCGCCTTGGTGGTGCGCGAGCGCGACGTGGAGAGCCGGGTGCGGTGGAGCGACATCCGCTGGGTGCCCGACCAGCACCACCCGGCAGGCCCGATCTGGGTCATGGTCGGGGACGAGGCGGCGGTGACGGTCGCCGCCCGCCGACGGCGGGACCGGACGCTCCGTGCGAAGCTCCGCGGCGTGCCGATCCGGACCGGCATGTACGCGCTCGACGCGCCCGAGCTCGTCGCGCTCCTGCGTTCGTGCCAGCAGCCGGGCGTCGCCGCGCGGCTGGGGTCGGACGCCGGGCTGGCGCTGGTGCGCGGTGCGCGCCGGGTCGGGCCGGTGATCGCGCCGTGACCGCCGGGCGGTGCTCCGCCTCGATGCATCGGTGCGCGCCACGCACGAGCGACGGGCATCCGCGTGACTGGGTACCCGAACCCGCACCTACGCTCGATCGCGTGCGCGTGATCGACGGCAGCCTGGGCTCCTTCGCCGCGGCGGTGGTGTCCGCGACCGACGGGGTCGACCCCAGCGCCCTGAGCTCCGCACACGTCAGCTCGCTGGCGCAAGCCCGCGTGGGGTCGAGGCGCGATCGCTGAGCTGGCGTGAGGGTCGCGCAGCGCGCGAGGGGCGGACCCCCGACAGGGCCCGCCCCTCGCCTCGACCGCGAACCCCCGCAGCGTCAGCCCTGCGTCAGCGGCGCCAGCGTGTCGTCGTCCTTGTACACGTCGGCCGCGTTCTCCTTGGTCACGATCACCGGCGTCAGCAGGAACGACGGCACGACCTTGACGCCGTTGTCGTACGACTCGGTGTCGTTGATCTCCGGGTCCTCGCCCTTCTGCAGCGCCTGGATCTCCTTGATCGTCTGCGCCACCAGCTCGCGGGTGTCCTTGTAGATCGTCGAGTACTGCTCGCCGGCCATGATCGACTTCACGGACTCGACCTCGGAGTCCTGGCCGGTGACGACGGGGGTCTCCTTGCCGGCCTGCGACACGGACGTGAGCGCCGCGCGGCCGAGGGTGTCGTTCGGCGACAGCACGCCGTCGAGCTCGGCCGAGCCGTACGAGCCGGCCAGGATCGTGTCCATGCGCTTCTGCGCGTTCTCGGCCTTCCAGCCCTGCGTGGCGACCTGCTCGAACGAGGTCTGACCGGAGACGACCACGAGGGTGCCGTCGTCGATCTTCGGCTGCAGGATGCTCATGGCGCCCTCGAAGAACGGCGTCGAGTTGGCGTCGTCCGGCGAGCCGGCGATCAGCTCGATGTTGTACGGGCCCTCGCCCTTGCGCTCGGCGAGGCCCTGCAGCAGCGCCTCGCCCTGCAGGACGCCGACCTGGTAGTTGTCGAACGCCACGTACATGTCGACGGCCTCGGTGTTCTTCACCAGCCGGTCGTAGGCGATGACGTGGGCGCCGGAGTCGACCGCCGCCTCGAGCTGGGAGCCCAGCTGCGAGCCGTCGATCGCGCCGACGACGATGACGCTGGCGCCCTGCTCGGTCATGGCCTGGATCTGGTTCTGCTGCTCGGTCACGCCGCTGTTCGCGAACTGCACGATCGGGTTGAACCCGGCCTCGGTCAGCCCGTCCTTGAACAGCTGCTCGGCGAGCACCCAGTTCTCCGACGTCTTCTGCGGCAGGGCGACGCCGATGGTGGCGTCGGCCGCGAAGCCGCCGCCGCTCTCGGACGACCCGGCGGTCTCCTCGGTGGACGAACCGCCACGCTCGGACGAGCAGCCGGACAGGAGCAGTGCTCCGGCGGCCCCGGCGGCGACCAGCGCCGCAGTCAGCTTCTTCATGGGTGATGTCACTCTTCCTCGGTTGGGCACCCGCCGTTGGGTGCGGTCGAGCGTCGTGCCGGGGTCGGCACGATGGAGAACAGGAGTCGGGATCGGGGCCGCGGCGGCCCCGGGGGAGGCGCCGGGCGTCAGCTCCGCGCGAGCGTCTCGTTCTGCGACACCGGCACCGCGCCGGTGCCCGCGTCGCTGTCGTCGGACCCGGGTCCCTCCGGCCGACCGCGCCGGGCGCCCTTCATCAGCAGCCCGACGATCGACGGCCGGCCCTGGACCTTGTTGTAGACGTCGAAGGCGACCGCGGCGAGCAGCACCAGGCCCTTGATCATCTGGGTGCTGTCGGAGCCGACGCCCATGAGCTGCAGGCCGTTGTTCAGCACGGCCATCACCAGGCCGCCGATGAGCGACCCGACGACGGTGCCGACGCCGCCGGAGACCGCCGCGCCGCCGATGAACACCGCGGCGATCGCGTCGAGCTCCCAGTTGGTGCCGTCGAACGGCCCGGACGCGGTGGACCGGCCGATGAAGACGATGCCGGCCAGCGCCGCCAGCACGGACATGTTCATCATGACGAAGAAGTTGGTGCGGCGGATGTTGACGCCGGACAGCGCCGCCGCGACCTTGTTGCCGCCGACCGCGTACACGTGCCGGCCGGTGATCGTGCGGCTCGAGACGAAGCCGTACAGCAGGACCAGGACCCCGAGGATGACGCCGGAGACCGGGAACGAGGTGCCGACGCGGCCGCTGCCGAACAGCACCGTGGCGTAGGCGATGACCGCGCCGAGCGCGACCATCCGGGTCACCGACACCCACATCGGGACCGGGGTGCCGCCCAGGCGGCGGGCGGACCTGCGGCGCCGGAGCTCGCCGTAGACGACGCCCGCGACGGCGAGGATCCCGAGCAGCAGCGTCCAGTTGTTCAGCCCGGTGTTCGGGCCCCACTCGGGCAGGTAGCCGGCGCCGAGCGTCTGGATCTCCTTCGGGACCGGGACGGTGTTCGACTTGCCGATGTACTGGTTCGCCCCGCGGAAGAACATCATCCCGGCCAGGGTGGTGATGAACCCCGGGATGCCGACGTAGGCGACCCAGAACCCCTGCCAGGCGCCGATCGCCGCCCCGACCGCGAGGCCGAGCAGGATGCCCGCCCACCAGGGGATGCCCCAGTCCCGGATCGCCAGCGCCACGATGATGCCGACCACCGCGGCCACGGACCCGACCGACAGGTCGATGTGCCCGGCGATGATGACCAGCACCATGCCGATCGCCAGGATCAGCACGTACGAGTTGCCGTTGATGATGTTCTGCGCGTTGGTCGGCGTGAGCACCTTCCCGCCGGTCGCGATCTGGAAGATGATCACCAGCGCGATCAGCGCGAACACCATGCCGAACTGGCGGGCGCCGCCGCCGAACAGCTGCTTGAGAGACGTCATCGTCCGGTAGTCCTTCGTCGGGTTCCGCTGGATCAGTTCGTGAGGGCCGGGGCCGTGCCGGTCATGAGCCGCATCAGGCTCTCCTGGTCGGCCTGCTCCCGGTCGAGGACGCCGGTGACCCGGCCCTCGAAGATCGTGTAGATCCGGTCGCAGAGGCCGAGCAGCTCGGGCAGCTCGGAGGAGATGACGACGACGCCCTTGCCCGCGTCGGCGAGGCGCTGCACGAGGCCGTAGATCTCGTACTTCGCGCCGACGTCGACGCCGCGGGTCGGCTCGTCGAGGATCAGCAGGTCCGGCTCGGGGAACATCCACTTCCCGAGCAGCGCCTTCTGCTGGTTGCCGCCGGACAGCTTGGCGACGCCCTGCCGGACCGACGGCGTCCGGATGTTCAGCGACTTCCGGTAGTGCTCGGAGGCCAGGAACGCGGTGTCGGTGTCGAGGACCCGGTGCTTGGTGATCCGCTTGAGGTCGGCCGACACGATGGTGTCGAGGATGCTGTCCAGCAGGTTGAGCCCCTGGACCTTCCGGTCCTCCGGGACGTAGGCGATCTTGTGGTCGATGGCCTGCTGGACGGTGTGCAGCTCGACGGCCTGGCCGTCGATGAGGATCTCCCCGCCGCGGAACCGCCCGTACGACCGGCCGAAGATCGACCGCGCGAGCTCGGTGCGACCCGCGCCCATGATCCCGGCGAAGCCGACGATCTCGCCGTGCCGGACCTCGAACGCCGACCCCTTGCAGACCATCCGGTCCGCGACCGTCGGGTGCTCGACCCACCAGTCCCGCACCTCGAAGAACGTCTCCCCGATGTGCGGGGTGTGGTCGGGGAACCGGTGGTCGAGCGACCGACCGACCATGCCGCGGATGATCCGGTCCTCGTCGACCTCGCCCGCGCCGGCGTCCAGCGTCTCGACGGTCTTCCCGTCCCGGATGATCGTGATCGCGTCGGCGACGGCGGCGATCTCGTTGAGCTTGTGGCTGATCATGATGCTGGTCATGCCCTTGGCGCGGAGGTCGCGCAGCAGGTCCAGCAGGTGCGCGGAGTCCTCCTCGTTCAGCGCCGACGTCGGCTCGTCGAGGATGAGCAGCTTCACGTCCTTGGCCAGCGCCCGGGCGATCTCCACGAGCTGCTGCTGGCCGACGCCGATGTTCTTGACCTGCTCGTCGGGGGAGAGGTTGAGGTCGACGCGGGCGAGGAGCTCCGCCGCCTTCTCGCGGGTGGCGTCCCAGTCGATGCCGAGCGGCCCGGCGACCTCGTTGCCGAGGAAGATGTTCTCCGCGATCGACAGCTCGGGGATGAGCGCCAGCTCCTGGTGGATGATCACGATGCCGGCCCGCTCGCTGGACTTGATGTCCCTGAACCGGACCTCGTCGCCCTGGTAGACGATCTCGCCGGAGTAGGTGCCGTGCGGGTAGACGCCGGACAGGATCTTCATCAGCGTCGACTTGCCGGCTCCGTTCTCGCCGCAGATCGCGTGGATCTCGCGCTCGCGCACCGTCATCCGGACCTGGTCCAGCGCCTTCACGCCGGGGAAGGTCTTGGTGATCGACCTCATCTCGAGGACGACGGGGGTGTCCAGCATCGTGCCTGCTCCCTGTGCCGCGCTGCACGGCCGGCGTCGGTGCCGGTCTGTCGAGCTCGCGGTGGACGCTAGGACCGACGCCGCCTTCCCGTCAACCTCTGAAGGCAACCGGGCGCGGGTGCGTGATGCAATCGTGACCGGACGCGGGTCGGGTGGTAGGTATCTGGGCTCCGAGGGGCGGTGCGGGCGCTCGATCGGGCGCACCGGGCGGATTGCCCACAACTTCTGAAGGCAATCGTGCTGGGTGGTTGAACGCAGTCAGCGCGTCGCCCACGCCGGGCGGACGGCGCGGGTGGCCCCGGCGATGGCCCCGATGATCTCCTCCGGCGCCGACGTCGCCGCGTCGAACGACCCGTTGTTGCGGCCGTGCCGCAGCACCTCGATCCGGTCCGACACCGCCCGCAGGTCGGCCAGGTTGTGGCTGATGATGACGACGCCGAGGCCCATCTCGCGCAGCCGCTCGACCAGCATCAGCACCTCGGCGGTCTGCACGACCGACAGCGCGGCGGTGGGCTCGTCGAGCACGAGGATCCGCGGCCGCGTCGTCAGCGTCCGGGCGATGGCGACGGCCTGGCGCTGCCCGCCGGACAGCTCGCGCACGGGCGTCCGGACCGACGGCACCGTGATCGTCAGGTCCCGCAGGATCTGCGCCGACGCCAGCTCCATGCCGTCGATGTCCATCGGGCTGCGCTTCGAGGCGCGCAGCTCGCGGCCGAGGAAGATGTTCGCCGCGACGCTGAGGTTCTCGCACAGCGCGAGGTCCTGGAACACGGTGGAGACGCCGAGGGCGTGGGCGGCTGCGGGGTTCGGGCTGCTGACGGGGTCGCCGTCGATCTCCACGGTCCCGCTGTCGGGTTGGAGCACGCCGGAGATGATCTTGGCGAGCGTCGACTTCCCGGCCCCGTTGTCACCGACCAGGGCGACGACCTCGTGCGCGTGCACGGTGAGGTCGGCGTCGGTCAGCGCCTCGACGGCGCCGAACCGCTTGGTGACCTTGCGCAGGGCGAGCAGGGGCGGGCCGCCGGGGCTCGGCCGGCCCTGCGTCGCCGTCGTCGTCCACTCCACGTCGAGTGCCACGGTCTCAGTCTCCGTCCGGGCGGGCGAAAGTGGGGAGGGTTGTGCGGGTGTTTTCCAGCGCGAGCAGCACCGCGCCCATGGCCTCGGCGTTCGGGCCGAGCTCCGCGGCGACGACCTCGAGCGGCGCGATGTGGTTGAGCGGCACCCGACGGCGGATGGCCTCGCGCATCGGGCCGATCAGCAGCTCGCCGGTCTCCGCGAGCTCGCCGCCGACGACCACGCACTGCGGGTTCACGGCGATGGCCAGGCCGGCGACCACCGCGCCGATGGTGGCGCCGGCGTCCTCGACGACCTGGCGGCAGCCGGGGTCGCCGTCGTTGGCGAGGGCGACGATGTCGCGGAGCGTGAGGCTGCCTCTGCTGGCTCTGAGCACCTCGATGAGCGCGGGCGCGCCGACGACGGTGTTGAGGCAGCCGCGGCTCCCGCACAGGCAGACGTGGCCCTGGGCGTCGACCTGGACGTGGCCGATCTCGCCCGCGGTGCCGGCGAAGCCGCGGTGCAGGTTGCGCGCGAGGGAGACGCCGGCGCCCGTGCCGTGGGAGGCACGCACGTAGACGGAGTCCTGGAAGTGGCGGCTCGCGCCGAGGCGGCTCTCCGCGAGGGCACCGAGGTTGGCGTCGTTGTCGACGAACACCGGGACGCCGAGGCGCTTGGACATGACCTGGGCGACGGGGGCGTCGTCCCAGCCGCGGAGGATGCCGGGGACCGAGACGGTGCCGGTCGCGGCGTCCACCGGGGCGGGGAGGCCGATGCCGATGCCGAGGAGCTCGGGTAGTTCGGCGCCCACGCGGGCCAGGAGCTCGACGATGAGCAGGGCGGCGCGGTCGAGACTGGTGTCAGCGCGGTGCTCGTGAGGGAGGGGGAGGGCCTGCTCGACAAGGACCTGCTGGGCCGAGTCGGTGAGCGTGATGCTCATGTGTCTAGTGCCGACGTGCACGCCGGCCGCGAGGCCGGTGCGGTGGACCATCGTGACGAGCATGGCGCGGCGGCCGTTGTGGATCGTGGCCCGGACGTCTACCTCGCCCGCTGCCTGGAGCTCGCGGACGATGTTGCTGACCGTGGCGGCGGAGAGGCCCGTGGTGGAGGCGAGCTCGACCTGGGTGAGGCCGCCGTAGCGGCGGATGGAGTCGACGACCGTGGCGCGGTTGGCCTCGCGCAGGGCGGTCTGGGAGCCGGCCATGTTGTGGGGCCTCCCGTCCTGCTGCGCCGTTGCGGTGTGCTGGGGGGAGGCTACTCCGGCACGCCAGCGTGTCGGCACAAGGGGTGTACTCCACAGCTCGACGGGGGCTAGGAGCGAGAGCGGTCGGCCACGGGCGACGCAACTTGGTCGCCGGGCGCTGATCGAGCGACCGCATCCAAGGTTCGATTGACACCTAGTCCGCCCGTCTAAACAATCCCGCGAGAGCAGTCACTACCGCTGTAGCCAATGCCCACCCAAGCAGCACGAGACATACTGTAATCACTTGTGCCGACCCCTGCGGGACCCAGCGGGAATAGCCCAGGTCGATGAATGGGAGAACGGAGTCGAGCGAGTAATAGAGAGCGTTAAAGGGCGCGGGGGCTCCTTGGAGTTCTTGAAAGTGTGCCGTCGGTCCGTGGGGCAGCCTAGTGAGTCCGAACGACGCAAGTGCGATCAATGCCGCGAGCCACACCACGGCGAGCAGCGGTCTATACCCGTACGCGACGGTCCAGCGCATAATCAGGCTGCCCAAATAGCGGAGGGGCCGACTCCAGCGAGAGCCGGACTGCACGCGTCGAAGGTGTTCAGAAACGATGAGCAACTGTCGTGCTTCGCGATCGTGGCCGCCGTCCCTCATGCGCTCGGCGAGATGCTTGAATGAAGCGGGTGTGTAACCCGAGGGATCGCTTCGAAGCCACTTTATGCGCTCCGCGATCGAGATGCGACCCGGGCCCGCGGACAGCTGACCGAACTTCGCGCCCAATAGGCGACACGGGAAGCGGATCGAACGAGGCGCATCCGACCATATGGCGATCCGCGAGAAGGCAAAAGAGGCGACGCCTTCCATTCTCCGGGGAGCCCAGAATAGCGTCCCACCCACGTCGATGCTTTCGGCTTCGATGGCGGAGTGTTCTCCCGGGCGCTCAAATGTCGACCCTTTGAGGGAGAACTGCGACGCGACTCGAGCTCCAACGAGCCGGACGGAGCCCCTCGATACGAAGTTCTGACCCAGGCGGACGTTCGTAGCGCGCAAGCCATCCGCCAGAAGCGACACATCGTCAGGATTATCGAGGCGGGCCCCCTCCAGCGCAACCTGACCCGAAACTGAAGCGTCGACGAGTCGGATTTGACCGGAGATGGTGGTGCCGTGCGTCATGACCAACGAGCCGCGAAGCTTCAGGAAGTCAGCGCTAATTGCGAGCGCGCCCGGGTTGCGAACCCGGGCGCCTGTCATGATGATGCTATCAATCGACGCGCCGGTCAGCCAGATACTTCCGTCTGTCGCGAAGCCCTGCCCGAGCAACAGTTCCTCGTCAATCTGTACGCTGTCCAGATTTAGCGCTACCGCGTCGCGATTGCGGAGCACTGCGGCTTTGAGCACCAGTTGGCCGCCTATGTGTGCCCCATGCATCCGGACTTCCCCGTTGGTTTCGAGGCGTTCGGCCATTATGTCGCTCGATACCTGGGCGCCATCCAGGGCGAGGGCGTGCGGTATGCCGTATAGGCTCGAGCCCGCGAGCAGCAGCTGGCCGTCGAGGGTGGCACCGGAAGCGCGGATGCCGCCGAAGCACACCAGCCCGGCTGCTATAAGCCGGCCCGAGATCTTGACGCGGTCCGCGGCGATCGCGACTTCGGAGGCACTGCGGATCCAAGACGAGACTAGGATCAAGTCGCCCGATATCCCAGCGAGCGCCATCTGAATGCGCCCCTCGACGTGGGCATGCTGCAGCTGTAGATCGCCGCCGATTTGTGCTTGCTCTGCCTCCAGCGCAATATGGCCTTGAGCGTGCAGCGCCGAGCCGCCGAAATGCACTCTGCCGGCGACGCGAGAGTGGGAGATTCGAACCGTTCCGACAGCTTCGACGCCGTGCGCCAGCAAATCGCCTTCGATTCGCATCGAGTCGCCATTTAGGGCATCGCCGTGCTCGCCCGTCAGAACGGAATCGACGAAGTTCGCGGTTCCATTCACCTGGACGTTCGAGAGGTTGAGCTCTCCGAGGGAGCGGAGCCCGTTACAGAACAGGTCTCCGTCGATTCGTGCGCGCGTTAGTGTCAGTGGACTGCCTAGCGGGGAATTGAGCCGGGCATCCGTCAGGACAAGTTGGCCACTTATTTGGGCGCCAGGGAATCGAGTTTCTCCTGCGACGGTGATCCGGTGCGCGAAGAAGCCGCCTCGCACGATGGCTCCGTCGAGACTGATCGCGTCACCGGTGCTATTGTCTACATGGGCGTCGTTCATGGACACGTCGCCACCGACCGAAGCGCGAAGGAGCCTAATCTCACCATCGCTGCGGACATTATCCAGGTCCGCGCGACCTTCAATGTTAATCCCGTCGGCGACGATCGCTTCATCCCCGTTTAGAGGAAGAAAAGCGGAGCCGTCCAGAGTTAGGGTTCCACCAATGCGGGAATTCATCATTGACAACTGCCCGCGAATTGTGGATCGGTCGCACGTAAAGTCGTGCGAGACCTGGAGATTTCCTGCCTCGATGCCCGACTCGACGAGGCATCGATGAAGTCGAACTGAGCGAAGATGCGCTGATCTGAAGTCTAGCGGCTCGTCCGAACGTAGCCAGCAGCGCCATAGGACAATATCGGTCTCGCTCTTGATGGCTGTCCAGTCGAGATTGCCGATGATCTGCGCGTTCATGAGAACGAGCTTCCTGGGAGTCGCCGATCCTGCTGGCAGGCCCAAAGCGGCCGGGTCCTCAACCGCCAGAAGCGCGGCAATCAGCTCGCCGCGGACGGCGTCGGCGCGGGGCCATGCGACGTCGCTGGGTATCAAAATCGTGGGGTCGGAAGCATGCGGATAGGAGCTGTGCGGTCGCCCATTGGCGAAGTCCCGGATCAGGGCGTTTTCGGCGACCGTGGGACTAAGTGAGCTGATCGAGGCCATGAGCCTTCTTCGGCGAAGTGGAGAACATCGAGCGCAGCATGCGCAACAGGGTCACTCAGCAGGAACAGTGTCGGCGAGCTTCATGATCGTAGGACTCCGAAGTCAACATCTGGGCTTGGCGGGCGTTGTGTCACTCGTTTGGTCGAGGCGAGCTGCCTGATCTCTCGCGCACTGGAGATTCACCTGCTTCCAAGCGAGCGTGAGTCAGGAGCCCGGGAGGGTCCGCGTGCGTTGGCGACGCGCCGCTCGCACTGGCGCGCCGGATGTGGGCGCGCCAACGGGGCAGGAGAGCGTTTCTGCTGCTCAAGTCGCGTCTCCATGCGCCGATGAGGTCACTGCAGCGTTAGTAAACCTCGCGGTCGACATCGTCATCGCGACTGGCGGGGCTGCGCACGGACCAGCGCTTGGGGGCGTCGCATGGCTTACCTGTCCGACCTGACCGACTCCGCTGCGGTCGAGGACGCGATCGACGAGTTTCGCATGGTCGGGCGCGAGGCCTTCCTGGAGCGGTACGGGTTCAGGAAGAGCCAGGACTACTTCGTGATCGCGGACGGCGAGCGCATCGACTCGAAGCCGGTCGTCGCGGCGGCATACGGCCGGCAGTTCCCGGAGCGGGGACCCCTCAAGGCGCGGCAGTTCTCCGGGGGTGCTTCCGGGGCGGCCAGGACGCTACGCCGCCTCGGATTCACGGTGGCGACGGTTGCGGAGGTGCGCCCTCCCGTCGTTGGCGAAGAACACCCGAGTCGAACGGATGTCTACGACTTCTACGGCGGTGACAAGGTCGGGGGAGTGGTCACGCTGCCGGGCGACAGTACCGTCAACGTCTTCTCGGACGCGGACGGCCCTTACGAGGACGACCCGCCAACGATCACCGAACCGTTCGGATACCGCGGACAGGGTCTGGAGGGACCTCAGAAGCTCAGTCAGCGCGGCAACGCACTACTCGAGAGCGCTCGTGTGGCGCAGGAGGCGGTTCGCTTCTGGCATCGTCCCAGCGGCGGCTCCTTCACGTTCCGGACGTGGTGCGTGGTCTTGGGCCGGACGTGGGTCCACGACCAGCAGCGGGCTCAACTCCAGTGGATGCTGCAGGCGGTACCTGGGCCGGAACGGGGCGATTGGCCCGACGCTCTACAGCTAGCGCTTGATGAGGCCGCAGCGCTGGCTGAGGACGAGGTGATCGGGCCCGAGGCAAAGCCGGATCCGACCTATGCCGAGCTGGTCGATCGAGTCGAGTCGCGAGGGCAGGGGCGGACGCGCCTGGGTGCACCGCGCCTGGACTACCCCCGCAGCGCTGCCGCCCGCCGAGCCGTCCTTGTTCGTTCAGGAGGCAGCTGCGAAAGCCCGCGGTGCACCGGGATGCCTGCCGAGCGCAACCGCAGCGACGAGCCCATTTTGGACGTGGATCACATCAAGGATCTCGCCCGTGGGGGCGACGACCACCCACGCAACATGATCGCGCTCTGCCCGAACTGTCACGCGTGCAAGACCCGAGGAGACACCCGCCGATGGCGCGCCGAGCTCGCCGTTGTCGCTGCGGCCGCAAACGAGCGAGCTCTGCACACCGCGTCCGAGGCCTGAACGTTGGCCGGCGCCTAAGGCGCGGAGGCGTTGACCGACGACGCGGACGAGTCCTAGCGTCGATCCCGACCGCATCGCCCCTCCGGGCCCCCGACCCCCTCCACGTCACGCACCAGGGTCGCCGCGCCGCGGGACACCGACGTCCCAGGGGCGACGCCGGTGGACGTGGACAGGGGGGGGTCACATGCGCATGCGTCAGCTCCGTCGCGGCCTCACGGGCGTCGTCGCCCCGCTCGCGGTCGCCGCAGTGCTCGTCTCGGGTGGTCCAGCCGCCCAGGGAGCCGAGGACAGCACCGACCGTTGGGGTGGTGACAAGGGCGGCGGGCACCACGACACCGCCACCATCACCTCCGAGCCCTGGGGCACCATCGAGGACGGCACCGCCGTCGAGCGGTACACCCTCAGCAACAAGGGCATGACGGTCCGGATCCTCACCTACGGCGGCATCATCCAGTCGCTGGAAGTCCCGGACCGTCGCAGCAACCCGGTCAACGTGGTCCTCGGGTTCAGCGACCTCCAGGGCTACCTCGACGGCAACAACCCCGGCCCGTACTTCGGCGCGCTGATCGGCCGGTACGGCAACCGCATCGCGAACGGCCAGTTCGAGCTTGACGGCACCACGTACGACCTGCCGATCAACAACGACCCGAACAGCCTGCACGGCGGGTTCGAGGGCTTCGACACCAAGGTCTGGACCGCGACGCCGATCCCGGGGAACCGCAGCGTCGGCCTCCAGCTTGACTACCGGAGCGTCGACGGCGAGGAGGGGTACCCGGGCAACCTCGACGTCCAGGTCACGTACACGCTGACCCGCGACCAGAAGCTCGAGATCCACTACACCGCCGAGACGGACGCCCCGACGGTCGTGAACCTGACGAACCACACGTACTGGAACCTCCAGGGCGAGGGCACGTCCTCGATCCTCGACCACGAGCTCACGCTGCCCGCCAGCGGCTACACGCCCGTCGACTCGACGCTCATCCCCACCGGGGAGATCGCCGACGTCACGGACACGCCCATGGACTTCCGGTCCGCCACGGCGGTCGGCGAGCGCATCCGCGAACCGTTCGAGCAGCTGTTGTTCGGGCAGGGCTACGACCACAACTGGGTGCTCGACCGGCCCGACGACGGCAGCCTCCAGCTCGCCGCACAGCTCCGCGACCCCGACTCCGGGCGGACGCTAAAGATGTGGACCACCGAGCCGGGGATCCAGTTCTACTCGGGCAACTTCCTCGACGCGACGCTCGTCGGGACCAGCGGCCAGGTGTACCGGCAGTCCGACGGGCTGGCGCTCGAGACGCAGCACTTCCCGGACTCACCGAACCAGCCGCAGTTCCCGTCGACGACGCTGCGGCCGGGGGAGACGTACGACACCACGACGGTGTTCGACTTGTCGCGCGGGCGTAGGTGAGCTCACTCGTGGGCGGCGCGGGCAGTTGTTTTGCGCCGCCCACGGGCACGTCGCGCGTCACTGCCTCGCGAAGCTGTGACTAGGGCGCTGTACTCGTCGCCGTGACATCTGGCGTGGGGGCGAGCGCACGTCGCAGGTCTCGGGCTCGTTTGTGCAAGTTCACGGGCGTCGCATCCAGAACGTGCTCGACCATCGCCGCGAGGAATCGAGCGGGCGACAGGTTCGCGGGCGTGCGCGCATGGTCGATCCGCACCTTGGGCAGCCACTTGAGGTCGTTCTCGATCAGCGCGTCAGCGACGACGAGCGGCTCGTCCTCGTCCTCGTCGTCCGGCTCAAGGCCGGCCGACACGGCGCGGTCCTCGTCGTCAGCTCCGTTATCACCCGGGGGAAGCACTTCGTCTCCATACTCGACCAAGACCACACACGTAGCGTGGTACGCGTCGTCTTCTCGGCCGAGCTTCGCCAGGAGGTCCAGGAGCCAATCCGCTGTGGCGGGCTCCTTGTCGAACACGTCGTTACGAAGGCCGAAGACGAATCCGAGCGCTGCCATCGGGTGCCGAAGGCGCAGGTTCTTCGCGTCGCCGTACGACTCCTCGACGCGGTTGGGGGCGTTCTTTCCGTACGACGAGTCCATCCGCTTGGTCGAGATGAGGACCTCGGGACCGGTGTGCCAGTCTGTCAGGATGACATCAACTTGCTTCAAGTAGTTTTTCCCCAGGATCGACGCCGACGAGTGCGTGACGTTTTTGACGTTCCCCGTCTTCGTCAGGCGCGCGAGGAGCTCCGCCTGCAACGTGGCGGGAAGCGCACCCTTCTCCAGCAGCTTCGCCACAGGCGCAGGAAGGATTCTCGGATGGGTCGCGCGCGGCCAGACCGCGTCCTTATCGAAACCCGCCCGGCGCAGCTCATAGGCGATCCAGACATCGAGCGCAAGAGCCGGAACGCCGGTAGTGGTGGCGGCACCCAGGAGAAGCGGCACCCCGAGCAGGCGCTGGAGGGTATCGAAGTCGGGCTCGTATCGGAGGGCACCGGTCGTGTCGATCACCCACGGGTTCGAGTACTCACCGTGTACAGCGGCCTCGTCGACGATGCTGTCGAACAGCACCCACGCGCGCTGCTTGCTCGAAGAGTTAGCGCCCACTGCTCGCCCTCACCGTCCGGCGACGGGCGAGTTCGGCTCGCGCACCTCTCACGTGTGACATCTGCTCTCCCGTGATGTGTCCAGCATCGACTAGCAGGACCCTATCGACTAGGGCGACCGCGTCGAGGAGCTTTCCCGCCTGGAGCTTGCGCGCCACGACGTTGCGAACCGCGCGCAACTGCGATGCACGTGCCTCCACGAGTGCGGGCGAGGGCATCGCCCACACGTCAGCCTCCTTGGGCTCGAGCTTGAGGATCCCGCCGCCGTACGCCCGTCCAACCATCTCGGCGTTGAGGAGCGTGAGCGAGTTGAGGCTGGCCAGCGGCAAGAGCTCCGAGCCAAGGTCGCGATGACGGGGCGCGAGGTAGACCCCGTGAACGGAGTTGAGGTGGTGAGCGCCGGCGCGGTTGGTCGTGAGACGCGGAGTATCGGCGTTCATGCACGTCAGGAGTAGGTCCGCGGGCTTTACGATCGGGACGCGGTACCACGGCTTTCGGACCCGACACTTGTACGCCTCATGGACAGCCGTCTTCTCTCCAGCTTCGATGTACGCCTGAGCGAAGGGCGACGGCTCGTCGCGGGGGTAGAAGAGGTACGTGGCCTTCCCTGCCTGTCCGAGCCTGGTGAGCTTGTCGCGCGTGAGATCGAGGCCGCGGAGATGAGACGAACCGGGCGGTGACAGCCGTAGGAGTTCGCTCCTACGAAGCCCGAGCCGCTTCGCGGCCGCCGGCGAGAGGGTGAAGAAGTGGTTCGCTCCGGTGACGATGCCGAGGGTGGTGTCTCCCCAGGTCTCGAGATCGACAAACGCGCCCTCGCCACGGAGCTGGCGAAGGGGCTCAGTTGCGTGCGGTTCGACGAGGGAGCCCGTCCATTTGTCGGCCGGGTCTCTCGGCGCCCAAGGCTGGCCGCTGCCCAAGTCCGTCAGCGCTGCGGCGTTTCTCGCCAGACGGATCACGGCATGGTCGGTCGGCCCTGCGCGGTAGCCGCTAGCCAACAAGAGGACGACGTCTGCCTCGGCTTCCGGGAAGACCTGCTCGTCGAACAGCACCAGCTCCACGGACTGAAAGTGCTTGAAGAGGAACTGGCGCACGGGTGCCGCGTAGTTGACTGCCAGCAACTCGGCAGGCAAGACGAAACCGAGACGTCCGCCGTCCTTCAGGAACGCCGCTGAGTGCACTGTGAAGGCGGCCCAGCTGGACGCGAGTCCGGACAGAGCCACCCCCGCGCGAAGTGCCGCCGCGCGTGATCGAGTGCGGAAGTCGCCAGTCCAATCCTGATAGCGGACGTACGGCGGATTGCCTATAACGGCGTCGTAGGTCGGAGTTGGTTCGACGAGGAAGAAATCGGAGACCTTGATGCGTGCACGTCCTCCGGCTTCCCGGACCCGCTCCTCTCCGATGCGGGCGGAGTGCTCGTGGATCTCGACTCCGTCGATCACCGGTTCGCGCGAGGAGTCCCCAGACAGATTACGGAGACGATGAACTGCGGCCACGAGGAAAGCAGCATCGCCTGCGGACGGCTCCAGGACGGAGTCGTTTTTCGAGGTGATGGCCCATGTGGCAACGAACCGGGTGACCTCGTCCGGGGTGAAGAACGCGCCCCGGGCTTTGCGCGCAGCCGGAGAATCGGACGGGTCTTGGGAGGGAACTGGGGGCACCACAACCCCATCATCCCTCAACCCACCCACATGACGGTCATCGCGCGGCGACGGTCATGTGGTCGGTTCTCGGCCACAGCTCACGTCGTCGGGGCGAACGACTAAGCGGTGGAGTTCGGCGAGGCGGTCCCGGGCGGCGGACGCCTTCGCGAGTGCTGGCGCTGGATCTCTGCGGCCGAGCAGACCCGGCTATCGTCGAACGTCTGTGTGGGCGTGTTCGTGTGCTGCGCGACGAGACGCGGGACGGCGCGGGGTACCCGGGGCGTCGACTCTGGCTCGCGTGACGGCGCGCAGTCGGTCCGTGGCGGGGACGTCGTCGTCCGTATCGATGATCGTCCGTGCGATCGCCGAGTCGGATGCCGCTGATCTGCGCGCACGCCGATGGGCTCGGCTCCGCGACACGTCGGCGCCGACGACCACCGTGCCTGAGGAGAACGATCGATGACCCCGCCCACCCGCCGCGCCACCGGCCTCGCCCTGGCGGCCGTGCTTGCTGCCCTGCTCGGCGGATGCAGCCCCGGATCCGCTGACGCCCCCGCCTCGAGGAGCACCGTGCCGAGCGGTGCCCCGACCAAGGCCGGCACCGGGGAGACCCGCCACGACCTCGAGCCCCTGACGACGCGCATTCCCGCGCTCACCCAGGTGGACGAGGCGACGTGGATGAGCGGGACGCTCGGCGACGAGGACGTGCCGGGTCCCTCGCTCTCCTGGATCGACGCAGTCGTCACGTTGCCGGCGGGCGTCGCCGACGGGCTGCGCTCCTCGATGGAGCTGACACCGGCCACGGTGGCCCCGGGCGTGGTCGACGGGCTGCGCGGCGCACTGCCGACCGGTGGCCTCGTCGAGGGGCCAGCCCTTGACGAGGCGTTCTCGTCCGACGGCTGGCAGTCGACCGCGTACCTGGAGGCGGACGGTGACACGCTGGTTCTGCTCGTCGTGGGGGAGTAGCGCCGCGCGCACGAGCCCCCCACCGCCTGGAAGACTCAGCTCCGTGCCCATCACCGCGACCACCCGGACCTCGGCCTCCGGCCGTTCCGCATGACCGTCGGCCCACCGTGCTGGGTCTGTGCCGAGACCGCGATGTCCGGCCGGCGCGAGCCCCTCGTCGCCGACGACGTCGGGACCTGGTTCCGCGTGTGGCGCTGTTCTCGGTGCGGCACGTTGTGGCGGGAGGACGAACGGCGCGCCCTGCCGATCGGTGAGACGGAAGCCGATGAGGTGTACCCGGTCTGGCGCGACCTGGAGCGGTGGGTCGTCACCACGCCGCTCCCGCTCGTGCTGCAGCAGTACCGCGCGGGTCAGCTGGGGGATCGGCTGTGCGTCCTGGCTCTGCTGCACCACGACGTCCTCGGAACGGACCAGGCGCCCGAGGACCCGACCACCCAGGTGCTGTACAGCTCGCCGGAGGCGGCCGTCGCGGACGGCCGTGACCCGGCGGCGTTGTCGTGGGGCTCGGTCGCCCGACGTCTGAGGTGTGCTAGCGGCCGCCGCCGGGTGGTGTTCGATCCGGCCTCGCCGTGGTGGTGCGACATGAACGACTGGGTGATCGAGTACCTGGACGCGAACGGTCGGCGCACCGTGACGGAGGCGGACCGTCGGCGGGGCGGCGACGCGACCTGAGGTCGTCGTCCGACCGACCGAAGGGTGCTCGCGCGCAGCGGTATCGTCGCCGGCACCGGGCTCGGCCCGGCGTTCTGCCGCATCCGGGGGGACGACCCGCGCACCGAGCTGCGCCCATCACTCGGAGGACCGACCCGTGAAGCCACTGCTGTCGAGCCGGTGGCTCTGGCCGGTCGCGGCGAGCCCCGCGCTGGTCATCGGGATCCCTATCCTCGTCGGCGGGGGAGCGCATCGCGTCGTCGCCGGTGCGGCACTCGTCCTCGGGTGGGCACTGACGCTGCCGTTCGGTGCTGCCGAGCGCCGGTGGCGGGCGAGTCCGACGCCGCGGCTCCAGCTCGTCGCCGCGGGATGGGCTCTGCTCGTGATCGTGGTGATCGTCGGCGGCCTGTGGTGGGGGATGTCGCTCGACCCCGCAGCCTGACCGCCGACGCCCGCACACGCCCAGCGAGGACGACCGTCTCGACCTCCGTCAGCCTCACGCGCCGGGGGACTCGGCGAGCCGGGCGGCGAGCCCGACCCGGTCGCTGGAGACGGCGAGCACCGCGGCCTCGGGGTGGCGCGGGCTCCACCAGATGCGCACGGGGTCGCCGGTGCGGGGCTGCAGGTCCTTGGACGAGACCTCCTCGACGCCCCAGCTGCTGCCTGGCACGTCGGGTGAGGAGGCGGTGATCAGGTAGCGGTGCGGGAACCCTGACCCGGCGACGCCGCGCACCTCCAGGGTGCCCTCCACCGAGCGGTGGTCGGCGAGGAGCGCCTCGAGCGGGGGCCACCAGGTCGCGCGGGCTGCGGAGCCCAGGTGCGCGCACCAGGCGAGGCCCAGGAGGACGACCGCGGCTGTCCCGGCGACGACCATCGAGCCGCCCACCGCCACCGCCCCGACGACGCCTCCGGCGGCGCCGACGACGTAGGTCAGCGGGTGCCCCCGGAGGTAGCCCGCGAGCGCGGTCGCCGCGAGGCCCACCCCGATGACCACGAGCACCGCTCCGTCGGCTCCTTGAGCCAGGAGGGCGACGAGCGCCGCCAGGACGACCCCCAGCGTGAGGCCGACGGCGACACGGGCCCGCGGAGGCCGCAGCTCCTCGACCGCACGCGCGGGGAACGTGTCCAGGTCGGTCCCGGAGGGCTGGACGACGAGCAGGACGGGCGCTCGCCGCCACGCACCGAGGAGCGGGGACCGGAGGGCGGGCACGGGAGCATCATGGCCCATGTGGTTGGGCCGGGGTCGCCCCCGCCGCGGCGCGACCGGGCCGATCCCGCGGGCACCCACCCGGGCGTCCCACGGTCGGGGCAAGTCCGCCCCCTCGCCTCGCGTCATCCCCTACCCTCGACAGCACAGCAGGTCAGCGACGCGGCCGCGTCGGAGCCAGGGGGTAGCAGTGGGAGAGGTCGGTCCCGCCGAGGTGCGTCGCGCCGCCGGCACCATCGAGTCCGTCGCGCGCACCGTGCGCGCCGAGGTCCCGGACGAGGTCGGCCAGGTCGGCGGCGCGCTCGCGGGCAGCGCCAGCGCCGGTGCGGGCAGCAGTCTCGCAACCGCCTGGACCGACGCGTACACGCGCTGGGCCACCGCGGCGGACACGCACGCGCAGTCCATGCGCGCGTCCGCCGACTCCTGGGCAGGCACCGACCAGGCCGTCGTGGACCGGTTCGCCCAGCGCCTCGGCGGGATGGGGCCGGTCTGATGGTCTCCCCCTCGCAGCTCGCGTCGTGGCAGCCGGCCAAGCTGTCCGAGATCGCCGAGCAGGTGCTCGCGCACCGGCGTACCCTCACCGGCCTGCACGACGACCTCGACACGGGTGCCCCGCCCGCGTCGTGGACCTTCACGGACGCCACCCGGGCGCGCGCCGAGCACCACCGCCTGTCGGGCCTGCTGGCCACGCAGGTGTCCGAGACGGTCGGGGTCGTCGACGCGCTCGACACGGCGGTCTCCGCGATCACCTCGGCCAAGCACCTCCTTGAGGGCGCCATGCGCAGGGCCGGCGCCCAGGGGCTGAACGTCGACCACGGCACCGGTCGCGTCACCGTGGTCCGGAAGTTCGACGACGAGGACGAGCTCGACCTCGCCCGAACCGTCATGCACGAGGTCTCCGAGCAGATCGACACCGCCCTGCGGGACGCCGACGCCGCGGATCAGGCGCTGGCGGCGGCGCTCACCCGGGCGGCCACCACCGACGTCAACGACGTGGGCACCCTCGCCCAGCAGCAGGCGCTCCTCGACTTCGAGAAGCTCAGCCCCGCCGACCAGGTGGCGTACCTGCTCGACCACCCGGAGGCGTACACGCTGCTCGGCGACCACGTCTCGGACGCGGTCAAGGAGCAGGTGGGCGAGCGGATCGCCGACGACCTCGACCGGCTGGCCCGCCACCCCGAGGACTTCGCGGACTCCGACGCCGTCGCGCGCTACGGGCGGCTGCTCGACGCGTTCGGGGACGACCCCGGTGTGATGGCGCCGATGTACGAGCGGATCGGCCCGGACGGGCTGCTGGGAACGCTCAACGGCATCGGGTCGATGCTCTACGTCTCCTCCGGCGACCAGGGTCTCGCCCACCTCGCCGAGAGCCTGCGGGACGGCCTGGGTACCGCCAGCAAGGCGGCGGGCTTCGACGCGAAGGGCTACGGGGAGGACCTGGTCCGCTACGCCACGGTCACTGCCGGGGGCGACCGGCAGGACGCGTACTTCCGCGACTACCCCAGCACCGCGATGGGCGCGTCCGTCCTCGACTTCCTCCTGCGCGACGGCGACTACGGCGAGGAGTTCGTCCGCGGCGTCACCTGGCAGCTGGACGAGTTCGAGCGCACCGCCGGCACCCTCGGTGTGCAGACGTGGATGCACCACTCGGGCGACGGATGGCCGCTCAACGGCATCGGCGTCGACCCGGACCAGGTGATGGGCCGGTGGCCCGACCCGATGGCCGCCGCGATGGGCCAGCTCGGCGAGCACCCCGGGCTCGGGCTGGAGTTCTTCACCGAGGACGAGGGCCGGTACGAGCAGTACTTCTCCGAGCGCGACTGGAGCCGGGACGGCTTCGAGGGGATCTCCCGGGCCGCGCTCGGCATCGGGACCGACCAGGAGAACCTCGCGCAGCAGGGCCACGGCACGGGGATGTTCGTCTCGGAGTTCTTCGACCGCATCACGAAGAACCCGGAGTTCACGCCGGAGCACGCCGCCGCGGCGTCCGAGCCGATCGGCGACCTGCTCAAGCACTACATGCCGGCGGTGCAGTCGGCGGTCGGTCACGGGATGGGCGGAGACGTCCTCCCCGCTCAGGTGAAGACGCTCGACGACCAGCCGTATCTGCCGCTGGTGGAGTTCTACCCCGAGCTCGACCAGGGCGATCTGCTCAAGCTGATGAACGTCGCACTGAGCAGCGAGGAGGGCGTCGCCCGGGTCGCCGAGGGGATCGCCGGCTACCGCCAGACACTCCTCGAGGGATTCACGCAGGTGTACAGCTCGGTGGACGCCCCAGGTGCGCGAGAGGAGCTTTCCCGGCTGCTCAGCGACTCGGCCTCGTTGGAGGGCTACACGCAGCGACGCGTAGGCGAGGCCGCCATCGCAGGCGCGGTGTCCAAGGACCAGCAGGTGGCCGCGTTCACCAAGCTGGTCTCGGAGGCCGCCGGGCTGGTGCCGGTACCGTTCTCGTCCGAGGTCGGCGAGATCGCGGGACAGGCCGGGACCAAGCTGTGGAACACGGCCTGGGGGCACGTCCAGCAGCTGCCCACCGACCACATCACCGAGACCTTCGCGTCGAACGCGGCTGCCGAGGCCCAGCAACAGCGAGATGCGGCCGAGTCCAGCCAACGGGACATGGTCATCAACAGCTACCTCTCGATGGTCCAGGCTGGCGTGCTCGACGTCCCCGCCGACCGCCTCGACGTCTGGGCGCCGGGCGGTGAGCTCGTCTCGCTCGCGACGATCGCGCCCGAAGACCTGCCGTACTACCGAGGCCAGGTCGACCTGGCGATGAAGGGCTCGGTCGACCCGAAGTACCTCGAGCTCATCTACGAGTCCGAGTTCCAGCGATGGTTCGAGAAGTCATGAAGCGCAGGACGAAACTCATCGCCGGGGTCGGCGCGGGCCTGGCGGTCGCGGGTGGGGCACTCGCGTTCCTCCTCGTGCAGCCCGGCCCTGTGCTGCTCGACCCCGACGACTTCCCGGGCGTGGTCGCGTCGCAGCAGGGTGAGCCGGCTGTGCCACCGGGGTGGACGAACTGCGACCTCTCCGTCGGGGCGTGGCTGCGTGAAGGAGACCCTGACACGTTGCTGGACTTCGGCGACGGGAGCTGGGCGGTCGCGGCGATCGCCCAGCGACCCGAAGGCCGCAACCTCTATGCCGACGCCGACGCCTTCATCGCGCACCTGGAGTCCACCGCGGCGACCTGCGCGCAGTCCTCGAAGATCGACAACGGCTTCACGATCGAAGCGCTGCCGGACCTCGATCCCGGGGCTGTCGGCTGGCGGACCGGGTACCTGGACATCCCCCGCTGGGGTGAGTACGTCGTGATCCCGCTCGACGAGCGCCGCCTGCTCGCGGTCGGGTTCGAGACCAACCAGGAGGAGCCTCCGGTCGACATGGACCGCCTGGTCGAGCTCGCGAAGCAGGGCGCCGAGCAGTTCCCGGCCGAGGAGTGACCGCGCGGTCTGGCGAGCGCGTGGTGACAGGGCGACGTCGGCGTTGGTGGATCGGCGGTGCCGCGCTGGTCGGCGTGGTCGGCGGGGTCCTCGCCCTCGTGCTGCTGCGTCCGGGGCCCGTGCTGCTGGATCCGGACGAGTTCGTCGGCGTCACGCGCGTCGAGCAGAACAGCCACGTCCCCCCGCCGGGGTGGACCGGCTGCGACCTGTCGGTGGGCCCGTGGATGAGCGTCAGCTCCCCGGACACGGACACGGCGCTGGAGCTCGGACCGCACGGGCGGGCTGGCGCGGCGATCGTGGTGCAGCCGAGCTGGAGCCCTCGGAGCGCGCCGGAGCAGATCGAGCACCTCTCGATGCTCGGCGAGCAGTGCGCGGCGGGGAACTCGGTGTCGAGCGGACGCTTCGCGATCGAGCCGCTGGACGGCCTCGCACCCGGTGAGGTCGGTTGGCGCACGCGGTACGAGGAGCCCCTGGAGTGGGGCGAGTACGTGGTGGTCGCTCTCGACGAGAAGCGCCTGCTCGCCGTCGGCTTCGAGACCACCGAGGAGGAGCCCCCGGTGGACATGGAGCACCTGGTGGAGCGCGCGAAGCAGGGCGCTGAGCAGTTCCCCGCCGGGGGGTGACGGTGCTGCATCGCAGCACCTTGACGCCCCGTCGCGGAGGGCGCTCTTCGCTCGTAGCCCGGTCCGTCGGCGTCGGGCGGAAGCCCGGCAGGGATGATCGCGTGCTCAGCCAGATGGGCGCGTCACGCGCCCAACACTCCCCGCACCGCCCGCAGCACCGGAATCGCCCGACCCCCCAGCACCACCTGGAACTGCCCCGCCTGCCGCGCCACCATCACCACCCCGGGCACGCCCCGCACCCCGTCCTCGTCGACGGCCCCGAAGTCGCGCAGCACGAACCGCACCCGCACCGCGCACGACGTCACGGCCTCGATGTTCCCCACCCCGCCCACGAGCGCTACGAGTGCGCGGGCGATCTCCTCGTCACTCACGCCAGGGTCGTTCACGTCGCCCCCACCGCCCCCGCGAGCCGTGCCACGTGCAGCGCGAGGTACAGCACCTCGTCCCCGGTCACGGTCCAGTCGTACCGCTCCCGGAGCAGTCCTTGCACGTCGACGGCGGCGGCGACGGCGAGCGGGTGCTGCCCCCGCACGGCGTCGAGCAGCACCCCCTGCATGTCGGGCGCCGACTCCCCGCGCTGCTGCCGGACGAACAGGTACCGCAGGTGGGTGATGAACCGGGCGACGTCGAGGGACTCCTGGTCGAGCGGCACCCCGAGGTGGGTCTCGACGATCCCGAGGACGGCTCCGAACACCTCGGTCATCTCGACGGTGCGGGACAGCTCGCCGGCGCCGAACTGCGCGTTGACGAAGTGCAGCGCGAGCGGCACGGCCTCCAGCGCGGGCAGCTCCACCCCGGTCGCGGTCCGCACGAGGTCGAGGGCTTGCCGCGCGAACGCGACCTCGCGGGGGTAGAGGTGCAGGACCTCCCACTGGAGGGGGTAGGTGATCTGGACGTCCTCGCGGGCGCGGCGCAGCGCGAAGGAGATGTGGTCGGCGAGGGGCACGACGAGGTGCCCGGTGATGTGCTCGCCGAGCACGTCGCGGGCCTGCGCGACGATCTGCTCGGTGAGGTCGATGTCCTCGGCGGGGATCTCCTCGACGAACGCGACGATCCGTTCGGGGGTGGTGCCGCCGCCGGCGACGAAGGTCCGTTCGACGTCCTGGGTGCGGACGGGGTCTCCGGTGTGGGTCTGGAAGCCGAGGCCCTTGCCCATGAGGACGACGTCCGTGCCGGCGTCGTCGGTGGCCAGCAGGACGTTGTTGTTGAAGACCTTGGTGACCCGCACGCGTGCTCCTCGTCCGACCCGGGCGAGGGCCCGGGTGCGCCGCCGCCCCGGTGCGTGACCGGGGCGGCGGAGTCCGACATGTCCTATCAAGTTCGGCTGAGTCGGGCGAGCGGTCAGGCGGTGACCCGCAGCAGGGTGTCGCCGGCGGCGACGTGGCCCTCGGCGGCGGGGACGACGTCGGCGGCGGCTGCCCCGCCGGTCACGACGACGACGGTGCTGGTGTCGTGCCCGGCGGCGCGGACGGCGTCGAGGTCGACGTCGGCGAGAAGATCACCCGCACGCACCTGGGTCCCGGCGGTGACGGCGGGCGCGAAGCCGGTGCCGGCCATCTGGACGGTGTCGATGCCGATGTGCACGAGCAGCTCGACGCCGGTCGCGGTCCGCAGCCCGTAGGCGTGCGGCAGGACGCTGACGACCTCGGCGTCGACCGGGGCCACGACCCGACCGTCGGTGGGGACGACGGCGGCGCCGGCACCGAGCGCCCCGGACGAGAACACCGCGTCCGGCACGGCGGTCAGCGGCACGGCCTGCCCGGCGACGGGGGTGCGGACGTCGAGCAGCCGGGTCAGGGTCGCGGTGCCACCCGCGCCACCGGTGCCGCTCGCGCCGCTCGCCCCACCCGCGTCGCTGGCCTCGGCGGCGTCACCGGCGGGCGCCCCGGACGCCGCGGGCGGGTTCGGGAGGTCCTTGAACCCGAGCACGAGGGTCAGGACGAACGCGATGACGACGGCCACGCCGGTGCCGATGAGCTGGAGCGTGAAGTTCCCGATGTTCATCGTCGAGGTGAGCGTGATCGCACCCGGCAGGACGAAGCCCTCGGCCGCGGAGCCCCCGGCCGCGGCGATGGCGCCACCGACGGCGCCGCCGATGCAGGCGTAGATGAACGGCTTCTTCAGCCGCAGCGTCACGCCGTAGATCGCGGGCTCGGTGATGCCGGCGAGGAACGCGGAGATGGTCGCTGGCCCGGCGACGCCCTTGAGGTCGCGGTTGCGGGTCTTGAGGAACACGGCGGCGGTGGCACCGGCCTGCGCGAGCACGGCGGCGAACAGCGGGCCGGTCAGCGTGGAGTACCCCTGGCTGACGATGTCCTGCAGCATGACGGGCGTCAGGCCCCAGTGGACGCCGAAGATCACGAACACCTGCCACAGCGCGCCCATGATCGCGCCACCGGCGGCCGGGCTGAGCTCCCACAGCCAGTTGACGCCGGAGGACAGGCCGCGCCCGACGAGGTCGGAGACCGGGCCGATCGCGAGGAACGTCAGGGGCACGATCACGGCGACGACGATCATCGGGGACAGGAAGTTGCGCAGCGAGTCCGGCAGCACCTTGGTGAGCAGCCGCTCCAGGTGGGACTGCGCGTACACGGCGAGGATCGTCGGGATGACGGCCGACAGGTAGCTCATCATCACCACGGGAATCCCGAAGAACGTGAGCTCCCCGCCCCCGGCCGCGAAGCCGTCGAGGGTGAGGGTGGCGCCGTCGGCGCCGGGGATCACGGCGATGGTCGCCGAGTACAGCAGTGCGCAGGCGATGGCGACGGACACGTAGACGTTCGCCTTGAACCGCTTGGCGGCGGTGATCGCGAGCAGGATCGGCAGGAACTGGAAGATCGCGTCGGCGGCCGAGAACAGGATCGCGTAGCTGCCGGAGGCCGCCCAGTCGGGGCTGACCTTCACGACCACGGCGAGCAGCGCCTTGAGCAGTCCGGTCCCCGCGAGCACCCACAGGAAGGGCGTGAAGATACTCGTGATCAGGTCGATGGCGCGGGCGAGGAAGCCGCCGGAGGCGGCCGACTCGGTGGTCACTCCGCGGGTGCTGATCGCCTCGAAGACGTTGTTCACGGTGTTGCCGATGACCACCTGGAACTGGCCGCCGGCCTCGACCACGGTGATCACGCCGGGCGTCGCCTCGACGGCGGCCTTGTCGGCGGCGTCCCGGTCCCGCAGGCGGAACCGCAGCCGGGTGGCGCAGTGCGTCACCGAGGCGACGTTGTCGGCCCCGCCGACGCCACGCAGGACGTCGTCGGCGATCGTCTGGTACTTGCTCGCGGTTGCCACGATTCCTCCTTGAACCGGTGTCCGCGCGTCCGGTCGGCGTCCCGGGCAACAAAAAAACCCGAGCCGACGGCGCACGGGCACAGGTCCCGCACAGCCACAGCTCGGGTTTTGCCTGAAGCCCAGTAACAATCCCGGTGGTGCGCGGTCGCCGAACGATCGGCGACTGGCCGTGAACCTAGGGTGCGTCCGTGTCCGGTGTCAAGACCCGCACGATCACGGGCCGGACGGATCACCCGCGCCGCCCCCGCGCCCGGACCCCGACCGGGCGGTCGGTCTTGACGGGGTGCGTCGGACCGGGGTAGGAATGAGCGTCGTCCCAAGGATTGTGACTGATTCGATCAGGCAAGACCTGTGGTGTGCCGGTGCTTTTGCGCCCCGGTTCCCGCAGGTCTTTTTTGTTGCCCGGACCAGACGCACGACCACGCACAGGAGCCCCTCGTGCCGCACCGCACCGTCACCATCGCCTCGTCCGTCGGCCTGCACGCCCGGCCCGCGAGCGTGTTCGCCCGCGAGGTCGCCGCGACCGGCGTCCCCGTGCGGATCGCCCGCCCCGGCGGCGCGCCCGTCGACGCGGCGAGCCTGCTGCTCGTCATGGGCCTCGCGCTGCAGCACGGCGAGCCCGTCGAGATCGCCGCGGAGGGCGACGGCGCCGACGCCGCCCTCGACCGCCTGGCCGAGGTCCTCGCGACCGACCTGGACGCCACCGCCTGACCGAGCACCACCCCGCACCACCCGCACCACCCGCCCGCAACGCAGAGAGGCGTCACCGTGACCAGCACCAGCACCCCCTTCCCGCCCGGGTTCCTGTGGGGCGGCGCGACCGCCGCCAACCAGGTCGAGGGCGCCTACGCCGAGGGCGGCAAGGGCCTGTCCATCCAGGACGTCATGCCCCGCGGCATCGCCGGCCCGCCGACCGAGGAGCCCACCGAGGACAACCTCAAGCTCGTCGGCATCGACTTCTACCACCGGTACGCCGAGGACATCGCGCTGCTGGCCGGCATGGGTTTCAGGACGTTCCGGTTCTCGATCGCGTGGTCGCGGATCTTCCCGCGGGGCAACGAGGCCGAGCCGAACGAGGAGGGCCTGGCGTTCTACGACCGGGTGCTCGACGAGTGCGAGAAGCACGGTATCGAGCCGCTGGTGACGATCTCCCACTACGAGACCCCGCTCGGCCTGGCCCGCACGCACGACGGCTGGGTGTCCCGGGCGATGATCGACCACTACGCCCGCTACGCGCGCACCCTGTTCGAGCGCTACGGCTCCCGGGTGCGGTACTGGCTGACGTTCAACGAGATCAACTCGGTGCTGCACGCCCCGTTCATGAGCGGCGGCATCGTCACCCCGAAGGACCAGCTCTCCCCCACGGACCTGTACCAGGCCGTGCACCACGAGCTCGTCGCCAGCGCCCTCGCCACGAAGATCGCCCGCGAGGTCGCCCCCGACGCCCAGATCGGCTGCATGCTCATCGCGATGCCGACCTACCCGCTGACGCCGGACCCGGCCGACGCGCTCGCGGTGATGCGCGCCGACCACCTCAACCTGGCGTTCGGCGACGTGCACTGCCGCGGCGCCTACCCCGGCTACTTCCTGCGGCACCTGCGCGAGCAGGGCGTCGAGCTCGAGATCACCGCCGAGGACCGCGAGACCCTGCGGCACACCGTCGACTTCGTGTCGTTCTCCTACTACATGTCGCTCTGCGAGTCCGCCGACCCGACCGTGAAGGCGGGAGCGGGCAACATCATGGGCGGCGTCCCGAACCCCACGCTGCCCGCGAGCGAGTGGGGCTGGCAGATCGACCCCGTCGGGCTGCGCATCGTCATGAACCAGTTCTGGGAGCGGTGGCAGCGCCCGCTGTTCATCGTGGAGAACGGCCTCGGCGCGAAGGACGAGCTCGTCGAGGTCGACGGCGTCCGCACCGTCGTCGACGACTACCGGATCGCCTACCTCAACGACCACCTCGTCCAGGTCGGCGAGGCCATCGCCGACGGCGTCGAGACCCTCGGGTACACGACGTGGGGCTGCATCGACCTGGTGTCCGCCAGCACGGCGCAGCTCAGCAAGCGGTACGGGTTCGTCTACGTCGACCGGAACGACGACGGGACCGGCACGCTGGAGCGGTACAAGAAGAAGTCCTACGACTGGTACGCGGAGGTCATCCGCACCAACGGCGGCAGCCTGGTGCGCTGAGGTCCCGAGGGCCCGGTCGTGTGCACCACGACCGGGCACCGCTGCCGGGCCCGTGGAACCGCTCACCGGTCCGGCGCGAGATCTCCGGCCGAGTCGTCAGCGCCCCCGGACGAACCGCGGTCGCGCCGCCCGCGCGACCGCCCGGACCAGAGCCGGAGCGCCAGCAGCGTGCCGGTTCCGCTGATCGCCAGCGCGCCGACGAAGGCCAGGACGGCACCGGTGCCCAACGGGGTGCCCGTGTCGAGGGTCCGCAGGAGGTCCCCGAGGGTCGGGAGTCCTCCGGAGGCGCCGTCGTCCTCGGCCGGGCCCGCCAGGACGTCACGGCCGAGCACGTGGAGGGCGGCGGCGACGGCGGTCGAGGACGGGCCGAGCCGGGACGCGCACCTCGCCGGAGCGAGCAGGCGGTGGGGACGCACGGTGCCTCCTAGGTGTCGAAGAGCAGCCGGAGCAGCGGGACGGACATCAGGTGTCCCAGGACGAGGCCGACGGCCGGATCGGCGAGGGCTCCTCGCCACGACCGCGCGCCTGAGCCTGCCTCGGACAGGATCAGTGCGAGGAGGCAGACCGCGGCGATCGGCCAGAGCGGCGGGACGAGCCACAGCCAGCCGCACCCCGCGAGCGCACCGGCGACGACCCCGTGCCCCCAGAGCCCCAGGAGCGGTGCGAGCAGCGCGAGGCCGGCGATCATCGCGAACGCCGCGAAGCCCGCGGTGCCGGGAGCCGGGACGCCGGACCACCACAGCGCGGCCCCGCACAGGGACTGCGCGCCGAGCAGCAGCGGCACCGTCGGGTACAGGGCGATCGCCCGGTGACCGAGGACGCGGTCTGCTGCGAGCAGGGTGCCGAGCGCCGCGCCGATGAACCCCGAGACCGCGATGGCCGCGCCCGGTGCAGGGAAGCCGAGGAAGCGCAGGGTGAACGCCACCACGACCACGGCCGTCGGGATCGGCCCCAGCATCGTCCCGACGGCCCAGGCGAGTCCGAACCGAGGCAGGCGCTCCTGGTCGTACGACGGCATGCTGCCTCCTCACGGTGTCCGGCGGCGCGGTCGGCGGCGCCCGATCGCGTACGCCGCGCTCGTCGCCCCGGTGCTGACGGCGACCGCGACCGCGAACACCAGCAGCACCTCCGGCCGTGCGGACGCGCGCAGCAGGTCGAGGAGCGAGGGGTCGAACACGGGCCGTGGCAGCGGCTCCTCGGGGTCCATCTCGAGCAGGTCGCGCAGCCGGTAGGACGGGGTCTCGGGCCCGATGCCGACCGTGACGGACGAGGTGCCGGATGTCCCCGACAAGGCGATCTCGACCCGTCCGAACGGGTCCCCGTCGCGGCTCAGGTCACAGGCGTCGGCATTCCACGGCACCGACGCCCTGGTCCAGATCCTGTCGAAGTAGTCCCGTTCCGAGGACCGCACGCAGGACGGTTCGTCGAGCGAGGCGGACAGGGCCGCGGTCCGCAGGTCGCGGAGCAGCTCGTCGACGCTCCGGGAGGTGGTGAAGGTGGCCCAGACACCCTGTCGGGGACGCACCGAGAGGATGCGGTATCCACCTTCGGGCAGTTCCTCGTAGTCCCGGTGGTCGTCGCCGAGGAGGGCGTCGTGGACGGTCGCGATCTGGGCGGCCGTCCGGTCGCGCTCCGCGCGTTCGACCAGCCCCCACGCCAGCGCCACCAGCACACCCGCGGCGCATGCCACCCCGACCCGCCGCAGCGGTCGCCACGGCGAGCGGGACCGGGGTGTGCTGGCCCCGGGGCGATCGGGAAGGTGCTCACGCACCCGCGGTGATCCGTCGGCCGCGGTTGGACAGGCGGCTCCAGGCCAGACCTGCCCCGCCGAGAGCGAGCGCGATGCCGACGACGAGCGCAGCGCGGCCGACGCCCGTCCCGGCCAGATCGTCCGAGGTCGCGTGATCGGCGTCGCTCGGCGTGGTGGCCGCGGCGTCCAGGTCCGCCGCCCCGGCCTCGTCCGGGTCAGGGCGGTCGGTGGGCGACGGCGTGGAGCCCTGCCGGTCCGCCTCCGGTGCGATGCGTCCTGCGGCGTGGACCAGCGCGACGCAGTCCGGGTCGGCGGACGTCGAGGCGAGGGCGGTGCCGATGACCGGCCCGCCGCCGCCGCCCACGCCGGAGAGGCTGACGGTGAGCACGCCCTCGCCGCCGATCGCGGGTGCGACGACCTCGGTGAGCAACCGCCCGTCCTCGGGTACGAGGTGCTCGGCCGTCGTCGTGCCGTACTCGGTCCCGTCGAAGCCGATCGCCTTCGTCGTCGAGGTGACCGTGCTGCCCGGACCGAAGTCCATGGTGCGGAGCGGGACGACCTCGTGCGCCACGACGTGGTCGCAGGCGGGATACCCGTCCACGGCGGCACCGTTGGCGAGGCTGACGTCCGCGAACGAGGTGCTCCCGACCGCGGAGACGACGTCCTCGGGGTACTGGTCGAGCACGCCCTCGGGGTCGGTGACGGGATCGAGCTCGCCCTCGGGGGTCACAGCGGACACGGAACCGGTCGCAGAACCGGCGTTCGCGATCGTCCGAGGCGCAGCGGACGCGCGCGAGGCGGCGGCGGTGGCCGGTCGCGCCAGGTCGCCGGTGCGTGCTCCGGTGGCGGACGCGCCGGACGTGCGGTGGTCGAAGGCCGCGTGCAGCACCTCGTCGACCGCGGTGGCGTAGAGCCTCGCCCCTCGGGCCGTGGGGTGGAAGCTCGCCGCGCTGACGGGGGCGAGCTCGAGGTCGGTGTCCCGCCAGAACACGGGACCGAGGATGTAGTTGTCGGAGTCGCAGGCGTTGCGACCCTCGAAGTCGTCGCGCACGTCCGCGACCCTCACCGCCGCGCCGGGTCGTCGGGCGCGGTCGTGGACGATGTCCGCGAAGGTGTCGACCTGCCGACGGAGCCACTGCCGCTCGCCGTGCGACAGCGCGACCGGGGTGCAGGCGAAGTACCCGAAGTCGAAGGGGGTGAGGTTCACCGGCTGCGGGTCACCGGAGACGAGCCGGGGGTAGGTCGTCGTGACGATCGTCGTGTCCGGGCTGACCCGCGACCGGATCGCCTCGTAGGTCCCGGTCAGCTCGTTGCCGATGAGCGCCAACCGGATGGTCGTCCAGTCCTGCAGGCTCACGTCCGTGCCGGACGCGGTGGTGATGAAGCCGTGCTCGGGGCAGGAGAGCGTCATGAAGCAGTGCATGACGATCGGCGCGAACCCGAGGTCGTTGCCGCCGATGCTGAGCGTGACGAGGCTGGTGTCGGGTCGCAGTCCGTCGAGCTGCAGCGGGTTCACGCCCTCGCCCTCTGTCCGGTGCGACTTGGGCTGCGGCGTCGTGTCGAGGTTGACGATCCGTGCCCCGGAGCAGGCGAGGAAACGGAACTCCGCGTCATCACGAGCGGCGATCGGCTGGGCGGAGTCGGGGAGCGTGACGAGCGTAGGCCAGGCGCGGTCGGAGCGGTGACACAGGTCGTCCATCGGCCCCTGGAGGTAGGGCGCGACGCCCTCGCCGGACGCGTAGGAGTCACCGAGGGCGACGTAGCTGAGGCCGTCCGCGACGCTGAACTGGACGACGGAGGTCAGGACCGTGCCGTCGACAAGCGTCGCGGCGACCGTGGCCCGGTGGCTCCCGTTGGCGAGACCGGGAACGGTGGCCGTCCACCCGCCGACGGGGTCGAGCTCAGCGGCGACGGTGCGTCCAGCCGTCGTGACGGTCACGGAGTGCAGCCACGCGGGCTGCGAGGCGACGAGCGACGCCGTCAGGGCGGCCGGGTCGCGCACCTGCTCGCACGTGTCCGAGCCGGCGGCGGCGATCCGACCGAGCGGGGCGGTCGCCGAGCAGGGGGCGGCCCCCGTACCTCCCCCGACGGCGAAGGTGCGGACGCCGACGCCGGATCGGGCCACGCGGTCCAAGGTCGACTGACTCACCGAGGCCTGCCCGTCGGAGAGGAAGAAGAGCCACCTCGGAGCGGGCCCGGGACCGAGCGCATCGAGCGCCGCGGTGAGCGCGGCATCGAAGTTCGTCCCGGCGCCGACGTCGTGTTCTGCGTACTCCCCGAGGAATCCGGTGCGCAGGGAGCTCGCGACGAAGTTCAGCCGCGGGATCACGTCGCGGTCGTCCCCGGTGGCGCCCGGCGGTACGAACTGCTCGCCCGAGTCACCGGGCGTCATCTGGGCGGTCGCGGCCGTGGAGCCGAACGCGGTCAGGCCGACCCGGACGCGATCCGCTCCGGGGGTCGCGCGCAGGCTCGCGTTCAGCGCGACGACCGCGGAGATCTGGCAGTCGAGGACGTCGCCGAAGCGACCGTCCCCGTTGAAGTCGTCGAGCACGTCGCGCACGCCGTCGCCGTTGCAGTCCTGCAGCGGCGAGGCGGTGGAGCTGGAGACGTCGACGACGTACTGGACCAGCGCGTCGCTCTGGTCCGTCGAACCTGCCGGGCGCACCGACCCGCGGAACGGGACGTCCGCGCTCGAGACCCGCTCGCCGCGCGAGGGGAAGTCGATGCCCAGCTGGAGCGCTGGTCCGGAGCCGACGTCGGGCGAGGCTCCCGCAGGAGCCGGGCCGGCCAGGCCCATGCCGAGCGCCAGAGCGGGCACGGCGAGCGCGGCGAGGACAGGACGATGACGCACGGGGGCCTCCTGCGAGGGGTGTCAGCGGGCGGCGACGCCCTGTCGCACGGCGGGGTGCGACCCATCCCGTTGGCCCCCGCGGGCTCGCGACGGCGACGAGCCGTCACGTTCCCGGGACGAGATGACCGGGCCGAGGCCCGTGCCGGACGTCTTCGTCGAACGCGTGGACCGAGGAACCGGTCTCACAGCGCGAACCTAGCCAGCGAGAGAAGACGGCGTCCATGGGCCTTTGGTCCTGGCGCTCGTCGGTTCTCCGGTCAGACGACTCTCAAGGCATGCCCCGCACGGCGAAGGCGATCATCAGGATCGCGACCCCGCTGACCTGGCCGAGGACGAGTCCGACTCCCAGCGACGTCAGAGCCCGCTTCCACCGCAGCCGGCCCAGCGCGACGTGCGCCCAGGCGAGCGCGGGCAGCGCGACGAGGCCTAGCACCCACTGCGGTCCGGGCGCCCACAGGGCGCCCAGCGCGACGACCCAGCCCGCGACGGCGCCGAGGGCCCAGAGACGCACCGCGGGTGCGACGAAGGCGAGCACGGCGGCGAGCACCATCACCGGCACGCCCAGGGCCGGGTCCGGGTGCAGGTCCCACCGCGAGAGGGCGAGCAGGCAGAGGAACTCGGCCACCAGCACGACCACGATCGTCCGCCGCCGGGTGAGCCCCTCCGGCCCGGCCATCGTGCGGACGGCGATCCCGGTGCCGATCGCCGTGCCGAAGACGGCAGCGACGGCGACGGCTGATCCGGGCTGCGGGAACCCCAGGAACCGACAGGCGACCGCCAGGGCGACGAGCGCGACGGTGACGGGACCGAGGGCGACGGAGACGCGTCGGGCGAGAGCCTGTCCCCGAGGGGCCCGCCCACCCACGACAGCTGCCTCGGACATGGCGTTCTCCTCGTCGAGTCGGGCCTCGTGCCGCAGGCACGCCGGGCGACGACCATGGTCGGGCACGCCGACCACGCAACGACCAGGACCGTGCGGCCGCTGAGTGGTCATCAGGGGAGACCGCGACGGGCACCGCGGTGCACCGCGTCGGACGTCAGAACACCTCCCGCCCTGACGCGTCCGCCACCCCCGACTTCCGCCAGAAGGACGTCCGCACCTGGTCCCGCCACTCCACGGCAGACCTGACGGAGCACGCGGTGGAGCACCTGGATGTGCACGCGGGCCGCACGGTGACCGCCCCAGATCGCGCCCGGGACCGCGAGCGGGGCGGACGCACACGAGCCGGGGGACGAATCGGCGCTTCTCCGCCAGCCCCTCGGCGTGCGGCCGGGCGGGTGAGGCGCGGACCCGTGCGGGTGATGCGGCCCCCGTTCGTCCACGCCGGGTCGAATCGAACCCCTACCGTCCGACCGGGATGCCGTGCGGCGTCGGAGGGGACATCAGGATGAGCGCAGTCTGGTCACGTCGGAACGCGGCACGAGCAGTCGCTTCGCTGGTCACAGCGGTGGTGATCTCGACGGGCGCGGTCGCTCCGTCCGCCCTGGCGGACGACGGGTGCACGATCACCGGCACCGACCGTGCCGACCGGCTCGTCGGCACCGAGGGCGACGACGTCATCTGCGGTCTCGGCGGGGACGACGTCCTGATCGGCCTCGGGGGCGACGACGTCCTGGTCGGCGGCACCGGGTCGGACGCCCTCGACGGTGGAGCGGGCGACGACCTCCTCAAGGGCGGCAACGAGCACGACCGCCTGGTCGGTGGCTCCGGCAACGACACGTTGCAGGGCGACACCGGCTTCGACCTGCTTCTCGGCGGGGACGGCGACGACCACCTCGACGGCGGGAACGACGCGGACACCCTGGTCGGTGGCGCGGGGGCCGACACGCTCGACGGGGCGCTGGGCATCGACGTCCTGCACGGTGGTCTCGGGGACGACGTGCTGATCGGTGGGAACGACCAGGACACGCTCTACGGGGGTGCGGGGAACGACTCGCTCAGGGGAGACCTGGGCAACGACGCCCTCTACGGCGGTTCGGGCGCTGACACGCTCGACGGCGGTCACGACCAGGACACCTGCGACGGCGGTACCGGCCCGACGACGTTCGTCGCCTGCGAGCAGCAGGCGAGCGACCCCGCCCCGGACACCGAGACCGGCGGTGACCGCGACGGCGACGGTCTCGAGGACGAGGACGAGCTCGCTGCCGGAACCGATCCCGCACGCGCGGACAGCGACGGCGACGGCCTGACCGACGCCGAGGAGATCGCGACGATCACCGACCCGACGACGGCGTACACCGTGCCCGGCGTGCGGGATGACCAGGGCGACTCGGACGGCGACTCGATCGCGAACATCGTCGAGATCGTTGACGGGACCCTCGCGTACCAGGCTGACAGCGACCGCGACGGGCTCGAGGACGGGGACGAGAAGTCACGCGGGACCGATCCGCTGAAGGTCGACACCGATGACGACGGCCTGAGCGACGGTGACGAGGTAGCGCTGGGAAGCGACCCTCTCCGGGCGGACAGCGACGGTGACGGGGTCGTCGACTCGGGTTCCTCCTTCGTCCGGCAGGTCTCGGCCGAGCACGCGACCCTCGAGGTGACCGGCCCTGGTGCCGCAGTGCTCGACTCCACACTCCGGATCGAGCCCGACCTGTTCGCCGAGGTCCCGGGAGTCGCGTCGGCGACGGTCGTGGCGGATGTCCCGGACGCCGTCGTCAGCGGCACGCTCTCCTTCACCTTCGACGCGTCCTCGATCACCGACGGGCACGACGCCGCGGTGCTGCACTTCGACGACGAGACGGGAACGTTCGACCGGCCCGCCGAGCAGCAGGTGGACGCCGCCGCGGGAACCGCGACCGTCACGACCAGCGACTTCTCTCCGTTCATCGTCGTCGACGTCCAGGAGTTCGAGGCGATCTGGGCGACCGAGATCACGACCCCGCGCGCAGGCGGGGAGGGGGCGAACATCGACGTCGTCCTCGCGTTGGACTCGTCGGGCTCGATGACGTCCAGCGACCGTTCAGGGCTCCGGCGGACCGCGGCGAAGTCGTTCGTCGACGCTCTGATCGAGGGTGACCAGGCCGGCGTCGTCGATTTCGACAGCAGTGCGAGGGTGCTGCAGCAGCTCACGACGGATCGGGTCGCTGCGAAGAACGCGATCGACCGGATCGACAGCTCCGGCGGGACGAGCATCTCCGCTGCGATGAACGTGTCCCTGAACGAGCTCGACACGCGCGCCGCGGACACGCACCAGCGCACGATCGTGCTGCTCACCGACGGGGACGGCACCTACTCCACGACGTACACCACGCGCGCCGTGGACTCCGGGACGGTCGTCTACACCGTGGGTCTCGGTGCCGCGACCAACGAGGCGCTGCTGGACCGGATCGCGACCGCGACGGGTGGCAAGTTCTACCTGGTCGAGAACGCGAGCGATCTCCCGGACGCGTTCGACCGCATCGGCGGTGAGCTCGGCGAGCCCGACACCGACGGCGACGGGCTCGCCGACTCGGCCGAGACCGCCGGGTGGCGGGATGGTGCTGGTCGCGTCTACCGGACCGATCCGTCGAAGGCCGACACCGACGGGGATGGCCTGTCCGACGGCGACGAGGCCGGAGTCTTCGCGACCGGTGCCTCGTTCGGCACCGGTCAGTACTACCGAGGCTCGTCCGACCCGAGGAAGCCCGACACGGACGGCGACGGGCTCGGGGACGCGCAGGAACGGGACGTCGAGTCGCACCCCCGGCTGCGGGATTCCGACGTCGACGGTCTGGACGACCTCACCGAGATCGAAGCCGGATTCGACCCGATCTCCTTCGACGCGGACGGAGACGGCCGGTTCGACGACCAGGAGTACACGGACGGATCCGACCCGTTCGCCTACGACTTCGACCTCGCGGGCAACGTGCACGCCACCCTCTCGGGGTTCTGGTTCGGGGACGCATGGGACTCCACCGCCGCTCGCTGGGCGCAGGTGACGGTCGAGGTCGCCTCGAACGAGTGGTACCTCCTCGGACAGCTGGGATCGGGTTACGTCGTGCTCGGCGACGTGCGTGATCTGGTCTACGACTCGTGGAAGGGGCGCTGGGGCGATGCGGCCTGGGCGGCCGTCGCGTTCGTGCCGCTCGCGGGTGACGCGGTCCGCACCGTCCAGGAGACGACGAAGTTCGCGGCGAAGAGCGCACGTGCCGGCCAGGCAGCGATCGCCGTGGTGGCCCGTGTCCTGCCGGACGACCAGCTCGACAGCGTCCGGCGGTTCGTCGCGAGCAGCGTCGACAGGCTGGCGCGGGACGTCGCTGCGGGAGGACGGACCGCGACCAGCCCGAACTACGTCCCCGGATCTGGGTGGGCCGGTGGTCGTGCACGCGCGATCGGGAGGGACGCCGCGCAGAACGCCGATCTGGCGTCCAAGCTCCGCGAGCTCGACGACCTGGCAGCGAGCGGGCGTTCGGTCTCTGACGTCCGCGTGAACCAGACGCAGGTCGACGCGGCGGGGAGAGTCGTCGGGATCAACCGCCCCGATCTCCAGTACACCCTCGACGGCAAGCGCTACTACGTCGAGTGGGATCGGCCGCTGTGCGCGGATGCGTCGAGTTCGCAGCGTGGTGCGGCGCACGGGCAGCGGATCCTCAACAACGACCCCGGCGTGGACTTCTCGGCGCAGGTGATCCTGCTGCTCGTCGGCCGGTGCCAGTGATGACAGGATCGAGGGCGTGACCACGTTGCAGCAGCACCCGGCGGAGCAGCCACTCCTCCTCGCCGGCCGGTGGCTGCCGATCACCGCTTCCGTGATCTTCGTGCACGCGGACCCCCTGAGGTGCGTCGAGCTCGTCGAGGCGCGCACCAGGGCAGCGACCGTCGAGCGGTTCGGCCAGCCGAAGCGGGTGCGTGAGGTACGGGGTGCCGGCCTGGAAGCGATGCTCCCCGAGCTGCTGCCGTTGCGGCTCGAGGAGGACCGTCGTCTCGTCGTTCGCACCGAGCACCCGGAGTGGTCGGCGATGTTCGTCAACCGGTTCCGCGGCGCGGATCAGTTCGCAGCGCCGGTCCTGGCGATGTGGGGACTGCGAGCGCTCGCCGTCACCGAGCTTCCCCACTCCTGGGACCGGCGGACCCGTCGCGGTTTCGGGGGAGACCGCACGTTCCAGCTCGTCGAGCCCTGGCCCGCCCGCGAGGTCGGCGGTCGGACCGTCGACTGGATCAGCCATCTCGTGACAACACGGTTCGGCGACGACGGCTGGGCGTTCCAGGCCGGCTCCGGATACGTCGACGAGGGGCTCGACGTGGCGTTCCCGGTGGGCACCGTGTGGGACGCGAGCGCGCGCCTGGCGGCTGACCGGTTCACCCACGAGCATCTCGTCGCGGCGTGTGCGCGGCTGGGTCTGCGGCCGTTCGACGCGGACTTCTACGCGCCCGACGGTTCGGGTCTGGTGCTCGAGCGCTCGGATCCGCAGGCTCAGACGGAGGCCGCGCTCACCCTTGCCCAGGCGCGGGGCGACGAACCGCTCCCGGCTCCGCTGCGCTGACGTCCCCGACGCCGTCGACGCTCCGGCGCCCGGCGCGACGGTCGTGACCGTCGTCGTCAGCGGCACCAGGTGAGCGGCACGCGTCGAGCGCAGTCGAGGCCGCTGACCTCGTCAGAACACCTCCCGCCCTGACGCGTCCACCACCCCCGACTTCCGCCAGAAATACGTCCGCACCTGGTCCCGCCACTCCACGGCCGACCGCCGCTGCTCCGCCAGCCGCTCCCGCACCCGCGTGTCGAGGTCCGCGGGCACGACCGTCCCCACGAGGTCCGCGAGCGACTCCCACGCCGCCTCGACCCCGTCGAGCGCCGCGACGGCGTCGGCCCGGGAGTCGTAGATGTGCTGCACCACCGTCGTCCCCGAGGCCAGCACGTGCCCGTACGGGACGTGGTGGAAGAACAGCAGCAGCTCGTCCGGGCAGGTCGCGACGTCCTCGTACACCGACGCCCACGGCTCCGGGTACTGCCCCGCGTACCCGGTCCCGGTGGCGACGGTGCGGTCGACGCCGATCCCGTCACGGTCGGCGAAGTGGTACGTCCCCCAGGGCGAGTACTCGTACCCGTCGACGCTGGGTCCGCCGTGGGTGCCGGGGGTGACCATGAACCCGACGCCGAGCGGCGCCGTGTACCCCTCGTACCGGGCCCACGACCCGTCCATCATCGTGTGCAGCGCCGCCCGGACCCGCGCCAGCGCGGCGGACGGCGCCCCGGCGAACGTGAGCGCGATCCACTCGTCCAGCACGTCGGCGGGGGAGAGGGTGGAGTCCCAGGCGAGCCGCCCGAACGCGTAGAGGTTGGCCTGCGCGAGCGGGTGCCCGGTCCAGAACGGGTCGTCCCCGACGCTGGACACCCCCACCACGCCGCCGCGCGCGACGAGCGACGCCACGGGCCGGGTGCCGTCGAGCGGGAACCGCAGCACCGACGACCAGGACGGCGCGAGGTAGCAGAGGTGCCGCTGCTGCCCGGTGTACTCCTGGGTGATCTGCACCTCGACGGCGACGCGGGTCCGGGGCATCGCGGCGAGCACGGGGGAGACGGGCTCGCGGACCTGGAAGTCCATCGGCCCGTGCTTGACCTGGAGGACGACGTTCTCGGCGAACTCCCCGTCGAGCGGGGCGAAGTGGTCGTGGGCGGCGCGGGCCCGGTCGGTGCGGCGGTCGCGCCAGTCCTGCCGGTGGTCGTAGACGAACGCCCGCCACAGCACGGTGCCGCCGTGGGGCCGCAGGGCGCCGGCGAGCAGGTTCGCGCCGTCGGCGTGGCTGCGGCCGTACGCGAACGGGCCGGGCTGGCCCTCGGAGTCGGCCTTGACGACGAACCCGCCGAAGTCCGGCACGGCCGCGTACACGCGGTCCACGGCCGCGGCCCACCACGCCGCGACGTCGGGGTCCGCGGGATCGGCGGTGGGCAGCCCGCCGAGCAGCCGGGGAGACGCGAACGACACCGACAGGAACGTCCGGATCCCGTACCCGCGCAGCACGTCGGCGATGCGGGCGACGTCGGGCAGCCCGTCGGTGAGCAGCCGGGCCTCGCGGGCGTGCACGTTGACGTTGTTGATCGCGACGGCTTCGACGCCGGTGGCGGCGAGGAGCCGCGCGTACGCGGCGACCCGGGTCAGGTCGGTGCGGACCTCGCCGTCGGCGTAGAAGATCGACCCGCCGGAGTACCCGCGCTCGACCTGCCCCATGACGGGGTGCACGGCGACGTTGTCCCAGTGGTCCAGCATCCGCAGCGGCTGCTCCGGCGCGTGCGTGGTCACGCCCGGCGCGGGCGTGGACCCGGTGAGGGCGGCGACGGCGGTCTCGCGCGCCAGTGCGTACAGCCCGCGCAGGGCGGACGCGTCGTCGGCGCCCAGCACGACGGTGCGGTCCGGGGTGCGGACGAGGACGTGGCCTCCGGCCGGGATGTCGAGGCCGCCGTCCACGCCGAGGTCGGCCACCCCGCCCGCACCGCCGGCTGCGGCGACGACGAGGTCGGCGTCGGCCACGGGGACGTCCGGCCCGAGGTCGGCGCGGGCCGCGGCGGCGCACGGCCCGGACAGCAGGACGGCGGACGGCAGCGCCCGCAGGGGTGCCAGGGCGGCGTCGGGGAGCCAGGCGGGGTGGACGGTGGCGACGGCGGTGTCGGTGGTCATGGCTCCGGGAGGGCTCGACGGATCAGGACGGCCCGCGCGCCGGTGCGGCGACCAGCGGCGGGACGAGCAGGGTGGCGGGCGTCGGCGACCACAGGGGCGCGGTGTGCCACCGCGCGCTCAGGGTGCCGTCGGCGGCGCGGGTGAGCAGCAGCCGGTGCGGGGAGGCGGTGGCGACGAGGTGCGCGCGCACGGACCCGTCGGGCAGCCGCTCGGCGCGCCCCGCGACGGGGACGACCCCGTCCGGGACGGGGTCGGCCGGTGCGCCCAGCGCGACGTCGCCGGGGCGCAGGGTGAGGGCGCCGGTGGTCCACCGGTCGGGGACCAGGTCGAGCGTGCCGCCGGGCTGCCCGGCGCCGGACGGCAGCGTGAGCCGCCAGCCACCCGCGTGGTCGGCGAGCGCCCACCCCCCGGCATGGAGGCCGGGCAGGTCCTGGGGGACGTACGCGTCCCGGGCCGCCCACGAGTCGGGCCCCACCTCCCGTGCCGAGCCGCCCGGGGCGCCCGTCGCGAGCGCGGCGACGAGCCGCCACAGCGCGTCGAGGGTGCGTTGGGTGTCCATCGCGGCGCCCTGGTAGGCGACGACGACGCCGCTCTCGGGCACCACGAGCGTGAACTGCCCGTACGCGCCGTCCATCCGGTACCCGTGCCGGCTGCGCCACACCCCGTAGCCGTAGCCGCGGGCCCAGTCGTCGGCGGCGGGATCGGGCTCGGCGCTCGCGTGGTCCTCGACGCCGGTGTCGGCGGTGGGCACGAAGGTCGTGGCCAGCGCCTCGACCAGCGACGCGGGCAGCAGGCGCTGCCCGTCCGGCGTGACGCCACCGGCGGCGAGCAGCATCCCGAGGCGGGCCTGGTCGTCCACGGTGAGGTGCAGCCCGGAGAACCCCTGCTCGACCCCGCCGAGCGGACGCCACCAGCGCTCCCCGATGCCGAGCGGGTCGAGCAGCCGGGGCCGCAGGTAGGCGGACGGCTGGGTGCCGGCGACGGCGGCGATGACCCGGGCGAGGGTGCCGGTGGCGGGGGAGGAGTACGCGAACCGGCTGCCGACGGGGTGCGCGGGCGGGGTGGTCAGCAGCACGACGGGGTCGACGGGCATGCCCCCGGTCTGCTCGCGGCTGTGCCCGGTGGACATGGTGAGCAGGTGCCGCAGCGTGATGCCGTGCGGGTTCGGCACGTCGAGGTGCCGGTCCACGGGGTCGTCGAGGCGCAGTCGCCCCTCGGACTCGAGCAGCAGCACGGCGAGCGCGGTGAGGGACTTCGACACGGAGTAGACGAGCGCGGGGTGCTCGGTGTCGTACGGCGCCCAGGTGGCGCGCAGCACGACGGCGCCGTCGCGGGCGGCGACGAGGGCGTGCGGGTCCTGCCCCGCCAGGCCGTCGAGGGCGTCGCGGAGGTCGCTCATCGTCCCGCTCCGGTGGTCGTCGTGGCGGGCGGCGGTGCGGTGGAGGAGCGGATGACGAGCTCCGTCACGAGCTCCACCTGCATCGACGGCGGCTGCCCACCGGCGGCGAGGGTGAGTAGCATCCGGGTGGCGAGCGAGGCCATCTCGCGCAGCGGCTGGTGCACGGTGGTCAGCGCGGGGTCGAGCCACTGGCTGATCGGCAGGTCGTCGTAGCCGACGACGGAGATGTCCTCGGGGACCCGCAGGCCGAGCTCCCGCGCGGCGCGGAGCACACCGAGGGCCTGGTAGTCGGACCCGGCGAACACCGCGGTGGGACGGTCGGGCCGGTCGAGGACCTCGCGCCCGTGCCGGTAGCCGGACTCGGCGTCGAAGGCGCCCCACCGGATGAGGTCGGGGTCCCACGGCACGCCGACCTCGTCGTGCGCGGACCGGAACCCGTCGACCCGGGCGCGGGAGCACAGCATGTCGTCGGGCCCGGAGATCGCCGCGATGCGGCGGTGGCCGAGCGCGAGCAGGTGGCGGGTGCCGGACAGGCCGCCGTTCCAGTTGTTCGACCCGACGGTCGGGACGCCGCTCGGCGGCTCGCCCTGGGTGTCGACGACGGCGAACGGGATGTTCCGGGACGCGAGCTGGTGGCGCTGCTTGGCGTCCAGGCCGGACAGCACGAGCAGCACGCCGAGGGGGCGGCGCGCCATGACGTCGTCGATCCACTCCTGCGGCGGGCGGTGCGACCCGCCGAGCTCGGACAGCACGACGCCGACGCGCTCGGGGCCGCAGACCTGCTCGACGCCCTTGATGATCTCCTGCGCCCAGAGGTTGTCGGCGGCGTGGAACACCAGGTCGAGCAGCCGCACGCCGGGCCGGGTGGCGGCGGCGGTGCGGGTGGCGACGGGCTTGCGGTACCCGTGCCGCTCCAGCGCCTCCTCGACGCGGGTGCGGGTGGCCGCCGCGACGTCGGTGCGGCCGTTGAGCACCTTGGACACGGTCGGGACGGAGACGCCCACCTCGCTGGCGATGTCCGCGATCGTCGTGCGGCCTCTCGGCATGGACTCCCCTTCGAAACTGTCGCTGTCCAGCAGCGAAATCCGACTGTAGCGCACGCGCCCACGTCGACGGCAGGGGCCGTGCTCTTGACGTGTGTCCCGCGTCACCCCTACGGTTCCGGCAACGAACAGTATCGGTCGCATCGTCGCAACTTTCGAGACGCGAGACGCGGCCGGCCCCCCACGACGAAGTGGACCGCAGATGAGCGACGCAGCACCCCTGCCCGCCTGGCGCGACGTGCACCGGCCGGTGGCCGAGCGGGTCGAGGCCCTGGTGGCGGCGATGACCCTGGAGGAGAAGACCGGCCAGCTGGTCGGCCTCTGGGTCGGCGCGGACGCGAGCGGCGGCGACGTCGCCCCGCACCAGGGCGACATGACGCAGGGCGCCCCGACCTTCGACGAGGTGGTGGTCGACGGGCTCGGCCAGCTCACCCGGCCGTTCGGCACCGCGCCCGTGGACCCGGTGCTCGGCGCCCGGTCGCTGGCCCGGGCGCAGCGCGCGGTCGTCGCGGCCAACCGGTTCGGCATCCCGGCGCAGGTGCACGAGGAGTGCCTTGCCGGGTTCGCCGCCTGGGGCGCGACTGCGTACCCGGTGCCGCTGTCCTGGGGCGCGACGTTCGACCCCGACCTGGTGCAGCGGATGTCCGGGGAGATCGGCGCCGCGATGCGCTCGGTCGGCGTGCACCAGGGCCTCGCGCCGGTGCTGGACGTGGTCCGCGACCACCGGTGGGGCCGCGTCGAGGAGACCATCGGCGAGGACCCCTACCTGGTCGGCACCGTCGGCGCCGCGTACGTGCGCGGGCTGGAGGGCGCCGGCGTGGTCGCGACGCTCAAGCACTTCGCCGGGTACTCCGGCTCCCGCGCGGGCCGCAACCACGCGCCGGTGTCGGCGGGCCCGCGCGAGATGGCGGACGTGTTCTACCCGCCGTTCGAGCACGCGCTGCGCCAGGGCGGGGCGCGGTCGGTGATGAACTCCTACGCCGAGGTGGACGGCGTCCCCGCCGCCGCCGACGAGCGGCTGCTCACCGACCTGCTCCGGGACACCTGGGGGTTCGAGGGCGTCGTCGTCGCCGACTACTTCGCCGTCGCGTTCCTCAAGACGCTGCACCGGGTCGCCGCCACCGACGGCGACGCCGCCGGCCGCGCGCTGACCGCGGGCGTGGACGTCGAGCTGCCCTCGGTGCACACCTACGGCGCCCCGCTGGTCGACGCCGTGCGCAGCGGGCGGGTCCCCGAGGCGGTCGTGGACCGGGCGCTGCGCCGGGTGCTCACCCAGAAGATCGCGCTCGGCCTGCTCGACCCGGACTGGACGCCCGACGTCGTGGGGGAGCCCGCGCTCGACGGACCGGAGCAGCGGGCGACCGCGCTGCGGCTCGCCCAGGAGGCCGTCGTGCTGCTGGAGAACGCCGGCGGCACGCTGCCGCTGCGGCCCGGGGCGTCGGTCGCCGTGGTCGGGCCGCTCGCGGACGACCCGTACGCGATGCTCGGCTGCTACTCGTTCCCCGCACACGTCGGGGTGCACCACCCGGACCACCCCCTCGGCATCGAGATCCCGACCGTGCTGGCGGCGCTCCGCGCGGCCCACGGCGGCACCGTCACCCACGCCCCGGGCTGCGACGTGCAGGCGCCCGGCCAGGACGGGTTCGCCGAGGCGGTGGCGCTCGCGGCCGCCGCCGAGGTCGCCGTGGTCGTCGTCGGCGACCAGGCCGGGCTGTTCGGGCGCGGCACCTCCGGGGAGGGCAACGACGCCGCCGACCTGCGGCTGCCCGGCGAGCAGCACGCGCTGGTCGAGGCGGTGCTCGCCACCGGGACGCCCGTCGTGGTGCTGGTGCTGTCCGGCCGCCCCTACGCGCTCGGCGCGTTCACCGGGCGCGCGGGGGCGCTGGTGCAGACGTTCTTCCCCGGGCAGCAGGGCGGGCCCGCCGTCGCCGGGGTGCTCACCGGGGCGGTCGACCCCTCCGGGCACCTGCCCGTGAGCATCCCGCGCGACCCGGGCTCGGGGCCCGGCACGTACCTCGCGCCGCCGCTCGGCCGCCGCACCGAGGTGTCGAACCTGGACCCGACGGCGCTCTACCCGTTCGGGCACGGCACCGGCTACGCCGACCTGGAGTGGGGCGCGGTCGCCGCCGACGCCGACGTGTGGCCGGTGGACGGCGCGGTCGAGGTGCGGGTCGCGCTGCGCAACCCCACCGACCGGGTGCTCGCCGACGTCGTCCAGGTGTACCTGCACGACCCGGTCGCCGAGGTCACCCGCCCCGAGCACCGCCTGGTCGGCTACCGCCGGGTGGAGGTCCCGCCGGGCGCCGAGGTCGAGGTGGCGGTCACGCTGCACGCCGACCTCACCGCGTTCGCGGGCCGGGACGGCGGCCTGGTGGTCGAGCCCGGCGACGTCGAGGTGCGGGTCGCCCGGTCCAGCGCGGACGTGCACGCGGCGGTGCCGCTGGTGCTCACCGGTCCGCGCCGCCGGGTCGGTGCGGACCGGGTGCTCGTCGCCGGCACGACGGCCCGGGTGGTCCAGGTGGCCGAGGCGGTGCGGGCATGACCGTCCCCGGCGTCACCACGCCCGCGCCGGTGCCCGCGGGGCCCGCCGGTCCGGCGGCCGAGGTCACCCCGGCGGCCGAGCCCGACGGCACGCG
>NZ_RFFI01000130.1 GCF_003696205.1 Cellulomonas triticagri
GGCGAGGCCGTCGAGCAGCCCGGCGTCGAGCGGCGCCGACAGCGACGGCCCGCCCGGGGTCGCGGTCGCGAGGCCGCGGGGCAGCACGTCGAGGTCGAGGGCGTCGGCGGCGGGGCGGGCGCTCCAGGCGCGCGCGACCGACTCGCTCTCCGACGGGGTGCCGTTGCGGGCGTCGAACTGCGCGGCGAGCGCGTCGACCTGCGCGCGCAGCCAGTCGTCGAGCTCGGCGACGGTCGCGGCGGGCACGGCCGTGAGGCGCACGGCGCGCTCCCCGTGCCCGGCCTCGCGCAGCACGTGGGTCGCGGAGCCGACGAGGCGCCCGAACGCGAGGCGGGAGTACGGGGTGTCCCCGCCGGTCAGGTACTGCTGATCCGCCTCGATCGCCCGCAGGGCGCGGTCGACCTGGCCGCCCCGGGCGAGCAGGCGCACGCGGCGACCCCGGGCGCCGACCATGTCGGACTCGGCCTGCGCGAGCGCGGCGACGGCCTGGCGGTGGGCGCGCGCGGCGTCGCGGGGACGGCCGGTGTCGAGGTACGCCTCGGCGAGGTAGGAGAGCATGTCGGCGGGCTCGGACGCGCACGACGGGTTCTCGGTGAGGGTCCGCTCGATGAGCCGGATGCCCTCCTCGACCCGGTCGGTGGCGATGAGCCACGCCGCGCGGTCGCCGGGGTCGCACGCCTCGCACTGGGAGAAGTCGTCGCGGGGCGTCGCGATCCACGCCTGGTAGGCGTCCTCGACGTCGGCGGCGCCGCGCTGCCGGGCCCACGCGAACCGCTCGTAGACGACGGCGTCCATGCCGTTGCCGGCGAGGGCGTACCGGCGCTCCATGTCGGCGAGCGTGCGGTCGATCTGCTCGGCGGGCACGGTCGGGAAGTCCGCGAGGCCGGAGATCATCCACTTGAACGACCAGAACATGCCGTGCGTGTCGTGGGCGTCGAAGTGCTCGGGGTGCTCGTCCCACCAGCGCAGCAGGCGCGCGAACGCGACGAACGACCGGTCGACCTCGCCGCCCCACTGGTACGCCTCGACCAGCGTGCCCAGCGCGTAGGCGCGCGCGGCGTCCGGCCCCTCGGCGTCGACCAGGCGCACCTGGCGCTCGGCGGCCTGGCTGCGGGCCAGCCCGTACGGCATCTCCCGGACCCGGGTGATCTCCCGGTTGGCCTCGTCCAGCGTGCGGCTCACGCCCGCTCCTCCCCGGCCGGTCCCCCGGCCGCCTCGTCGTCCGGACCCGCGGCGGCGCGGCGCCCGCCGTCCAGCCCGGCCCGCAGCAGCACCGACATCGAGCCGGTCATGAGCTCGGACTCCCGCGCGCGCAGGGGCTCCCCCGCGAGCAGCAGCGCCGAGACGTACAGCGAGCGCAGGCCCGCGGTGAAGACCTCGCCGACGGGTGCGGCAAGCAGGTCGCGCACCAGCGGGGAGGCGTCGTTGAGCACGAGCTGCCGGGCCGCGGCGGGGGCAGCGAAGCCCGCGAGGACGTCGCTCCACACGTCGTCGGCCTCGGACATCGCGGCCTGCAGGTCCCGCTGGTGGTCGCCGTCGCGGTCGTGCAGCAGCACGGCCGGCAGGCTCGCGGGCTCGAAGGTGCGCAGCACGAGGTCGGTGTCGAGCGGGCGCAGCACGTCCCCGCCCGCGCGGACGGCGTCCAGGGTGGCGAGCTCGCGCTCCGGGGTGACCGTGCCGAGCACCTGGGCGATGTCGCCCGCGCCGAGCGGCCGGACCTCGCCCGGCGAGCGCCGGGCGTACCGGGCGAGCAGGTCCGCGTCGTAGACGTACCCGGCGTTGACGACGGCGATGCCCTGGGCGCGCGCGACGGGCGCGATGCGCTTGTACTCCTCGAGCGTCGGCGCGTAGACGACGCGGCCGTGCTCGGCGGCGACCTCCGCGAGGGTCAGCGTCCCGTCGGTGGTCTCGTAGGGCAGGATCCGCGACGCGAGGTCGAGCATCGTGTCGTCGGTCAGCGCGAGCGACCGGACCGCCAGGTGGTGCGTCGCGACGAACTGCTGGGCGAGCGTGGTGCTGGACTCCAGGGTCGTCAGGGTCCAGTCCCGCACGGCGCCCGCGAGCGCCTCCTGCGTCGCCAGCAGCACCTCGTCGGTGTACAGCTGCTCGCGGGAGGCCGTGGGGCGCAGCCCGGTGGCGTCGATGGCGCAGCGGACGAAGAACGCCCAGTCCGGGAGCAGCCCCTCGACCCGGGTGCCCAGCAGCATCCGCTTCAGGGAGACCCGGTGCGAGCCGCCCCCACCGGGCGGCACGGCGGCGGGCAGCACGAAGGCCACCCCGGTGACGCCCGCGAGCGGCACCTCGAGGTCGACGTGCGCCAACGGCGTGAAGCCGAAGGTCGTCTCGCAGTACCGCACGAGCGCACGGGAGCGCGCGGCCTCGTCCGGGTAGGTCCGCGCCCACGGCAGGTCGGGCGCCGAGACCCGGCGCCACACGTGCCCGGGTCGCGGCCCGCCGTCGGCGGGCGGCGGCGCGGCGGCGTCGGCCCCGCTGAGCGGGACCTCGACCGCGAGGTCGACCGGCAGCAGGGACCCGAACTCCGCGGCGAGCGCCGCGACCGTCTCCCCCGCGAGCCAGTGCTCCATGTCCCGTCGGGGCCGCAGGCGCACGGTGCTGCCCACCGGCAGCGCCGGCCCGTCCGCGGGCAGCTCGACCAGGTCGTACGACCCGTCGGCGTGACCGCGCCAGCGCACCGCCGGGGCGTCCGGCTCGCGGGCGGAGCGCGAGACGAGCTCGATCTCGTCCGCGACCATGAACGCCGACAGCAGGCCGATGCCGAACTGCCCGAGGAACTCCTCGCGGCCCAGCCCGAGGTCCAGGTCGCGCTTGGACGAGCGCCCGACGGTCGCGAGCAGCTCCTCGGCCTCGGCACGGGTCAGGCCCACGCCGGAGTCCACGACCAGGAGCGACCCGTCGGCGAGCGGCCGCAGCCGCACCGTCGCCGGGGCGTCCGGGTCCAGCGCACGCCGCGCGGTGATCGCGTCCACGCCGTTCTGGAGCAGCTCGCGCACGTAGACGCGCGGGCCGGAGTACAGGTGCCGGGCGAGCAGGTCGACGACGCCGTGCAGGTCGACCTGGAACGCCTGGGCCGCGGGGTCCGTCATCGGCGCCGGGTCACTCGCTCTCGTACTCGGCCTTGGCGGCGGCCGCCTCGTCCGGGTACTGCTCGTCCAGGTGCTCGAACAGGCTCAGGGCGGTGGTGATGCCGCAGGCCAGGTGCAGGTCCAGCTGCTCGTCGGTGACGCCGTGCTCGTAGTCCACGGTGTGCTCGGCGTACACGCCCACGACGTCGTCCTCGCGGCGCACGTAGCCCTTGGGCCACAGCTTGGAGGCGTTCCAGTCGTTGACGAGCTCGACCACGCGGGCGAACTGGTCGATGCCGACCTTGCGGTTCCAGCGGCCGCGGGTCTGCAGGTACTCCTGCTGGCCGCCCATGCGGAAGAAGTAGAACAGGTGCCCGTCCCAGTAGCCGCCGATGTCGCCGTCGTCGTCGACGCCGTAGCGCATGTCCCGCGAGTCCAGCACCGCGGTGACGCGGTCGTGCGACAGCGCCTGCGGCGCGGGTCCGGCGCCCGCGGCGTCCGGCTTGGTGAAGAAGCCCATGTCCGTCCTTCTGCTCTCGAGACGACGTCGGCGCCGTCCGCTGGGGGGTAACGGTGCTGGTGACGGCCCCGTGCGGACCCGTCTGCGACTGAGCCTAACCCGGACCGCCGACAGCACCAGGGGTCCGGCCGGGGCCAGACGGGTGCCCGAAATGCCCGACCGTGTGAATCGCGGCGGCGCACGCTGGCAGGTGGCGCGGCCCCGCGTATGGTGTGGCCATGGGTCTGTTCCGGAACCGGCGCCCCCGTCGCGGGGACGAGCACGCCTCGGGGTCCGGCGGCGGCGCGGGCCGCGCACCCGGCTCCCGGACACCCGTCCCGGTGAACCCCGGACGCGGCGGTCTGCGCGCCGGGACGCCCCTGGCCGGCACCGTGGACGACGGCCGCCCGACCCCCCTGAGCACGGACCGCGTGGTCCGCTGGTTCCGGGACAACGACTTCCACTACTTCACCGACGACGACGGCGACCTCGGCGGGCTGTGGCGCGGGCGGCTGTTCTACTTCTTCCTGTTCGGGGAGCGGCAGGAGATCCTGCAGGTCCGCGGGCAGTGGCACCGCGAGGTCGCGCTGGAGCGGCTCGAGGAGGTGCTCGACGCCTGCACCGAGTGGAACGCCGAGCGCATCTGGCCGAAGGCGTACGTGCGGGTCCGCGACAACGGCATGGTGCACGTGGTCGCCGAGGTCTCGACCGACCTGGAGCACGGCGCCACCGACGAGCAGCTGAGCCAGATCCTGTTCTGCGGGCTGAGCTCGTCCAGCACGTTCTTCGACGCGATCGACGAGCTGTACCCGGACCCCGCGGCGGTGGCCCCGTGAGCGACCCCCGCACCCCCGGCTGGCTGTCCCGCGTCCTCGGCGACCGCAGCACCCCGCCGCCCGCCGAGCGCCGCGTCGTGCCGCAGGCCCGGCCCACGCCGCTCACCCGGGACCGGGTCGGCGACGCGCTGTCCGAGCACGGCTACCACTTCCGCACGGACGAGGACGGCGACCTCACGGGCGTCTGGAACGACTCCCGGTTCTGGTTCCTGCTGCTCGGCGAGCAGCGGGAGATCCTCCAGGTCCGGGGTCGTTGGCACCGGCAGCTGCCCGTCGCCAGCCGGCGCGCGGTCACCCTCGCCCTCAACGACTGGAACCGCGAGCGCATCTGGCCGAAGCTCTACCTCCGCGAGGAGGAGGGCGAGCTCGCGATCTACTCCGAGGTCTCGACCGACCTGGAGCACGGCGTCACCGCCGAGCAGCTGGACCAGCTGATCTCGTGCGGCCTGGGCACGGGCGTGCAGGCGTTCGCGTCGTTCGACACGCTGCTGCCGCCGCAGGTCTGAGGGCCGGGCGCGCGGGCGCCGTCGGCGCGGCGTCAGCGGGGGGCGCGGCCGAGCGTCGGGAGGCCGAGCAGGACCGGTGCGGCTGGGCCGCCCGGCGTCCCGCCGCCGGTGCCGCAGGCGTCACCGCCGTGGGCGTCGTCGCCGGTGACGCCGCGCTCCCACGCGTCGCCGCCGCGGGTCCGGCGCACCGCGAACGTCCCGCCCTGCGCGCCGGAGTCGGCGACCAGGTGGTGCGGGGCGGCGTGCGTGACCTCGACGGTCACGATGTCGCCGGGACGCGGCAGGTCCGCCTCCGCGAGGCCCTCGGGCAGCGCGAGGTGCACGAGGCGGTTGTCGGCCGCGCGCCCCGACAGGCGGCGGGTGGCGCCGTCCTTGCGGCCCTCGCCCTCCGCGAGCAGCACCTCGACGGTGCGACCCGTCTGGCGCTGCGCCTCCTCCAGGCCGATGCGGTCCTGCAGGGCGATCAGGCGCTCGTAGCGCTCCTGCACGACCGCCTTGGGCAGCTGGTCCGGGAGGTCCGCGGCGGGCGTGCCCGGGCGCGGCGAGTACTGGAACGTGAACGCCGACGAGAACCGCGACGCCTCGACCACGCGCAGGGTCTCGGCGAAGTCCTCCTCCGTCTCCCCCGGGAAGCCCACGATGATGTCGGTGGTGATCGCGGCGTCCGGCATCTGCGCCCGCACCCGGTCGAGGATGCCGAGGAACTTCTCGGAGCGGTACGACCGGCGCATCGCGCGCAGCACCCGGTCGGAGCCGGACTGCAGCGGCATGTGCAGGGTCGGCATCACCGTCGGGGTCTCGGCCATCGCGGCGATGACGTCGTCGGTGAACGCGGCCGGGTGCGGCGACGTGAAGCGCAGCCGCTCCAGGCCCGGGGTCGCGCCCGCGGCGCGCAGCAGCTTCGCGAACGCCCCCCGGTCGCCGAACTCGACGCCGTAGGAGTTGACGTTCTGCCCCAGCAGCGTGACCTCGACCGCGCCCTGGTCGACCAGCGCGGCGACCTCGGCGAGCACGTCGCCGGGTCGGCGGTCGCGCTCCTTGCCGCGCAGGTGCGGCACGATGCAGAACGTGCAGGTGTTATTGCACCCGACGCTGATCGACACCCAGCCCGCGTAGGCGGACTCGCGACGGGTCGGCAGCGTCGAGGGGAAGACCTTCAGCGACTCCTCGATCTCGACCTCGGCGGCCTGGTTGTGCCGCGCCCGCTCCAGCAGCACCGGCAGCACGTCGAGGTTGTGCGTCCCGAACACGACGTCGACCCACGGGGCGCGCTCGACGATGCCGGAGCGGTCCTTCTGCGCGAGGCACCCGCCGACGGCGATCTGCATGCCCGGGCGCGACCGCTTCGTGCCCGCGAGCCGGCCGAGGTTGCCGTAGAGCTTGTCCGCCGCGTTCTCGCGGACCGCGCACGTGTTGATGACGATGACGTCGGCGTCCTCCGCCGCGGCGGCCTCCGGCGTCGCCGCCACGTAGCCGGCCTGCTCCAGCATGCCGGCCATGTGCTCGGAGTCGTGGACGTTCATCTGGCAGCCCAGCGTCTTGACCAGGTAGGTGCGCGCGGGCTCGCCCGCCGCCGGGGACGTGGGGGCGTCGACCGGGGCGAGGACGGGGGGCGTCGTCGTCATGCTCATCGCGGACCAGGGTACGTCCGCGCTCCGACGCCGACCGCGCCGTGACCCCGGCCCGCACCCCGGTTGACCACCGCGCGGCCAGCACATGACCTCAACGTTTCCGTTCTGTGACCTCAAACGCTGGCGCAGTTAACAATCGGACCATAGGTTCCAGGGATGGCACAGCCCGTTCCGGCGCCGGCCTCGCAGCCCGGCGAGCCCCTCGTCGTCCTCGACCACGTCGACAAGCACTTCGGCGCCCTGCACGTCCTGCAGGACGTCAACCTCACCGTGCGCCGCGGCGAGGTCGTCGTCGTCATCGGACCCTCCGGCAGCGGCAAGTCCACGCTCTGCCGCACGATCAACCGCCTGGAGACCATCGACTCCGGCAGCATCACGCTCGACGGCGTGCCGCTGCCCGCCGAGGGCAAGGCCCTCGCCCGGCTGCGCGCCGACGTCGGCATGGTCTTCCAGTCGTTCAACCTGTTCGCGCACCGCACCGTGCTCGACAACGTCACCCTGGGCCTGCGCAAGGTCCGCCGCATCCCCGGCGGGCAGGCGAAGGAGCGCGCCATGGCGCTGCTGGAGCGCGTCGGCGTCTCCTCGCAGGCCGCGAAGCTGCCCGCCCAGCTGTCCGGCGGCCAGCAGCAGCGCGTCGCCATCGCCCGCGCGCTGGCCATGGAGCCCAAGGTCATGCTCTTCGACGAGCCGACCTCCGCGCTCGACCCCGAGATGATCAACGAGGTGCTCGACGTCATGACCGCCCTCGCGGGCGAGGGCATGACGATGGTCGTCGTCACGCACGAGATGGGCTTCGCCCGCCGTGCGGCCGACCGCGTCGTCTTCATGGACGGCGGCCGGATCGTCGAGGAGGCCGACCCGGAGACGTTCTTCACCGCGCCCCGCAGCGAGCGGGCCCGCGACTTCCTGTCGAAGATCCTCACCCACTGACCCGCTCGACCTCACGAGCGCACCTCACCGACACGACACGCACCGACCCGCGACGCAAGGAGCTCCCGATGAGAACCCGCACCGCAGCACCGATCGCCCTCGCCGCCGCCGCCCTCCTGACGCTCACCGCGTGCGGCGGGTCGTCCGACGACGCCGCCTCCGAGCCCGAGGTCTCCGACGTCGCCGCCGCGGACTTCCCCGAGGGCTCGACCATGGCCGCGCTCGCCGAGTCCGGCAGCATCACCATCGGCACCAAGTTCGACCAGCCGCTGTTCGGCCTGGTCGGCCCCGACGGCACCCCCGAGGGCTTCGACGTCGAGATCGGCAAGATCATCGCCGGCGCGCTGGGCATCGCCCCGGAGGACATCGACTGGAAGGAGACCATCTCCGCCAACCGCGAGTCCTTCATCGAGTCCGGCCAGGTCGACGTCGTCATCGCGACGTACACGATCAACGACGACCGCAAGGAGGTCGTGTCGTTCGCGGGCCCGTACTACGAGGCCGGCCAGTCGATCCTCACGCTCGCCGACAACGAGGACATCCAGGGCCCCGACGACCTCGCGGGCAAGAAGGTCTGCACCGTCTCCGGGTCCACCCCCGAGGCCAACCTCCTGGAGAACTTCCCCGACACCGAGGTCGTCCCCTTCGGCGCGTACTCCGACTGCCTCGAGCCGCTGCGCGGCGGCCAGGTCGACGCCGTCAGCACCGACAACGTGATCCTCGCCGGGTTCGCGGCCGACGACCCGTCGTTCGAGGTGCGCGGCGAGCCGTTCACCGCCGAGCCCTACGGCATCGGCCTCGCGCTGGACGACACCGAGTTCCGCAACTGGATCAACGACGTCCTCGAGGCCAGCTACGAGGACGGCACCTGGACCACCGCGTGGGAGAACACCGCCGGTTCCGTCCTGCCGACCCCGGAGCCCCCGGCCGTCGACCGGTACTGACACCGGAGCCCGGCCCGCGCAGACCGCGCGGGCCGGGCTGCCCGCACGTCCCCTGCTCCTCCCCGAAGAAGGACCCCGCGTGGATCTCCTCGCCGACAACCTGCCGGCCTACCTGAGCGGCTTCCTGTTCACGCTGCGCCTCACCGTGATCTCCGGTGCCATCGCCCTGGTGGTCGGGACGGTGCTCGCCGCGATGCGCGTCTCCCCCGTCGCCACCCTGCGGGGCCTCGCCGTCACCTACGTCGAGCTGCTGCGCAACACCCCGCTCACCCTCGTGTTCTTCTTCCTCGTCTTCGTGGCCCCGCAGTTCGGCGTCCGCACCCCGCTCGGGTTCTGGACCGCCGTCATCGCGCTGTCCGCGTACACCTCCGCCTTCGTCTGCGAGGCCGTGCGATCCGGCATCAACGGCGTCCCCGTCGGGCAGGCCGAGGCCGCGCGCGCCGTCGGCCTCACCTTCGGGCAGACGCTCAGCCTCGTCGTCCTCCCCCAGGCCGTGCGCTCCGTCATCCCGCCCCTGATCAACGTGCTCATCGCCCTCGCGAAGAACACCTCCGTCGCCGCCGGGTTCGCCTCCGTCGAGCTGCTCGCCTCCGGACGACGCATCGCGCTCGCCAACCCCTCCGACGCCATGCTCGCCCTCGCGGGCGTCGCGCTGTTCTACCTGGTCATCACGATCCCCGCCGGCCTGCTCGCCGGCGTCCTCGAGCGGAAGGTGGCGTTCGCCCGATGAGCTCCGTCCTGTACGACGAGCCCGGCCCCCGCGCGCGCCGCCGGGAGCGCATCGGCTCCGTCATCGGTGCCGTGCTGATCGTCGGCGTGCTCGCCCTCGCGTTCCGGTACGCCTGGGACCAGGGCCTGTTCGGCGCCGACCGCTGGGACGTGCTGTACGACCCGCCGAAGAACCAGACCGCCGAGGACGTCTGGCGCTCCATGGTCGTCATCGGCCTGGGCGCCACCCTGCGCGCCGCCGCCGTCGCCGCGCCCCTCGCACTCGTCCTCGGGCTGCTGCTCGCCATGTGGCGCACCACCCAGCACCGCTGGCTGCGCGCCCCCGCGACCGCCGTCATCGAGCTGTTCCGCGGCCTGCCCGTGCTGCTCATGATGCTGTTCGCGCTGCTCGGCTTCGGCTGGGACGCGTTCTCCTCGGTCGTGTTCGGGCTCACCGTCTACAACATGGCGATCATCGCGGAGATCCTGCGCGCCGGGCTCGCCTCGCTGCCGAAGGGCCAGACCGAGGCCGCCTACGCCATCGGGCTGTCCCGGGTGCAGACCCTGCTGCTCGTGCAGCTGCCCCAGGCCGTGCGCACCATGCTGCCGAGCCTCGTCGCCCAGCTCGTGGTGCTGCTCAAGGACTCCTCGCTCGGGTTCATCGTCGGGTACCCCGAGCTGCTCAAGGCCATGCAGAACAACGCCCAGTACTTCGGGGCGCGGTACTACGTCGCGCTGTTCGTCGTCGGCGCGGGGATCTACCTCGTCGTGAACATCTCGCTCACCCGGCTCGCGGTGTGGCTCCAGGGCCGCAGCACCCGCACGGCGGGCACCGTCACCGTCGACCCGACCGTCACCCCCGCGGCGCCCGCGTCGCGCTGAGCGCACCGGACCGCAACCCGGAGACGACGACGGCCGGGGTCGAGCACACGCTCGACCCCGGCCGTCGTCGTCGGTGCGGTCAGCCCGCCGTAGCGCTCGCGCGGACCTCGCGGACGACGGTCACCTTGATCTCGCCCGGGTAGCTCAGGTCGTGCTCGATGTGCCGCGCGATCTCCACCGCGAGCTTGCCGAGGTCCGTGTCCGGCACCTGGCTCGGCTCCACGACGACCCGCATCTCCCGGCCCGCCGCCATCGCCAGTGCCCGCCGGACGCCGGCGTGGCTCGCGACGAGCTCCTCCAGCTGCTCCAACCGCTCGACGTGCTGGTCCACGTCCTCGCGGCGCGCACCCGGGCGGGCCGCCGACAGGGCGTCCGCGACCTGCACCAGCACCGCCTCGACCGTCTCGGCCGGGACCTCGTCGTGGTGCGCGGCGATGGCGTTCACCACCACCTCCGACTCCCCGTGCCGTGCCGCCAGGGCCGCACCGACCTGCGCGTGCGTCCCCGGGACCTCGCCGGTCAGCGCCTTGCCGATGTCGTGCAGCAGCGCCCCGCGCCGGGCGACGTCGACGTCCGCACCGATCTCCGCCGCCACCTGCGCGGCCAGCAGCGCCGACTCCACCAGGTGGTCCAGCACGTTCTGCCCGAAGGAGGTGCGCAGCCGCAGCCGCCCGAGCACCCGCACGAGCTCCGGGTCCAGGCCCCGCACCCCGGCGCGCTCGGCGGCGTCGTGGCCCGCCTCCTCGCTGCGGTGGTCGGCGCCGGCCTGCGCCTCGGCGTACGCGGTCTCGATCCGCTGCGGGTTGATCCGGCCGTCCGCCATCAGCGCCTCGAGCGCCACCGTCGCGACCTCGCGGCGGTCCGCGTCGAAGCAGGACAGCACGACGTGCTCCGGCGACTCGTCGATGAGGACGTTCACGCCGGTCAGCGCCTCGAAGAGCCGGATGTTCCGACCCTCCTTGCCGATGATGCGGCCCTTCATCTCGTCCGACGGCAGCGGGACCAGCGTCACGCTGCTCTGGCTGCTGGTCGCGACCGCCGTCCGCTGCACCGCCGTCGCCACGACGCGTCGCGCCCGAGACTCCGCCGTCCGGCGGGCCTGCGCCTCGATGCGCCGGACCGCCGCGGCGGCCGCCGTCGCGGCCTCGGACGTGAGCTGGCGCAGCAGCTCCGCACGCGCTTCGGCCGCCGTGAGCCCGGAGGTGGCCTCCAGGCGCTCCACGGCCTCGCGGTCCGCCGCCGCGACCCGCTCGGCCGCGGTGCGCTCGGCCTCCGCCAGCGTCTCGGCG
>NZ_RFFI01000131.1 GCF_003696205.1 Cellulomonas triticagri
GGGCGCGGGCCTCGGGGTCGCGGGCGAGCCGCCGGGCGACGCCGACGTGGGACTGCGCGGCGCGCGCGGCGACGAGGGCCACCGCGGGGTCGATGCCGTCGCGCCGCACGAGCAGGTCGGCGACGGCCTCGACGGGCGGGACGCGCAGCGCGACGGAGCGGCTGCGCGAGCGCAGGGTCACGAGGACGTCCTGCGGGCTGGGGGCGCACAGCAGCCACACGGTGCGCGGCGGCGGCTCCTCGATGGCCTTGAGCAGGACGTTGCCGGAGGTCTCGTTGAGCCGGTCGGCGTCCTCGACCACGATGACCCGCCACCGGCCCTGGGAGGGGGCGCGCTGCGCGAGCTCGACGAGCGGCCGGACGGTGTCGACGCGGATGACGACGCCCTCGGTGGACACGAACGTGACGTCGGGGTGCGTGCCCGCGAGCACGGTCGCGCACCCGGGGCTGCGCGGGTCCCCGCTCGGGTCCTGCAACGCGGCGGCGAACGCCCGCGCCGCGTTGGACCGCCCCGAGCCGGGCGGCCCGGTAAGCAGCCAGGCGTGGGTCATCTTCGACGGGTCGGCGACGGCGTCCCGCAGCACGGCGACGGCGGGCTCCTGGCCGACGACGTCGTCCCAGACGCTGCTCACGCCCGCTCCTCGAGGCCCAGCAGCGCGGCGACCCGGACGCGGACCGCGGCGGCGACCTCCTCGACGGGACGCGCGGCGTCCAGCACCAGCCACCGGTCGGGGTCGGCGGCGGCGCGGTCGAGGAACGCCGCGCGGGTGCGGCGGTGGAACGCGTCGCCCGCGCTCTCCAGCCGGTCCGGGGCGGCGTCGCGCCCGGCGAGCCGTGCCATGCCCGCGACGGGGTCGAGGTCGAGCAGGACGGTCAGGGCGGGCAGCAGCCCGCCGGTGGCCCAGAGCGACAGCCCCTCGACCTCGTCGGCGCCGAGGTCGCGGCCCGAGCCCTGGTAGGCGACGGACGAGTCCAGGTACCGGTCGGTGACCACGACGGCCCCGCCGGCGAGCGCCGGGCGCACCAGCGACGCGACGTGGTGGGCGCGGTCGGCGGCGTAGAGCAGCGCCTCGGTGCGGGGGTCGACGTGGCCGCCGTGCAGGATCTCGCGGCGCAGCACCCGGCCGAGCTCGGTGCCGCCGGGCTCGCGGGTGAGCACGACCTCCCGGCCGAGCCCGGTCAGCCAGTCGCCGAGCAGCCGGGACTGGGTGGACTTCCCGCTGCCGTCCCCGCCCTCGAACGACACGAACAGGCCACCGTCGGGCGCGGGCTCGGGTGTCGCGGCGGGCAGGGCCGACGACGGCGAGGGGTGCGGGGTCACGCCCGTCAGGGTATCGACCCCCGACGACACCCCCGTCCGCCGGGTGGGCCGTTCCGCCGCGCGCGCGGCGCCGGTGGGTGACACTGGATCGTGGTCACACCCTGGGTCGAGCGCGACGCCCCGTCGGCGGCGGACCCGCGCCCGGGTGCGGACCCGGACCTGGAGCGGTTCGCCCGGCTCGCGGCCGGCCACCTGGCCGCCCCGGTGGCGCTGGTCTCGGTGCTGTCGCCCGACGAGCCGGTAGTGCTCGGCGCGGTCGGGCTTGAGGGGGCGGACGTGCGACTGCCGGCGGCGCTCGTCGGCGCGCCGGAACCGCTCGTGGTCCCCGACGTCCGTACCGGGCCCGCCGGGGAGGGGTGGTCCTGCCTAGGGGATTTCCACGTCGCGGCGTACCTCGGCTGTCCCCTGCACGACGACGGCGGCGGCCAGGTGATCGGGGTGCTCGGCGTCGCCGACTCCGTCCCCCGCGACTGGACCGACGACCAGGTCGCGCACCTGACGGACCTCGCGGCGGCGTGCAGCAGCGCGCTGCGGCTGCGCGTCGACCGGGAGCGGGCCCGGCGGTCGCACCGGCTGTCCGCGGAGGCGGTGCGGCACAGCCGCCTGCTGCTGCTGATGGCGGAGGCGTTCACCGCCGCGACGACGGTCGGGGAGGTCACGCGCGCGGTGTCGCGGGTCGCCGCGATCGGGCTCGGCGCGACGATGACGGGCATCGCCCTGCTGGACGCGGACGGCCAGGGACTCACGTACACGTCGCTGGACGCCTTCGACGGGCGGGGTGTGGAGGCGCTGCGGCACGCGCGCCTCACCGACGAGCGGCCGGCCACGCACGTCGCCCGGACCCGGCTGCCGGTGTTCTTCCGCAGCCACACCGCGATGGTCGAGCGGTTCCCCGAGATGGGCGCCCACGACCACGCGCGCGAGCGCCCCGTCCCGGACGGCGCGGTCGCGGTCCTGCCGCTGGCGTCCCGGGGGCGGCTGCTGGGGGTGGTGTCGCTCGGCTGGCCCGAGCCGCGCGACTTCCGCCAGGAGAACCGCGAGGTCAAGGCCGCGCTCGCCGCCTACACCGCGCAGTCCCTGGAGCGCGCGCTGCTGCTGGAGCAGCGCCGGGACGTCGCCCGCACCCTCCAGGACGCCATGCTCACGGCGCTCCCCCAGCCCGCCGGGTTCCGCCTGGCCGCGTCGTACCTGCCCGCCGCGCAGTCCGACAAGGTCGGCGGTGACTGGTACGACGGCGTCGCGCTGCCCGACGGCGACCTCGCCGTCATGGTCGGCGACGTCACCGGGCACGACATGGACGCCGCCGCGCGGATGGGCCAGCTGCGGTCCACGCTGCGCGCGTTCACCTGGGACCGCCCGGACGCGTCGCCGTCGTCGTGGCTCGCGCGGCTCGACCGCGCCGACGAGGGCCTGGCGCTCGCCACGGTCGCGAGCGCGCTGGTCGCGCGCCTCTCCCTCACCGGCGACGGCGCGCGGCTCCGCTGGTCCAGCGCCGGGCACCCCCCGCCCGTCCTCGTCCGCCCCGGATCGGGTTCGCGGCTGCTGGACCTCGACAACGACCTGCTCCTCGGGGTCGACCCCGGCCGCGCCCGGCACGACCACGTCACCGACCTGCTGCCCGGCGACACCGTCGTGCTCTACACCGACGGCCTGGTGGAGCGCCGGCACGTCCCGCTGGAGCACTCGCTGCACGGGCTCGCCCGGGAGGCCGGTCGCTTCGCGGAGCGCGAGCCCGAGCGGTTCGTGCACGACCTCACGGAGACCCTGCTCGACGGGCGACCCGCGGACGACGTCGCGGTGCTGGCGGTCCGGGTGCTCCCCGCCGGCTGACGCTCCCGCACCGGTGATCGGCCACGCCGACCACCTGCCGCGTGGCAGAGTGCTGCGATGACCTTCGAGGACGTCGAGATCGAGGAGCCCGACCCGAAGCCCGACGGTCCCCCGCTCCGCCGCCGCCGGGTGGTCGTCGCCGCACTGCTGGTGGGCGTCCCGGTCGTCGCCGTCGCGGCGGTGCTCGGGGCGCGGGCGCTCAGCGGCACCGACGTCGACATCGAGGCCGTCAACCTGCGCGTGTCGGAGTTCGCGCACGACTCCATGGCCGACGGCTCGTGGATGGCGAGCGGCGTCGGCAGCCCGGGCCGCGGGGCGGCGGGTAGCGCCAGCGCGCCGCCGGAGTCCGGCGTCACGGACGTGACGGTCTTGTGCTCGTCCGTGCAGGCGCGGCCTGCCGACCTGGTCGTCCGGTCGGGCGGGGAGGTCGTCGGCGAGACGACCGCGCTGTGCAGCGACGCGGCGGACCCGGACGCCGACCCCGTGGTGACGGTGCTGCCGGACGTGCCGATCACCGGGGCCTGGTCGTTCGACCTCGTGCCCGAGACGACGGCCGCTACGGCCGTCATCGTGGGCTGAGGCCAGCGCCGGCCGCTCCGCGAGGAAGAGGTGGCGGTGGCGGTGGCGGTGGCGGCCCAGTCGATCTCCTCCGCGCACGGGCTGGCTGTCCCCCCGACAAGGACGACTACCTGTTGCGAACCACCTCGCAGGCGATGGCACGCGTGAGGAGACCGTGCTTGTCCGGCCCGCTGCCACCTGCTCGTGGCAGAGTGCTGAGATGACCTTCGAGGACGTCGAGATCGAGGACCCCGACCCCACCCACGACGGTCCCCCGCCACGCCGCCGCCGGGCGGTCGTCACCGCGCTGCTGGTCGGCGTCCCCGTCCTCGCAGTCACGGCGGTCCTCGGGGCGCGGGCGCTCAGCGGCACCGACGTCGACATCGACGCCGTCAACGTGCGCGTGTCGGCGCTCGCTGAGGAGTCGTTCGAGGCGTCGGGCGCCAGCACCCTCGTCGGCGGCATCGGTGGACCCGGCGGAGGCACCGGGGGCACCGCCGCCGCACCGCCCGGTTCCGACACCATGGACGTCACGGTGTTCTGCTCGTCGGTGGAGTCACGCCCCGCCGAGCTCGTCGTCCGGTCCGCGGGGGAGGTCGTCGGAGTGGTGACGGCCGCGTGCGGTGACGCGGCCGACCCGGACGCGGACCCCGTGATGACGGTGCTGCCGGACGTGCCGGTCACCGGGCGATGGTCGTTCGACCTGGAGCCGGAGACGACGGCCGCGATGGCCGTCGTCGCCGGCTGAACGCCGGCCCGCCGCCGGGTCCCGGCGACGGGCCGTGCGTCACTCGCCCGGGTAGCGGACCCCGACCTGGGCGCGGACCTCGTCCATCGTGCGGAGCACCGCGAGGGTGTCGGACCACGGCATGCGCGGGCTCTCGGTGGCCCCCTCGGCGACGCGGCGGGCGACCTCGGCGGCCTCGTACTGCAGGCCGTGCGGCACGGGCTGCGTGAACGACCAGGACCGGCCGTCGCGGCGCCGCACCTGGAACGAGGTCGGCGCGTAGAACGAGCCGTCGATCGTGATGGTGCCCTCGGTGCCGCTGATCGCCGCGGTGGTGGGCGTCTTCGCCCAGAGGGTCGTGGTCAGCGCGGCCTGGGTGCGGTCGCCGTAGCTGAGGACGATGGCGAGCTGCCCGTCGACGCCGGTCTCGGTGAGCGAGCCGACGGAGCGCACCTGCGTGGGCACGCCGAGGAAGTCCTGCGCGAACGCGACCGGGTAGATGCCGAGGTCGAGCAGGGCGCCGCCGGCGAGCGCCGGGTCGTACAGCCGGTGGGCGGCGTCGAACGGGAAGTACTGCCCGTGGTCGGCGTGCACGGCGACGATCTCGCCGATCTCGCCGGACTCGATGACCTGGTGGAGGGCGGCGACGTGCGGCAGGAACCGCGTCCACATCGCCTCCATGACGAACACCCCGGCGGCGCGGGCCGCGGCGAACACCTCCTCGGCCTCGGCGGCGTTGCGGGTGAACGCCTTCTCGACCAGGACGTGCTTGCCCGCGGCGATGGCGAGCAGCGCGTGCTCGCGGTGCTCGGAGTGCGGGGTCGCCACGTAGACGACTTCGACCTGCGGGTCCTCGACGAGGTCGCGGTAGCCGGTGTGGGTGGTGGGGATGCCGTGCGCGGTGGCGAACCGCTCGGCGCGGGTGTGGTCGCGGGACCCGACGGCGACGACCTGCGCGCGGGTGGTGGACCGGACGGCGTCGGCGAACGCGGCGGCGATGCCGCCCGCGCCCAGGATCCCCCAGCGGATCGGTGGCGCGGTGCGCGGGTCTTCGGTGAGTGCCATGTCGCGACCCTAGCCGTCCCGTCTGCGGGAGTCCTGGGCGCCGGGACCTCCGGCCCCGTGCCGAGCGGACGCGTCATCCGTACGGTGGTGGGTGTCGGTGGTCGGCGTGGACCGTGACCGTGCGGCCCCGCCGCCGACGCGTCACGCGAGGAGGAGCCCGTGCCCGCAGCACCCACCCCGATCCGGACCCTGATCAGCCCCGGGCGCTACGCCCAGGGGCGCGGCGCGATCGAGCGCCTCGGCGAGCTGGTCGCCCCGATCGGCAGCACGCCCCTGGTGGTCGCGGACGACACCGTGTGGTCGTTCGTCGGCGACGCCGTGACCCGCTCGTTCGCCGCCGCGGACCTGCCGCTGACCCGGGACGGGTTCGGCGTCTACGCCACGGCCGCCGCGGTGGACGGCATCGCCGGTCGCATCCGGGAGACCGGTGCCGACGTCGTCGTGGGGGTCGGCGGGGGCTCGACCATCGACGCGGTGAAGGCCGCCGGGCACCTGGCGGGGATCCGCTGGGTGTCGGTGCCGACGGTCGCCTCGACGGACGCGCCCTGCTCGGCGCTGTCGGTGATCTACGACGACGACGGCGGGTTCGAGGAGTACCGGTTCTTCCCGCGCAACCCGGACCTGGTGCTGGTGGACACGCAGCTCGTCGCGAACGCGCCGGTGCGGTTCCTGGTCGCGGGGGTCGGCGACGCGCTGGCGACGTGGATCGAGGCGCGCGCGGTCGCCCGCACGGACGCGACGACGATGGCGGGCGGCCTGCCCACCGCGACGGGCACGGCCCTGGCGCGGCTGTCCTGGGACATCCTCTGGGAGCACGCCCTGCCCGCGGTCGCGGCGGTGCGGGACCACGTGGTGACGCCGTCGGTGGAGAAGGTCGTCGAGGCGAACACGCTGCTGTCGGGGCTGGGCTTCGAGTCCGGCGGCCTCGCGGCGGCGCACGCGATCCACAACGGGCTCACGGCCGCCCCGCAGACGCACGGCCTGACCCACGGGCAGAAGGTCAACATCGGCTCGGTGACGCAGCTCGTGCTGGAGGGCGCGCCGGTGCAGGAGATCCGGGACTTCGTGGAGTTCACGACGCGGGTCGGGCTGCCGAACACGCTGACGGAGGTCGGGCTCTCGGTGGACGACGTGGACGACCTGACCCGGGTGGCCGAGGCGGCGACGGCGGAGGGCGAGACGATCCACGCGATGCCGTTCACGGTGCGGGTGCCGGACCTGGTGGACGCGCTGCGGTCGATCGAGGGGTTCTCCCGGCAGGTCCGCGCGGACGCGGGGCTGCCGGAGCCCGTGGCGCACCGGGCGCACTGAGGCGACCCGTGCGGGAGGTGGTGGGCCGCACGCCGCCCGTGCCCCGGTGGTTCTGGGTCGTCCCGGTCGGCCAGGTCCCGATGCTCGTCGGCTTCGGCCAGCGCGTGGTGGAGGGCGAGCGCGGGGCGTCCGTCGTCGTGCTCGTGCTGGGCGCGATCACCGCCGTGCTGGGGACCGTCACTGCGGCCGGCTGGGTGCCGACCACGCGGGTCGTCCTGACCGACGACACGCTGCGGGTCGAGCGCCCGTGGCGGCCGCTGCGGGTCGACCGGTCCGCGGTCGTCGCCGTGGACGGGAACGTCCCCGGGCGCCCGTCGTGGTCCGAGGCCGTGGTGGTGACCGTCCGGGAACCGGGGGCGCCCGACCGCGCCGTGCGCCTGCCCCGGCTCGGGACGCACGCGCGGGTGCTGGTGCCCCGCCTGCGGGAGTGGGCCGGGATCGGCGACGCTGCACCCGCCGACCAGACCCGCTGACGCCGGCGGCACCGGGCGCACGCGGACGACGAGAGGGGGCCACGTCCTGGACGTGGCCCCCTCTCGAGGTGGTCGCTACTTCTTGGCCGCGGCCGTCTTGCGCGGCGCGGCCTTGCGGGCCGCGGGCTTCTTCTTCGGCCCCTGCGCGCGCTTCTCGGCGAGCAGCTCGACGGCCTGCTCCGGGGTGATCGACTCGGGCGTGACGTCGCGCGGCAGCGTCCGGTTGGTCTCCCCGTCGGTGACGTAGGCGCCGAACCGGCCGTCCTTGACCACGATGGGCTTCTTGGACGTCGGGTCCTCGCCGAGCTCGCGCAGCGGCGGGGTGGCGGTGGCGCCGCGGCCGCGCTTCGGCTGCGCGTAGATGGCGAGCGCCTCCTCCAGCGTGGTGGTGAAGATCGCCTCCTCCGACGGCAGCGTCCGCGAGTCGGTGCCGCGCTTGAGGTACGGGCCGTAGCGGCCGTTCTGCGCGGTGATCTCGGTGCCCGTCTCCGGGTCGGTGCCGACGACGCGCGGCAGGCTGAGCAGCTGCAGCGCGTCCTCCAGGGTGATGGTCTGCAGCGACTGGGACTTGAGCAGCGACCCCGTGCGGGGCTTGGGCAGGGCGGCGAGCGCCTTCTTCTTCGCAGCCGCCGACAGGTTCGGGTCGAGGTCCGGCTCGGGCAGCAGCTCGGTCACGTAGGGACCGTACCGGCCGTTCTTGGCGACGATCGTCGTGCCGGCGACCGGGTCGGTGCCGAGCTCGAGGTCGCCCTCGGGCTGGGTCTCCAGCAGCTCGCGCGCCTTCTCGGCGGTGAGCTCGTCGGGGGCGAGGTCGTCCGGGACCGACGCGCGGCGCGGGTTGCCGTCGGGGCCGGGCTCGCCCCCGGTCTCCTCGACGTACGGGCCGTAGCGGCCGACGCGCAGCGTGATGCCGCCGCCGACGTCGATGGAGTTGACCTCGCGGGCGTCGATCTCGCCGAGGTTGGCGACGAGGTCGCGCAGGCCGTCGCCATCGGGCCCCTCGGCCGCCTCGGTGCCGAAGTAGAACCGGGTGAGCCACTCGACGCGGTCGGTCTGCCCCGCGGCGATCTGGTCGAGGTCCTGCTCCATGGACGCGGTGAAGTCGTAGTCGACGAGCCGGTCGAAGTTCTCCTCCAGCAGCCGGACCACGGCGAACGCCAGCCAGGACGGCACGAGCGCCTGCCCGCGGCTGGTCACGTACCCGCGGTCCTGGATGACCGAGATGGTCGCGGCGTAGGTCGAGGGGCGGCCGATGCCACGCTCCTCGAGCGCCTTGACCAGGCTCGCCTCGGTGTACCGCGGCGGCGGGGAGGTGCGGTGGCCGTCGGCCGTGAGGTCGGACGCGGCGACGGCGTCGCCCTCGGCCATCTGCGGCAGCCGGGTCTCGCGGGCCGCGCCCTTCTCGCCGCCCTCGGCCTGGTCGGCGTAGCGGTCGACGTCGCGCCCCTCCTCGTAGGCGGCGAGGAAGCCGCGGAAGGTGATGACGGTGCCGCTCGCCCCGAAGACGGCGGCCGTCGCCGCCCCGGCGGCGGGGCCGTCGGCGGCGGTGCTGCCCTCGGGCAGCGCGGGCGCGGGGACGGTCGCGGCGATCCGCACGGAGGCGGTGGAGCCGCGGGCGTCGGCCATCTGCGAGGCGACGGTGCGCTTCCAGATGAGCTCGTACAGCCGGAACTGGTCGCCGGACAGCTCGCCCGCGACCTGCGCGGGGGTGCGGAAGTTGTCGCCCGCGGGGCGGATGGCCTCGTGGGCCTCCTGCGCGCCCTTGCTCTTGGAGGCGTAGACGCGCGGCTTGTCGGGCACGTGGTCGGCGCCGTACAGCTCGGCCGCCTGGCGGCGCGCGGCGTCGACGGCCTGCGTGCTCAGCGTGGGCGAGTCGGTCCGCATGTAGGTGATGTAGCCGTTCTCGTACAGCGTCTGCGCGGTACGCATCGTCTGCCGGGAGGCCATGCGCAGCTTCCGGCTGGCCTCCTGCTGCAGCGTCGAGGTCGTGAACGGCGCGGCGGGGCGGCGGGTGTACGGCTTGGTCTCGAGGGACCGGACCGCGAAGTCCGCGCCGTCGAGGGCGGACACCCAGGCGTGCGCGGCGCCCTCGTCCAGGTGCACCGGGCGGCTCGCGCCGGAGCCCTTGAGCACGCCGTCGTCGCCGAAGTCGCGACCGGCGGCGACCCGGCGCTCGCCGAGCTGCAGCAGGCGGGCGTCGAACGTCGGCTCGGCCGTGTCCTCGACGGCGAACGTCGCGGTGAGGTCCCAGTAGTCGGCGGCGCGGAACGCCATGCGCTCGCGCTCGCGCTCGACGACCAGGCGGGTGGCGACGGACTGCACGCGGCCGGCGGACAGGCCCTGGCGGACCTTGCGCCACAGCACCGGGCTGACCTCGTAGCCGTACAGACGGTCGAGGATGCGGCGGGTCTCCTGCGCGTCGACGAGGCGGTCGTCGAGCTCGCGGGTGTTCTCCAGCGCGCGGCTGATGGCCTCGCGGGTGATCTCGTGGAACACCATGCGCTTGACCGGGACCTTGGGCTTGAGCTCCTGCAGCAGGTGCCAGGCGATGGCCTCGCCCTCGCGGTCCTCATCGGTCGCGAGGTAGAGCTCGTCGGCGTCCTTCAGCAGCCGCTTGAGCTCGGTGACCTTCTTCTTCTTGTCCGAGTCCACGACGTAGTAGGGCTCGAAGCCGTTGTCGACGTCGACGGCGAACTTGCCGAACGGGCCCTTCTTCATCTCCGCGGGCAGCTCGGAGGGCTGCGGCAGGTCACGGATGTGCCCGACGCTCGCCTCGACGTCGAAGCCGTCACCGAGGTACCCGGCGATCGTGCGCGCCTTGGCCGGCGACTCCACGATGACCAGCTTGCGACCTGCGGACATGCGCTCCTGCTTCCTTCGGACGTCCCGGTCCGCGGCGTCGTGCCGCGGCGGGGGTGACTCTACGACCTCGGCCCTGCCGGGACCGACCCTGCGGTGACGGACCGCCGCAGCACCAGCAGCGTGCCCGAGACCGCGGCGGCGACCGCGACGATGCCCAGCGCCCCGCCACCGTACGACGTCAGCAGCGCCGCCGTGCTCCCGACCGGGTCGTCGGACAGCCAGGTGCGGCGCAGCGCGACCACCGCGCCGCCGCCGGTGAACGCCGCGACGGCCGCCAGCAGCGTGCCCGCGACGCGGGTGCCGGTGCGGTCGCCGCCGC
>NZ_RFFI01000132.1 GCF_003696205.1 Cellulomonas triticagri
CACCGTCGACGCGCTGCTGGACGACGACCCGGCCGCCCCGCCGACCCGCGCCACGCCGCCGCTGTCCGGCCCCGCCGCCGTGCGGGTGGTCGCCGCCGCGTGCGCCCCGGACGACGTGCTGCTGGTCGGCGCGTCCAACCCGGTGCGCGACCTCGACCTCGTGGCCCGGTGGGCCGAACCGCCGCTGGTGCTCGCCAACCGCGGGCTGGCGGGCATCGACGGCACGCTGTCCACCGCCGCGGGCGTCGCCCTCGGCCTGCCGCACCGCCGGGTGCGGGCGCTCGTCGGGGACCTGACCTTCCTGCACGACGTCGGCGGGCTGCTGCGCCCGAGCACCGAGGCCGAGCCGGACCTCCAGGTCGTCGTGCTCAACGACGGCGGCGGGTCGATCTTCGCGACGCTGGAGCACGGCGCCCCCGAGCGGGCCCGGACCTTCGAGCGCGTGTTCGGCACCCCGCACACCGCCGACCTCGCCGCGCTCTGCGCGGGCTACGGCGTCCGGCACGTGCGGGTCTCCGACCCCGTCGCCCTGGCTGCCGCGCTCGCGGCCCCCGGCCGGGGGACCTCGGTGGTCGAGGTCCGCGTCGACCGCGCGGACCGCCGTGCCCTGGACCAGCGACTCGCCGCGGACGTCCGGACCGCGATCCGGACGACCCTGACCGACGCCCCCTGACCTCCCGCGCCGCGGCGGGGTCGGCATCGCCGATTCGCAGGAGGCTCTCAGGTTTCCTTGAGCGTGGTTCCAGCGCGTGGGGGTCTCATGGGTGTCACGAACGAGGAGGACATCCCATGAGCAGCACCCCCGAGGGACCGCAGGACGCCACGGGCGCGCCCCAGCCGGAGCGCGCCGACGCCACCGAGCAGGCCGCCGACCGCGCCGCGAGCGCTGCCGGGCAGCAGGACGCCGCGCAGGCGGGCACCGCCGCGACGCAGGCCGTCCCCGCGCCCCCGCAGGACGCCCCGACGCAGCGCATCGCCCCGACCCCCACGCAGCAGCTGCCGTCCGCGCCATCCGGTCCCCAGGGCGGCCCGACGTACCCGGCCGTGCCGCAGGAAGCGCAGGAGCCGCAGGGTCAGCACCACGACCCGCGCCCGCAGCCGCGCTACGGCCAGTACGCGGCGCCGCAGCACCCCGGGTACCCGCAGCCCGGCCAGCAGCAGGGCGCCCCCGGCGCGTACCCGCAGCCCCAGGCCCAGCAGCAGCACGCCGGCGACCCGCTCGCCGCGTTCGGCCGCCCCGAGCCGCAGGACCCGCACCAGTCCCAGCAGGGTCAGCACCAGCCGACCGGCGACCCCGGCTACCCGCAGGCGTTCGGCGCCGAGGGCGGCCCGCAGGGTCCGGGAGGCCCGGGCGGCACGAGGACCCGGACCGACCGCAACCGCCTCTGGCTGCCGGTCGTCGGCGTCGGCGTGGGCGCGGCGCTGCTCGCGAGCCTCGGCACCGCCGCGCTGGTCGGCGCGTTCGACCAGGGCAGCAGCGGGACGCGCGCCGCGGACATCAGCTCCATCGGGCAGTCGTCCACCGACACCGTGCCGGTCTCCGGCTCGTCGGCGGAGAACCCGGACTGGCAGAAGGTCGCCGCGGCGGTGCAGGACTCCGTCGTCGCGATCCAGGTCACGACCTCCTCGGGCGAGGCCCAGGGCTCGGGCGTGATCGTGGACGACGAGGGCCACATCGTCACGAACAACCACGTCGTCGCGGGTGCGCAGGACGGCCAGGTGCAGGTCACGCTCACCGACGGCCGGATCTTCACCGCCGACGTCGTGGGCACCGACCCGACGACCGACCTCGCGGTGATCAAGCTCCAGGACGCCCCGGACGACCTGTCCCCGGCGGCGCTCGGTGACTCGTCCGAGGTCACGGTCGGCGACCCGGTGATGGCGGTCGGCAACCCGCTGGGTCTGGCGAACACGGTCACCACCGGCATCGTCTCGGCGCTCGACCGCCCGGTGTCCACCACCGAGGACGGCAGCAACGAGTCCGTCGTCACCAACGCGATCCAGATCGACGCCGCGGTGAACCCGGGCAACTCCGGTGGCCCGCTGTTCGACGCGCAGGGCCGGGTCATCGGCATCACGTCGTCCATCGCGACGACGTCCAGCGAGTCGGGCTCGATCGGCCTGGGCTTCGCGATCCCCGTGAACCTCGCGGACATGATCGCCAGCCAGCTCATCGCGGACGGCACCGCGGAGCACGCGTTCCTCGGCGTCGGCCTGGTCGACGGCACCGCCACGGCGGACGGGGTCACCCGCTCCGGTGCGCAGGTGCAGCAGGTCACCGAGGGCTCGCCGGCCGCGCAGGCGGGCGTGCAGACCGGTGACGTCATCGTCGGCATCGACGGCAAGGCCGTCGGCGGCGCGCAGCAGCTGACCGGCTACGTGCGGACGCACGCCTCGGGCGACGAGACCACGCTGACGCTGGTCCGCGACGGGAAGTCGATGGAGGTCGACGTGACGCTCGCGGTCCGCGAGGAGACCGCGTCCTCGGGCTCCGGCTCGGACCAGGGCAGCGGCCAGAACCCCGAGGACATGACGCCCGAGCAGCTGTGGGAGTGGTTCCAGCAGCAGCAGGGCCAGCAGCAGGGTGGTGGCCGCGGCTGACGCGGCGCCCCCCACCTGAACGACCCGGGCGGGTCCCCCCTGCCCCGCCCGGGTCTCACCCGCCGGTGACGCCCGTCGCCGGCCCGCGGCCCCCGCGGCACCCCGTCCCCCGGGTGCGGCGGGGGCCGCCTCACGTCCGCGGGCGGAGGGTGGTGCCGGTCAGTCCGAGGCGAGGGCCGTGCGCATGGGGACGAGCTTGGCCCGGGACTCCGCGAGCTCGGACTCCGGGTTCGAGGCGGCGACGATGCCGCACCCCGCGAACAGCCGGAGCCGGTGCGGGTCGTCGGGGTCGACCTCGGCGGAGCGCAGGCCGATACCCCACTCGCCGTCGCCGTCCGCGCCGACCCAGCCGACGGGCCCGGCGTACCGGGCGCGGTCCATGCCCTCGATGCGGCGGATCAGCGCCCGCGCGGCGTCGGTGGGGGTCCCGCACACGGCGGCGGTGGGGTGCAGCGCGGCTGCGAGAGCGAGCGACGTCGGGTGCCCGGCGGTGGCCGCCGAGGGGAGGTCGCCGCCCTCGGCGGGCAGCGGCTCGCCGACGCCCGCGAGGACGCCGGTGACGTCGGACGCGAGGTGCAGCACGTTGGGCAGGTGCAGCACGAACGGCGCGTCGGGGACGTTGGTGGACGAGCAGAACGGGGCGAGCGCGCGGGTCACGGACGTGACGGCGTACTCGTGCTCCTCGAGGTCCTTGGACGAGTGCGCGAGGATCGCGGCGCGCGCGAGGTCGGCGTCGTCGTCGCCGGTGCGCCGGATCGTCCCGGCGAGCACGCGGGAGGTGACCAGGCCCTTCTCGGAGCGGACCAGCAGCTCGGGGGTGGCTCCGATGAGGCCGTCGACGGAGAACGTCCAGCAGGTCGGGTACCGCTCGGCGAGCCGGTGCAGCGCGTGCCGGACGTCGAGCGGCTCGGTGGTCGTGGCGACCTCGTCGCGCGCGAGCACGACCTTGTCGACCTCGCCCGCGCGGATGGCGGCGACGCCGCGGGCGACGACCTCGGTCCAGTCCGCGGCGGCGACGGCGCCGGGGGTGTACGTGACGGCGCCGGGGGAGCGCACCGGGGTGAGCGCCGCGACGTGCCGGGCGACCAGCGACCAGTCGGGGGCGGGGCCGAGCGTCCCGGCGGTCTCCACGACGGTGAGCCAGGAGCGGCCGTCGCGACGCCCGACGACGACGCGGGGGACCACGAGCACGCCGCCCGCGGCGGACTCGTCGTCGAACGCGAACGACCCGAAGGCGACGGGGCCGGTGCCGGGCAGGCGGACCTCGTCGCGGACGACGCTGTGCGCGACCATCCGCTGCCAGGCGCGCTCGGCGTCGGCGAACCGGGTGGCCCCGGCGACCTCGACCCGCGCGGCCTCGCCCCAGCCGACCAGGCCGTCGCCGCGGCGCACCCAGGTCAGCGGCGCGTCGTGGGGCAGCAGAGAGAGCAGGTCGTCGGGGGCGTCGAGGGGGACGGTGCGCACCACGAGCGGCTCCGCGTGGGGCAGGGGCGCGTGCTCGTGGTCGCCGAGGGGGCTGGTCATCGCGGACCAGGGTACGTCCGCGGCGCGTCGCGGGTGGCGCGCGGCCCCGGCCCCGCGGAACTGACACGATGGGGGCATGCCTCGCGCCTCGCTCGACAAGGACCCGCACGACGTCGCCTCGATGTTCGACGGTGTCGCCCGCCGCTACGACCTGACCAACGACGTGCTGTCGCTGGGGCAGGACCGGATGTGGCGCAAGGCCACGCTGAAGGGCCTGGACGCCCTGCCGGGCGAGACGGTGCTGGACCTCGCGGCGGGCACCGGCACGTCGAGCGAGCCGCTGGCGGACGCCGGGGTGCGGGTCGTGCCGTGCGACCTGTCGACGGGGATGCTCGCGGTGGGCAAGCTGCGCCGCCCGGACCTGCCGTTCACGGCGGGCGACGCGACGGCCCTGCCGTTCGCGGACGGGTCGTTCGACGCGGTGACGATCTCGTTCGGCCTGCGCAACGTCGTGGACACCGTGGGGGCGCTGCGGGAGATGCGCCGCGTGACGAAGCCGGGCGGCCGCCTGGTGGTGTGCGAGTTCTCCACCCCGACGTGGGCGCCTTTCCGCACCGTGTACTCCGGGTACCTCATGCAGGCGCTGCCGAAGGTGGCGCGCGTGGTCGCGAAGGAGTCGGACGCGTACACGTACCTGGCGGAGTCGATCCGCGACTGGCCGGACCAGCGGGGCCTCGCCGCGCTGCTCCAGGAGGCCGGCTGGCGCTCGGTGGCGTACCGGAACCTGTCCGGCGGGATCGTCGCGCTGCACCGCGCGAGCAATCCTGGGACGAATTAGCCGGCATTCATGGGACGAAAGTCCCGGCAAAGTTCGCCAGCAGCAGGGACGCTACTGAGGCAAACCTTCGCAGACACGAGAACAGTCTTCTCCTAGACTCGGCCCGTAACAGGTGTGAAGGCATTCACAAATGGGGCGGACTGTGCAGACTGGTCAGAGCGACGACGCGGACGTCATCGTCGTCGGTGCCGGACCCGGTGGGTCGGCCGCGGCCTACCACTGCGCCGCCGCGGGCCTGTCCGTGCTGCTGCTCGACAAGGCGTCCTTCCCGCGCGACAAGATCTGCGGCGACGGCCTGACGCCCCGCGCGGTCGCCGAGCTGACGCGCATGGGCGTGCCGCTGCGCGAGCAGGACGGCTGGATCCGCAACACCGGCCTGCGCGTCGTCGGCGGCGGCCACACCATCGAGCTGCCCTGGCCCGAGCTGTCGTCCTACCCGTCCTACGGGCTGGCCCGCTCGCGCATGTCGCTGGACCACCTGCTGGTCGAGCACGCGCGCGCCGCCGGGGCCAAGGTCCAGGAGCGCACCAACGTCACCGGCCCGCTGCTCGACGAGCGGACGGGCCGCGTGATCGGCGTCGAGGCCCGTCCCGTCGACGCGGACGGCCGCCGTGCGGGGGACCCCGTCACCTACCGGGCGCCGCTGGTCGTCGCCGCCGACGGCGTCTCCGCCCGCCTCGCCACCGGCATGGGCCTGGAGAAGCGGATGGACCGCCCGATGGGCGTCGCCGTCCGGACCTACTTCCGCACCCCGCGGCACGCCGACCCGATGATGGAGAGCCAGCTCGAGCTCTGGGACGGCCCGCCCGGACGGTCCAACCTCATGCCCGGCTACGGCTGGATCTTCTCGCTCGGCGACGGCACCGCCAACGTCGGCCTCGGCTCGGTGGCCTCGACCGCCGCCCCGACCAAGGTCGACTACAAGGACCTCTTCGCGACCTGGATGCGCAACGCCCCCGCGGAGTGGGAGTTCACGCCCGAGAACCAGATCGGCCCGGTCCGCGGCGCCGCCCTGCCCATGGGCTTCAACCGCGGCCCGCTCTACGGCCGCGGGCTCATGCTGGTCGGCGACGCCGCCGGGATGATCAGCCCGTTCAACGGCGAGGGCATCGCCTACGCCCTGCAGGCGGGCCGCGTCGCCGCGGACGCCGCCGTGCAGGCCACCGCCCGGGGCACCGCCGCCGGGCGCGAGCGCGCGCTCGCCTCCTACGGCGCGCGCATGAAGGACGACCTCGGCGGGTACTACACGCTCGGCCGGGTCTTCGTGAAGCTCATCGAGCACCCGCAGGTCATGCGCGCCTGCACGAGGTACGGCCTGCCTCGCCCGCTGGTCATGCGCTTCGTGCACAAGCTGCTCGCGGACTGCTACGAGCCCCACGGCGGAGACTGGGTCGACCGCACCATCGCCGGCCTCGCACATCTGGCGCCGGCGTCATGACCGCGCCTCCCTGACCGGGGGCGCACCCGGCCTCGCCCGCCGGACCGCGCCCCGCCCGACAGCGCACCACCCGTGGCACCGACGCCGCAGAGCCCCACGGAAGCACTCCACCCCCCACCGGGAGAGCACCGATGACCAACCCGTACGTCCCCCTCCTCGTCATGATGGGGGTCGCCGCCGTCCTCGCGGTCGGCGGACTCGCCGCCAGCGCCGTGATCGGCCCGAAGCGCTACAACCGCGCCAAGCTCGAGGCCTACGAGTGCGGCATCCAGCCGACCCCGCACGCCATGGGCGGCGGGCGCTTCCCGGTCAAGTACTACCTCGTCGCGATGACGTTCATCGTCTTCGACATCGAGGTGGTCTTCCTCTACCCGTGGGCCGTCGACTTCACCGAGCTCGCCCTGTTCGGGCTCGTCGCGATGGTGGGTTTCCTGGCGCTGATCACGGTGCCGTTCCTGTACGAGTGGCGCCGCGGCGGCCTGGAGTGGGACGAGGACTGACATGGGTATCGAAGAGGCTGCTCCCTCGGGGTTCCTGCTGACGTCGATCGAGACGTTCGCGGGCCTGGCCCGCAAGGCGTCGATGTGGCCGGTGACCTTCGGGCTCGCCTGCTGCGCGATCGAGATGATGGCGACCGGCGGGTCGCGGTTCGACATCTCGCGGTTCGGCATGGAGGTGTTCCGCGCCTCCCCGCGCCAGGCCGACCTGATGATCGTCGCCGGCCGCGTGAGCCAGAAGATGGCCCCGGTGGTCCGGCAGGTCTACGACCAGATGGCCGAGCCCAAGTGGGTGCTGTCGATGGGCGTGTGCGCCAGCAGCGGCGGCATGTTCAACAACTACGCGATCGTCCAGGGCGTCGACCACGTCGTGCCGGTGGACATCTACCTGCCCGGCTGCCCGCCGCGCCCGGAGATGCTGCTCAACGCGATCCTCGAGCTGCAGCAGCAGGTCAAGACCGCGCCGCTGGGCAAGGACCGGGCCGAGATCGCCCGCGAGGTCGAGACCGCGGCGCTGCGCGCCGAGCCGACCTCCCACATGACGGGACTGCTGCGATGACCGACGAGAAGCGCGACGCCGCGGCGGCCGCCAAGGCGGGCACCGCGGGCGCCGCCGACGCGGGCGCGCAGACGACGAGCGAGGCGGCCCTGGAGGCCGGGGCCCAGCACGTCCCCGCGAACCGCACGCTCCCGCTCGAGGTCGTCACCGAGCGGCACGGCATGTTCGGCGTGCACGGCACGGGCGACACCTCCGGGTTCGGCGGCCTGGTGCAGACCGTGGTGCTGCCCGGCCCGAGCGAGCGGCCGTACGGCGGCTGGTTCGACGAGGTCGTGGACGTCCTCACCGAGCTGCTGGACGCGTCCGGCACCGGCGCGGACGCCGCGCTGGAGTCCGTGGTCGTGGACCGCGGCGAGCTGACGCTGAACATCGCCCGGGCCCACCTGGTCGAGGTCGCCACGCACCTGCGCGACGACCAGGACCTGCGGTTCGAGCTGTCGCTCGGCGTCAGCGGCGTGCACTACCCGCACGACACCGACCGCGAGCTGCACGCCGTCTACCACCTGGTGTCGGTCACGCACGGCCGGCGCCTGCGCGTCGAGGTCGCGGCCCCCGAGGGCGACCCCACCATCCCGAGCACGGTCGACGTCTACCCGGCGAACGACTGGCACGAGCGCGAGACCTGGGACTTCTTCGGCATCCGGTTCACCGGTCGCACCGACCTGGCGCGGATCGAGATGCCGGACGACTGGCCCGGCCACCCCCAGCGCAAGGACTACCCGCTCGGTGGCATCCCGGTGGAGTACAAGGGCGCCACCATCCCGCCCGCCGACCAGCGGAGGCAGTACTCATGAGCACGCACACCCCCCACGCGCCGAGGGCGACCGGGCACGTGGTCGACGGCGAGACCGTCGGCCTGCGCACGTTCGAGGCGACCGGCGGCGACTGGTCGGACATCGCCGAGGAGGCGGCCCGGCTCGGCGAGCAGCGCATCGTCGTCAACATGGGCCCGCAGCACCCCTCCACGCACGGCGTGCTGCGCCTCATGCTCGAGATCGACGGCGAGACGGTGACCGAGGCCCGCGCGGGCATCGGCTACCTGCACACCGGCATCGAGAAGAACATGGAGTTCCGCACCTGGACCCAGGGCGTGACGTTCTGCACCCGCATGGACTACGTCGCCCCGCTGTTCCAGGAGGCGGCCTACTGCCTCGCGGTCGAGAAGCTGCTCGGCATCACGGACGACGTGCCCGAGCGGGCCACGCAGATCCGGGTGCTGATGATGGAGCTCAACCGGATCGCCTCGCACCTCGTGTGCCTGGCGACCGGCGGCAACGAGCTCGGCGCCACCACGATCATGACCATCGGGTTCACGGCCCGCGAGGAGATCCTGCGGATCTTCGAGCTCATCACCGGCCTGCGGATGAACCACGCGTACATCCGCCCCGGCGGCGTCGCGCAGGACATCCCCCCGGGCACGCTGGAGCAGGTCGGCGAGGCGCTGGCCGGCGTGAAGAAGTACCTCACGCAGCTCGAGGACCTCATGCTCGGCCAGCCGATCCTCAAGGGGCGGCTGCAGGGCGTCGGCGCCCTCGACCTCGCGGGCTGCATGGCGCTCGGCATCACCGGCCCGATGCTCCGCTCGACGGGCCTGCCGTACGACGTCCGCAAGGCCGCCCCGTACTGCGGGTACGAGACCTACGACTTCGACGTCCCCGTCTCCGAGGGCGCGGACTGCTGGGACCGCATGGTCCTGCGCATCGAGGAGTGCTACCAGTCGATGCGGATCGTCGACCAGGTCGTGCAGCGCCTCGGCGCGGGCAGCCCCGGCCCGGTCATGGTCGCGGACAAGAAGATCGCCTGGCCCGCCCAGCTCGCGGTCGGCAGCGACGGCCAGGGCAACTCCCTGGAGCACATCCGCGAGATCATGGGCACCTCGATGGAGGCCCTGATCCACCACTTCAAGCTGGTGACGGAGGGCTTCCGGGTCCCCGCCGGCCAGGTGTGGCAGACCGTCGAGCACCCCCGCGGCGAGCTCGGGGTGCACCTCGTCTCCGACGGGGGCACCAAGCCGTACCGGGCGCACTTCCGCGACCCGTCGTTCAACAACCTGCAGGCCGTGTCGGTGCTGTGCGAGGGCGGGCAGGTGGCGGACGTCGTCTGCGCCGTCGCGTCCATCGACCCGGTGCTCGGAGGGGTGGACCGCTGATGTCGACCATCGACCACCCGCGCATCCCCGGATCGGGGCGTCCCCGCGCGGTCTACGACGACGCGACGCGCGAGCGCCTGGCCGCCGACGCCGCGCAGGTCGTCGCCCGGTACCCGGACGCGCGGTCCGCGCTGCTGCCGCTGCTGCACCTCGTGCAGTCCGAGGACGGCTACGTCAGTCCCGCGGGCGTCGCGTTCTGCGCGGGCGTCCTCGACCTGTCGACCGCCCAGGTGTCCGCGGTCGCGACGTTCTACACCCAGTACAAGCGCCGTCCGAACGGCGAGTACACGGTCGGCGTCTGCACCAACACGCTGTGCGCGATCATGGGCGGCGACGCGATCTGGGAGGACCTCACCGACCGCCTCGGCATCGGGCACGACGAGACCACCGCCGACGGCAAGATCACGCTCGAGCGCATCGAGTGCAACGCCGCCTGCGACTTCGCGCCGGTGATGATGATCAACTGGGAGTTCTTCGACAACCAGACGCCCGACTCGGCCGCCGAGGTCGTCGGGCGGCTCATCGCGGGGGAGCCGGTCGCGCCGACCCGCGGCCCCGCGCAGGTGCAGACGTTCAAGCAGGTCTCCCGCGTGCTCGCCGGGTTCCCCGACGGCCTCGCGGACGAGGGCGTCGCGGCGGGCGAGCCCACGCTGCGCGGTCTGGCGCTGGCGCGCGAGCGCGGCTGGACCGCCCCGGCGGTCCCCGGCGCCGAGCCGGCCGCCGCACCCGAGC
>NZ_RFFI01000133.1 GCF_003696205.1 Cellulomonas triticagri
GCCGTCGCGGGCGGCACCGTGCCGAGCGGGCGCAGCGCCAGCACGGCACCCAGCGCCCCGACCGCCGCGCCCACCCCGAGCACCACCGCCGCCTCCGCCGCCGCCCACGCCGCCGCCCGGCCGACCGTCACACCCCGCGACCGCAGCAGGGCGGTCTCCGGACCGCGGACCTCGACCAGCAGGCGCGCGAGCTGGCCCAGCACGACGAGGCCGACCAGCACCGCGAGCAGCGCCGCCGACGTCGACACACCCCGCACGGCGGTGAGCGCCCGGTCCACCGACCCGAGGGTCGCGTGGAGCACCCCCTCGGCGGCGACGCCCTGCCGGTTGACCGCGCCGTCCTCGTGCAGCACGTCCACCACGCCGCCCAGGGCGTCGCGGAGCGCGGGCAGCTCGGCGGGCGTCAGGGCATCCGGGTCGGGGACCAGCGTCCACCGCACCAGCACGAGGGCGGGCACGGAGGGCAGGTCGGCGTCCCGGAGCAGGAACGGCCCCGCGACTTGCCCGTCCGTGCCGTCCAGCACGACCGGGTCGCCGAACCAGGCGGGGTCCGTGGGGTCGTCGGGCTGCCACAGCGCGGCGACGCGCACCGTGAGCGGGACGGACCGCGAGTCCCCGGCGAGCACGACCTCGTCCCCGACCGCCAGACCGAGCACCGCCGCCGCGTCCGCCGCCAGGGCCGCCGGGACCGGGGCGCCCGGCCCAGGGTCGGCGTCGGCGGGCCAGGTCCCCTCGACCACCGTCGCGCGCTCCGCGAGGGCCTCGTCGGACCCCGCCACCACGGCGCCCAGCGGGGAGCCGTCGGCGTCCGTCGCCGCCAGGCTCAGGGAGCGCGCCGTCGGGTGCACCGCGACCGGCAGGTCACCCAGCGTCGCGGCCAGCACCTCGTCCGCCGCGGCGCGCTGCCCGGCGGGGTCGGCGTCGTCCAGCCGGGTCCGCACCTGCAGCGACGCCGCCTGCGGGTCGGCGTCCCGCAGGGCCGCGGTCAGGCCCTCCCGCGCGGCGATGCCGACGTACCCGAAGGTCCCCGCCAGGGTCGCGGCGACCAGCGCCGCCAGCAGCCCGACCAGCGCGAGCAGTCCCGCCTGGGCGCGCGCCCGACGGCGCAGCAGGCGACCCGGGTGCACGCGCGCGTCACCTCCAGGTCGCCGACGGGGGCGGGATCCACGCCGACGCGGGCCCGGCGGCATCCTGCCACCGTCCGGCACCCGCCGGGGGCGGAACGCGCGGCCCGGACGACGACGACCCCGCGGCGCGGGGCCGCGGGGTCGTCGGGTGCTCGCCGGTCGGTCGGGCGGGCCGGGTCGGTGTGCCACCCGGTGCGGAGGGCACCGAGCGGCACTGCTGGCGACGCGTCAGATGCGCACGCGCCGGGGATTGCTGACGGTCGTCCAGGACACGTCCTCGAACTGCTGCTCGGCCGTCTGCTGGTCGTTCGTCCCCATCTCCATGACCCTCGCCCCCCTCGTCGGTTCCGGACTGCCATCCTGCGTGCCGTCCCCCGTCCGCGCACCCCCTGCGGGTGAACTCCACGTAAAACTTCGCCCGACGCGATCACCCGCGCGGCGGTAGCGTCGGCTCGTGCGCCGCGCCCGTCCGGCGTAGGCCCTTCCTCCTACGAGGTCGGGGGAAGTGCCGTGGCATCCCGCGCGCGACCCGTTCGCGGATGCCCGGCGAGGGTCCTCACCAGGGCCGTCGCCACCAGCGTGCGTGCCACCATGGCGGGGTAGCCGATCAGTCAGAGGTGTGACATGACGACTTCCGCCCTCACCGACGTCCCGCCGCGCCCGGACGGCCCCGCCGACGCCGCGCCGCGGCCGTACGCCGAGCCGCCCGAGGCCGTGCTCGCGGCGCTGCGCTCCGACGCCGCCGGCCTGCCCGTCGTCGAGGCCGAGCGCCGGCTCGCGGAGCACGGCCCGAACCGGCTCCCCGCCCCGCCGCGCCCCGGCTGGCTGCGGCGCCTGCTGAGCCACTTCGACGACATCCTCATCTACATCCTGCTGGCGTCGGCGGTGCTCAAGGCGATCCTCGGCGACTGGGTCGACTTCAGCGTGATCCTCGCCGTCGCCGTCATCAACGCGGCCATCGGCTTCCTGCAGGAGGGCCAGGCGGAGCGCGCCCTCGACGGCATCCGCACCATGCTCTCCCTCGACGCCCAGGCGCGCCGGGACGGCGAGTGGCAGGTCGTCGACGCCGAGACGCTCGTGCCCGGCGACGTCGTGCGGGTGCGGTCCGGCGACCGGGTGCCCGCCGACCTCCGTCTCATCGAGGCGACCAACCTCCAGGTCGAGGAGGCGGCGCTCACCGGCGAGTCCGTCGCCGCGGTCAAGGACGTCACCGCGGTCGGCGCGGACGCGGGGGTCGGCGACCGGACCTCGATGCTGTACTCCAGCACCATCGTCGCGGCCGGCACGGGCGTCGGCGTCGTCGTCGCGACGGGCGGCGGCACCGAGATCGGGCGCATCCAGTCGCTCATCGCCGAGGTCGACCACCTGGACACGCCGCTGTCCCGGCAGCTCGCGAAGTTCGGCAAGACGCTGTCGCTCGGCATCCTCGGCATGGCCGCCGTCATGCTCGTCATCGGGCGCCTCATCCACAGCTGGGACCTGCCCGACCTGGTGTCCGCGGCCATCGGCTTCGCGGTCGCCGCCGTCCCCGAGGGCCTGCCCGCGCTCGTCACCGTCACGCTCGCGCTCGGTGTGCAGCAGATGGCCCGGCGCAACGCCATCACGCGCAAGCTCACCGCCGTCGAGGCGCTCGGCTCGGTCACCACCATCTGCTCCGACAAGACGGGCACGCTGACCAAGAACGAGATGACGGTCCGCACGGTCGTCACCACCGCCGCCACGTACGCGGTCGGGGGCCTCGGCTACGCGCCCGAGGGCCGGGTGACGCTCGACGGCGAGCACGCCACCCTCGACGCCCACCCCGACCTGCGGGCCCTGGTGCACGCCGCCGCGTCCTGCAACGACACCCGCGTGGTCCAGGACGGCGCGCAGTGGCGCGTGGTCGGCCAGCCCACCGAGGGCGCCATCGCGACGCTCGCCCTCAAGACCGGCATCGACCTCGGCGGCGTGGAGCGCCTCGCGGTGCTGCCCTTCGAGTCCGCCACCAAGTACATGGCGACCCTCGACCAGGTCCGGGGCGCGGGCACCCGCGTCCGCGTGGTCGGCGCCCCGGACCAGATGCTCGACCGCTGCACCCACCAGCGCGCCGCCGACGGCACCCTCGAGCCGCTGGACCGCGCCCGCTGGGAGGCCGTCATCGAGGAGCTGGGCGGCCAGGGGCTGCGCACCCTCGCCGCCGCCGAGCGCCCCGTCGAGGACGGCACCCGCACCCTCGCGCCCGAGGACGTCGAGCACGACCTCACGTTCCTCGGCATGTTCGGCATCGTCGACCCGCCGCGGCCCGAGGCCGTGCGGGCCATCGCCGACTGCCACCGCGCGGGCATCCGGGTCAAGATGATCACCGGCGACCACGTCGGCACGGCCACCGCCATCGCGCGCGAGCTCGGGATCGTCGCCGAGGACGGCGACGTGCACGCCCTCACCGGGGCCGAGCTCGAGGCGATGACCCAGGAGCAGCTGCGCACCCGCGTGCGCGACGTCGACGTCTTCGCCCGCACCAGCCCCGAGCACAAGATCCGGATCGTGCGCGCCCTGCAGTCGCACGGCGAGGTCGTCGCGATGACGGGCGACGGCGTCAACGACGCACCCGCGCTCACCCGCGCCGACGTCGGCATCGCCATGGGCATCAAGGGCACCGAGGCCACCAAGGAGGCCGCCGACATCGTCCTGGCGGACGACAACTTCACGACCATCGAGCGCGCGGTCGAGGAGGGGCGGCGGATCTACGACAACATCGCGAAGTCCGTGGTGTTCCTGCTGCCGACCAACGGGGCGCAGGCCCTGGTCATCCTCGTCGCCGTGGCCTTCGGGTTCACGCTGCCGCTGTCGCCCGTGCAGATCCTCTGGGTCAACCTCGTCACCGCCGTCACGCTCTCGCTCGCGCTCGCCTACGAGCCCGCCGAGGACGGCGTCATGTCGCGGCCGCCGCGCCGCACCGGCGGGTCCGTCATCTCCCGGCGCTCCCTGCGGCACGTCGTCGTGGTCTCGCTGCTCATCGGCGGTGCGACGCTCGCGGTGTTCTTCATCGAGCGCGAGCGGACGAGCTACGCCGTCGCCCAGACCACCGCCGTGGCGATGCTCGCCCTCGGGCAGCTCGCCTACCTGTTCAACTGCCGGTTCCTCGGCCAGTCCAGCCTGACGTGGCGGGTGCTGCGCGGGAACCGCGTCGTGTGGATCGCGACCGGCGCGCTGCTCGCCCTGCAGGCGCTGTTCACCTACGTGCCGTTCATGAACCGGTGGTTCGACTCCGCGCCGATCTCGCTGCGCGAGTGGTCCCTCACCCTCGGGTTCGCGATCCTGGTGTTCCTGCTGGTCGAGGGCATGAAGGCCCTCGAGCGCGCGCTCACCGGGCAGCGGGGCGCCGCCCGCGCGCGCACCGCGCACGAGACCGACGCCGACGCGGTCGCGCTCGACGAGGCCGCCGCGCGCCTGCCCGAGCTGGTCGCCGCCGCGGCCGTCGGGCGGACGGTCACGCTCACCCAGGACGGGCGGGCCGTCGCCCAGCTCGTCCCGCCGCGCGAGACCGCCCGCCGCACCACCGGGCGGCCCGTCGGCACCACGACCCGGGCGGCGGACACCACGGCGATCCAGCTCGAGCCGCCGGTGCTGCTGGGGGCGGCCGCCGCTCCCGGGGACGGCCCCGACGGCTCCGCGGCCGTGGAGCCGTCGGGAGCGCCCGAGGTGACCCGGCGCTCGACGCTGCCGGCTGCTCCGCCCGCCCCGTCCCCGGAGCCCGCCGCGGCGGCGCCCGCCGACCCGGGCGAGGACCACCCCACCGTCGTGCTCGACCGGGTGCTCGACGGGCCCGCGCCCGAGGCACCGTCGGCGCCGACGCGGCGCACGCTGCGCACCGGGACGACTCCGACGGAGCCCGTGGACCGGCTGACCGGCCCGGACGCCCCGGAGGGCGAGTCGGAGCGGTAGGGCCGGGTCCGGTCAGATCGTCGCGACCGACCCCGCGTCCACCCGGTAGTTCGACCCGTTGACGAAGCTCGCGCGCTCCGAGACCAGGAACGCGATGACGGCCGCGACCTCGTCGGGCTCACCGCGGCGCTTCAGGGCCATCAGCGGCCGCTCCTCGTCGAGGAACGACCGGATCGCCTCGTCGCGGTCGGTGCCGCGCTCGTCGGCGCGCTTGTCCATCATCGCGTCGGTCATCGGCGTCGCGACGAACGCCGGGGACACCGCGTTCACGAGCACGCCCTCCGGCCCGTAGGACTTCGACAGCCCCTTCGCGAGCGAGAGCACGCCGGCCTTCGCCGCGCAGTACGGCAGCTCGTCCACGTAGGGCTGCACGCCGTCCTCCGAGGCCAGCAGCACGATCCGCCCCCGCCCCGCCGCCCGCATCGGCCCGAGCACCGCCCGCACGACGCGGACCGTCGCGAGCAGGTCGATCTCGATCGTGGACGCCCAGCCCTCGTCGTCGATCTCGTGGAACAGGCCCTGCGCGCCGGTGACCCCGGCGGCGTGCACCAGGATCTCCGGGTCGCCGAACGCGTCCCGCGCCTGGGCGACCAGCGCGTCGACCTCGGCGGGCACGGTGAGGTCGGCGAGCACGGGGAGCAGCCGGTCCGGCCCCGCGCCGAGCTCGGCGACGGCGGCCTCCAGCCCCTCGGCCTTCTGGTCGGTGAGCACGACCCGCGCGCCCTCGGCGAGCAGCTCGCGCGCGGTGGCCAGGCCGATGCCGGAGTCGCCGCCGGTGACCAGCGCGATGCGGTCGGTGATGCCCAGGTCCATGAGTCCTCCTCGGTCGTCGGGTGCCGCGGCCGGTGCGGCCGCGGCGGTGTCGTCGGTGTCGTCGTCCTCAGCGCGGCGCGAGCGAGAGCGCCGCCTGGACGAGGGCGAGGTGGCTGAGCGCCTGCGGCAGGTTGCCGAGGAAGTCCCCGGTGCCTGCCTCGACCATCTCGGGCCACACGCCCACGTCGTTCGCGAGCGCCAGCAGGTCCGCCATCCACTCCTCGGCCTCGGCGGTGCGTCCGACGTGCGCCAGCGCGGCCACGCCCCAGAACGCGCACGCCACGAACGTGCCCTCCTCCTGCGGCATCCCGGAGTACCGGTGCAGGAGCGGACCGTCGCCGAGCTCGGCGCGCAGGGCGTCGACGGTCCGGCTCATGCGCTCGCCGGTGTCGAACCCGCTGCGGGCGTGCAGCAGCACCGACGCGTCCAGTGCGTCGCTGCCGGGATGCATGACGTAGGCGCCACGGTCCTCGGACCAGCCGTGCTCGTCCACCCAGGCGCGGATGCGCTCGGCCTCCTGCCGCCACCGGTCCGGCTCTCCGGGGATCTGGCCCTGCTCGGCCAGGTGCACGGCGCAGGTGAGCGCCTGCCAGCAGCCGAGCTTGGAGGACACGTAGTGCCGCTCCTCGGTGAGCTCCCACATCCCGGCGTCCGGGCGGTGCCAGGCGTCGGCGGCCTCGTCGGCGACGGACGCGAGCAGCCGCCCGGTCTCCGCGTCGAGCAGGTTCCCGGCGTCCACGTACCCGCGGACCACCGCGAGGATGTCGCCGTACACGCCGAGCTGCAGCTGGTCGCCGGCCCGGTTGCCGGTGACCACCGGGCCGATACCGCGCCAGCCCGGCACGTCGTGCTCACGCTCCCCGGGCGGCAGGGTGCCGTCGAGCGCGAAGAAGATGTGCAGGCCGTGCTCGCGCAGGGTCCGCAGCGTCCAGGAGATCGCCGCGTGCACCTCCTCGCGCAGCCCGAACCCGATCCACGCGTCCAGCGTGTACGCCGCGTCCCGGACCCACGCGTACCGGTAGTCCCAGTTCTTGCCGCCCGCGCGGCTCTCCGGCAGCGACGTCGTGCCCGCCGCCGCGATGGCGCCGGTCGGCTCGTGCAGCAGCAGCTTCAGCGTGAGCGCGCTGCGCTGCACGGCCTTGCCCCACGGCCCGTCGTAGTGGAACTCGCGGGACCAGCCCTGCCAGTTCTCGATCGTCCGGTCGATCCCCGCGTCGACGTCCTCCGGGTCCGGCAGCATGACCGGCTCGCGCTCGGTGCCGACGACCGCCAGCAGGTGCCGCGACCCGGCGGTCGCCTCGAACGCCCCGGTGCACGCCTGGTCGTCGACCACGGGCGTCGTCCCGCCGAGCGTCCGCACGGCCATCGTCACGCCGTCGGCGCGCAGCACCGCGCCGTGCACGGTGCCCTGCACCCACGGCGAGGCCGAGCCGAGCACCGTGCCGGGCGCGACGCGCCAGGCCATCGGGACCGACCCGCGCACGCCCTCGACCCGGCGCGCGAGCTCGCTCCACGGCAGCCGGCCGGCCACGCCGGTGTTCATCGCGTCCGTGACCCGGACCTCGCCGTCAGCCGTCACGTACGTCGTGACCAGCACGTTCGTGCCGACGACGTACTGCCGACGCACCTGGAACGGCACCGTCGGCGCCAGCGCGACGAACCCACCCTGCTCGGCGTCCAGCAGCGCGGCGAACGCCGGGGGCGTGTCCAGGTCGGGCACCGGGAACCAGTCCACCCGACCGTCGTCGGCCACCAGCGCCACCGTCCGACCGTCGCCCAGCGCCGCGTAGGCGCGCAGGTCCACGGAGCCGTCCGTGCGCGGGGTCGGGTCGCGCAGCTCGTCCGCCGCCGCGTGACCCGACCCCTGCGTGCGCGTGGTGGCGTCGCCGTCCACGTTCCCGAGGCCCGGCGGACCACTGCGGTCCGTCACGGGGTCGGCATCCCCCCGTTGACGTTCAGCGTCTCCCCGCTGACGTAGCCCGACTCCTGCGACGCCAGGTACACGTACGCGGGCGCGAGCTCGGCCGGCTGCCCCGCCCGGCCGTACGGCGTCTGCTCGCCGAACTCCGGGAGCGCCGACGGCGGCTGCCCGCCCGCCGTCTGCAACGGGGTCCAGATCGGTCCCGGGGCGACGACGTTCACGCGGATGCCCTTCGGCGCGAGCTGCTGGGCCAGCGCCTTCGAGATCGTGTTGATCGCCGCCTTCGTGGTGGCGTAGTCCACGAGGATCGGCGCCGGCTGGTACGCCTGGATCGAAGACGTCGTGATGATGCTCGACCCCTTCGGCAGGTGCGGCACGGCCTCCTGCACCAGCCAGAACAGGGCGTGCACGTTGGTCCGGAACGTCTGGTCGAACGACTCCGACGTCAGGTCCGCGATGTCCTCGACGAACTGCTGCCGCCCCGCCACGATCGCGAGGGTGTCGAGCCCCCCGAGCTCGTCCAGCGCGGTGCGCACCAGCGAGCGGGAGTACGCCTCGTCGGCGACGTCGCCCGGCGCGAGCACGACCGTGCGCCCCGCCTCCCGGACGAGCGCGGCGACCGCCTCGGCGTCCTCCTGCTCCTCGGGCAGGTAGCTCAGCACGAGGTCGGCGCCCTCCCGGGCGAACGCGATCGCGACGGCCCGGCCGATGCCGGAGTCCCCGCCGGTGATGATCGCCTTGCGCCCCGCGAGGCGGCCGGAGCCCCGGTACGTGCTCGCGCCGTGGTCGGCCTCCGGAGCGAGGTCCGCGTCGAGGCCGGGGCCGTCCTGGCTCTGCTCCGGCGGCGTCGGCATCGGGTACTGGGCGATCGGGTCCTGGAACGTGTACTGGTCGGTCACGTGGTTGTACCTTCCGCGTCGGCTCCCGGAGGCGGTCGGCGCCCGGCGTGCTGCAGGCGCCCGGGGACCCCCGGGGGGAACGTCGACGCCCGCCGTCAGCGCCGGCGGGCGTCGTCCTCCGCCATCGTCGGACGGGTGCGGCGGGGTCGCAACGGGAGCGCTTCCCGGGACGTGAAGCCCCGGCCCCGCCCACCACCTACTCAGCCCCTGCACGGGAACTACTCAGGGCAGCGCGGTCCCTAACGTCCGGAGGCACTGGTCGCTGCGGCGGCCTCCCACCCGCACCGTCGCTGGAGGTCCCCCGTGTCGCGTCGTCGTTCTGCCCTGCGCGCTGCCCTGGGCACCGCCGGGATCACCTGGTCCCGCCACCGCACCCGACCCACCGCCTGACACCGACACCCACGTCCCCCCGGATACCCGGTGCCCGCACCTGCGCAGGTGCCCGTGTGGCGCGGTGCGCGCCACATCCGCCTGTTCCGCGCCCTCGGACAGGCCCTCGCCCTGACCCTGTGCGCCCTCGGCTGGCTCGTCGTCGCCCCCGCAGAAGCCACCCGCACCACCACCCAGATGCACACCCTCCGCGACACCATCCTCGGCACCGACTACGAACCCACTGGCGTCCCTCCCGGCATCGCCCGGAACCCCTGGTCACTCCGCACCAAGAAAGTGATGAGTGGCCGGTACGTGGTTGCCGGAACTCAAGATGAGGCACTCCATCGCCTCTTCACAGCCGCCGAGCTCACCGACATCGACGAGCCCTCCTGCCTCAGACGCATCGGTCGCAGCAGCTACCTCTGCGACCTCACGCGCAACGGCTTCATCCGCTTCGGCTGGGTCACCATCGGCAGCCGGGCCCCTAGTCCCGGCATCGAGGGAGAACGACTCGTCGTCATCACGTATGCGCTCGGACCCGACGCTGGACCACGGGTCGCCAGAAACGACAGCCCGGACGACTACGAACCACTCGCTCCCCGACCAACGGGACTTCCGCGGGACTGAACGACCGCTGCCCGGCACCGTCGGCCAGGCGCTCGACCGCAGTGCCCGCGCGGCTCCGCGTCAGAGCTCCGTCGGGTCGACCAGGAACCCGGCCATGTCGGCGATCTCCCCGCCGACCTCGCCGTGCACCTCGCGCGCGATCCCGCGCACGACCCGCGCGGCCCGGCCCCGGGCGACGCGGTGCGGCAGCGACGGCCGCTCGGACTCGAGCTCCTCGACGTCAGGCGCCTCCCACCGCACGTGGTACCCGACGACGGCCTCCTGCGCCCAGTCCAGGCCGGACAGCACCACGGGGACGTCCTGCTCGGCGGCGACCTCGACGACCACGATGCCGTCGAGACCGAGGTCGACCTGCACCCCGAACGCCTCGGACGGCGGGGGGTTCTCCCGCATGTACGCGTCGAACGCATCGGCCTCGGCGTGCAGGCGGTGCCGCTCGGCGGCGTCCGCGACGCCGGCCCCGACCCGGTCGCGGGCGGCGAGCGCCGCACCGGCCTGCTCGGGGGTGGCGCGGGGCCGCCGGGGGTCGGGTTCGGGGGCC
>NZ_RFFI01000134.1 GCF_003696205.1 Cellulomonas triticagri
ACCCGGGCGGCCTGCGCCGCCGCCAGGCGGACCGCCCGCGACCACCCCCGCACCCGCCGGCCGCGCGACGCCGACCGAGGCGCCGCGCGAGGTCGCCGCACGACGACGAGGCCGTCACCCGTGGGTGACGGCCTCGTCGCGTTCCGGACGACCTCGGGCTACCGGCTCAGGAGCGCGTCCACGAGCTCGGCGACGCGGTCCGCCGCGTCCGCGACCGGCACCTGCTCGGCCTGGGAGCCGTCGGTGGCGACGCGCGGGCGCACCTCGACCACGCCGTCGGCGAGGCCCCGGCCGACCACGACCGTGAGCGGCACGCCCAGCAGCTCGGCGTCGGCGAACTTCACGCCGGGCGAGACCTTGGGGCGGTCGTCGTAGAGCACCTCGATGCCCCGGGCGTGCAGGGTCTGGGCGATCGACTCGGCGGCCTCGAACACGGCCGCGTCCTTGCCCGTCGCGACGACGTGCACGTGCGCGGGCGCGACCCCGGCGGGCCAGGCGAGACCGCGGTCGTCGTGGTTCGCCTCGGCCAGCGCGGCGAGCACGCGGGTGACGCCGATGCCGTAGGAGCCCATGGTGACGACCTGGGTCTTGCCGTTCTGGTCGAGGACGGTCAGGCCGAGGGCCTGCGCGTACTTGCGGCCGAGCTGGAAGATGTGGCCGATCTCGATGCCGCGGGCGAGCTCCAGCGGGCCGGAGCCGTCGGGGGCCTCGTCACCGGCGCGCACCTCGGCGGCCTCGACGGTGCCGTCCGCGGTGAAGTCGCGCCCGGCCACGAGGTCGAAGACGTGCTTCCCGTGGACGTTCGCGCCGGTGATCCAGCGGGTGCCCTCGACCACGCGCGGGTCGAGCAGGAACCGCACGGCGGTGCGGCCCTCGGCGTCGAGCGCGAGGCCCTGCGGGTTGGGGCCGAGCGCGAGCGGGCCGATGTAGCCCTTGACGAGCTCGGGGTGCGCGGCGAAGTCGGCCTCGGTCGCGGTCTCGACCTCGGCGGGCGCCACCGACGCCTCCAGGCGCTTGAGGTCGACCTCGCGGTCGCCGGGCAGGCCGACGACGAGCAGCTCGCGCTCGCCGGTGGGCTGCACGAGGGCGAGCACGACGTTCTTCAGGGTGTCGGCGGCGGTCCACGCGCGGTCGGGGCGGGCGAACCGCTCGTTCGCGACGGCGACCAGCGAGTCGATCGTCGGGGTGTCGGGGGTGTCCTCGACGTGGCTCACCGGGGCGTCGTCGTACGGCAGCGCCGGCGGCACCACCGTGGTGACGGCCTCGACGTTGGCCGCGTAGCCGCCGGGCGAGCGCACGAACGTGTCCTCGCCGATCGCCACCGGGTTGAGGAACTCCTCGGACCGGGAGCCGCCCATCGCGCCGGACGTCGCCGCCACGATCACGTACTCCAGGCCGAGGCGCTCGAAGATGCGCTGGTACGCGGCGCGCTGCGCCTGGTACGACGCCTCCAGGCCCTCGTCGTCGAGGTCGAAGGAGTAGGCGTCCTTCATGACGAACTCGCGGCCGCGGATCAGGCCCGCGCGCGGGCGCGCCTCGTCGCGGTACTTGGTCTGGACCTGGAACAGCGTCAGCGGCAGGTCCTTGTACGAGGAGTACAGGTCCTTGACCAGGAGCGTGAACATCTCCTCGTGCGTGGGCGCGAGCAGGTAGTCGTTCTCGCGGCGGTCCTGCAGCCGGAACAGGTTCGGACCGTACTCCGTCCAGCGACCGGTGGCCTCGTAGGGCTCGCGCGGCAGCAGCGCCGGGAAGTGCACCTCCTGCGCGCCCGCGGCCTCCATCTCCTCGCGCACGACCCGCTCGACCTTGGCCAGCACCTTCAGGCCCAGCGGCAGCCACGTGTAGATGCCGGGGGCGGCGCGGCGGATGTAGCCCGCGCGGACGAGCAGCTTGTGGCTGGCCACCTCCGCGTCGGCCGGGTCCTCGCGCAGGGTGCGGACGAACAGGGTGGACAGGCGTAGCAGCATGGGCCTGAGCCTAGTGGGAGTGCCGGGTGTCGGACGCCTGGGCCACCATGGGGGCATGCCGGAGCTGCCCGAGGTCGAGTCGCTGGTCGGTTTCCTGCGCGGGCGCGCCGTCGGGCGCACCGTGACGGGGGTCGAGGTCGGGGCGATCAGCGCCCTGAAGACGTTCCGTCCCGCGCCGCAGGACCTCGTGGGCGGCACGGTCGTGTCGTCCGAGCGGCACGGCAAGTGGCTGGACCTCGGCGTCGCTCCCCCGGCGGCGGGCGGCGGGGCGGGCGAGACGCTGCACCTGGTGTTCCACCTGGCCCGCGCGGGGTGGCTGCGGTGGTCGGAGTCGCTGCCCGCCACCCCGGTCCGTCCGGGCAAGTCGCCGCTGGCGCTGCGGGTGCGGCTGGACGACGGCTCCGGGTTCGACCTCACCGAGGCGGGGACCCGCAAGCGCCTCGCGGTGCACGTCGTCACGGACCCCGCGCAGGTGCCGCCGGTCGCGACGCTCGGCGTGGAGCCGCTGTCCCCCGAGTTCACCCCGGAGCGCCTGGCGGCGCTGATGTCGTCCCGCAACCAGCAGATCAAGGGGCTGCTGCGGGACCAGGGCACGATCGCCGGCATCGGGAACGCGTACTCGGACGAGATCCTGCTGGTCGCCCGGACCAGCCCGTTCGCGCTGACCCGGTCGTTCGACGCCGACGCCGTGGCCCGGCTGCACGCCGCCACGCTCGGTGTGCTGCGCGAGGCCGTCGCCACCGCCGCCGGCCGGCCGGCCGCGGAGCTGAAGGACGCGAAGCGGCGCGGGATGCGGGTGCACGGGCGCACCGGCGAGCCCTGCCCCGGATGGGACGGGACGCCCTGCGGGGACACGGTGCACGAGGTGTCGTTCGCGGACTCGTCGCTGCAGTACTGCCCGACCTGCCAGACGGGCGGCAAGCCGCTCGCCGACCGGCGGATGTCCCGGCTGCTGCGGTAGCCGGTGCCCCGGGCGGGCCTTCACGAGGCGCGCACACGATCCTGCCGCGAGGCGCACGCCGTCCGCCTGCGGCCCGACCACGCGCTGCCTAGCCTCGGAGGATGGCCACCTCCACGACCCGGCACACCCGTGCCGTGACCAAGCCCGTGCGCCACGCCCGCCGACCCCGCGCGAGCCGGCGCGTCGCCCGCACCGCGGCGATCACCGTCGGCGTGCTCGCGCTGTCCGGCACCACCGGTGCCGCGGCGCTGTACGCGCAGGTCCAGGGCGGCATCGACGTGGCCGACGTGGACCAGTTCCTTGGCGACGACCGGCCCGCCGCGGCCGAGGAGGCGGCCCCCGTCGACGGCTACGCCGGGCGCCCGATCAACATCCTGGTGATGGGCACCGACGTGCGGGACGGCGAGAACGCGGCGCTGGCCGGGGACGTGGACGGCATGCGCTCGGACACGACGCTGCTGGTGCACCTGTCCGCGGACCGCAGCCGGGTCGACGTGGTGTCGATCCCCCGGGACTCCCTGGTCGACATCCCGTCCTGCACGCTGGAGGACGGCAGCACGACCGATCCGCGCGCGTCGCACATGTTCAACGAGGCGTTCCAGGTCGGTGCCGGGACGACCCAGAACCTCGCCGCCGCCGCGGCGTGCACCCGCCTGACGTTCGAGCAGGCGTCGGGCCTGCGGACGGACGAGAGCATCGTCGTGAAGATGGACGGGGTCCGCGACGTGATCGACGCGCTCGGCGGCGTGCCCATCGACCTGCCCGAGGCGATGGACTCCCCCAAGGCGGGGCTCGACGTGCCCGCCGGCCAGCAGGTCTTCGACGGCACGACGGCCCTGGCGTTCCTCCGGGCCCGGACCGGTACCGGCAACGGCCTGGAGATGGGCTCGGACCTGGCGCGCATCGAGCGGCAGCAGCAGCTGATCGACGCGCTCGCCGCGCAGGTGCAGAGCACGAACCTGCTGACCGACGCGGGCACGCTGCTGCCCGTGCTGACCAGCGTCACGCGGTCGCTGTCGATCAGCTCGGGCCTCGCGGACGTGCGGGACCTCGCGGGCCTGGCGCTGACGCTGCGGGACGTCGACCCGGCGACGCTGAGCCCGGTCACGGTCCCCGTGATCGACTCCCCGGTCGAGGCGGGCCGCGTCGAGTGGACGGCCGCGGCGGACGACCTGTGGGCCCGGATCGCGGCGGACCAGCCGCTCACCGACGCCGCGACGACCGACCCCACCGGTGCGGCGACGGGCGCGGCGACCGGGGCCTGACGCCTCGGTGTCACACCGAACGGCCCGGTGTTACACTTCCTGACATGCCCACCACCCGGCCCCGGCACGCGATCACCGAGACCCGTGAGGTCGCGCACGCCCTCGACCTGGCACGCCGACGGTGGCCCGGAGAGCCTCCGTCGCGGTTGCTGGCCCACCTCATCGAGACCGGCGCCGAGACGGTGGCCGCCGAGGAGGAGCGCGCCGGTGGCGAGCACCGGCGCGCCGTCGCCGGGCTGACCGCGCTGGCTCCCCACTACCCCACCGGCTACCTCGACGAGGTCCGGGAGGGGTGGGACGCGTGATCGTCGTCGACGCGAACGTGGTCATCGCCGCCTCGACGCCGGACCACGTCCACCACGGCCGTGCGCGCGACATCCTCGTCGAGCACGGCAGCGACGGCGTCGTGCTGCACTCGCTCACGATGGCCGAGGTCCTGGTCGGCCCGGCACGGGCCGGGGCGCAGGACGCGGCTCACGCGGCGTTCGAGGCCGCGGGCCTGCGCAGCTCGCCCACCACGGACCCCGGACCGATCGCGCTGGCGGTCGTCCGGGCGCAGGCCGCGCTGACGATGCCCGACGCGTGCGTCCTCGCGACCGCGGAGCACGTCGGCGTGCCCCTCGCCACGTTCGACGCCCGACTCGCCCGCGAGGCCGCCGCACGCGGAACCGCCGTCATCGGCCTGACCGGCTGACCCTCAGAACAGCACGGTCGCGTACGTCCCGACCTGCCGGAACCCCACCGCGCGGTACGCCGCCAGCGCCCGCTCGTTGTACCCGTTCGCGTACAGGGACACGGTGCCCGCGACGTCGCGGCGCGTGGCGGTGACGACGGCGGCCATGCCCGCCTCGGACAGGCGCTCGCCGCGCCGCTCCGGGTCGACCCAGACGCCCTGCACCTGCGCGACCCCGCCCGCGACGGCACCGAGCTCGGCCTTGAACACCACGCGCGGCCCGGCGGGTCCGTCCTCGACGCGCACGAACGAGCGTCCCTCCCGGACCAGCGACCGCACCCGGGCCTCGTACGCGCCGCCGCTGCCGACGACCGGCGAGTACCCGACCTCCTCGGTGAACATCCGCACGCACGCGGGCAGGACGATCGGGTACTCCTCGGGCGTGGAGCGGCGGACCGCCGGGTCGGCGGCGACGGACGGCTCGTGGTCGAGGACCATCGACGGCTGGTCGGCGCGGATCTCCCGGACGGCGCCCCAGGACGGGGCGAGGCGGTCCCAGAGCCCGAGGACGGACGGGGCGTCGCCGACGACGGACGAGCAGCGGCGGCCGAGCGCGCGCCCGAACGCCGCGAACGCGTCGAGGGCGTCCTCGCGCACGGCGGGGTCGGGGACGACGGGCACGACGTTGGCACCCGCCCAGCAGACCGCCAGCAGCTCGCCGTCGACCTCGTAGCCCCACAGCAGCCCGCCGACGCGGTTCAGGCCGACGGCGGCCGCCTGCTCGAGCCGGGTGGTGGCGAGGACGGACGCCACGGGATCGCGCCCGCAGACGGCGAGCGCCCGGGGCAGGTCGTCCTGGCCGAGCAGCCGGCCCGCGCCCGGCCCGGCGCGCAGGTCGCCCGCGGCGACGTCCTCCCACAGCCCGCGCACGACGGCTCAGCCCACCGTCACCACGGGGCCGCCACCCGTCGCGGCGTCGGTGGGGCCCATCTCGTCGGCGAGGCGCATCGCCTCGTCGATCAGGGTCTCGACGATCGCGGACTCGGGGACGGTGCGGATGACCTGGCCGCGCACGAAGATCTGGCCCTTGCCGTTGCCAGACGCGACGCCGAGGTCGGCCTCGCGGGCCTCCCCCGGTCCGTTGACCACGCAGCCCATGACGGCGACGCGCAGCGGGACCTCCATGCCCTCCAGCCCGGCGGTGACGCGCTCGGCGAGCGTGTACACGTCGACCTGCGCGCGCCCGCAGGAGGGGCAGGACACGATCTCGAGCTTGCGGGGCCGCAGGTTGAGCGACTGCAGGATCTGGATGCCGACCTTGACCTCCTCGACCGGCGGCGCGGACAGGGACACCCGGATGGTGTCGCCGATGCCCTTGCTGAGCAGGGCACCGAACGCGGTCGCGGACTTGATGGTGCCCTGGAACGCCGGGCCGGCCTCGGTGACGCCGAGGTGCAGGGGCCAGTCGCCGCGCTCGGACAGCAGCTCGTAGGCGCGGACCATGACGACGGGGTCGTTGTGCTTCACGGAGATCTTGAAGTCGTGGAAGTCGTGCTCCTCGAACAGCGACGCCTCCCACACGGCGGACTCGACCAGCGCCTCCGGGGTGGCCTTGCCGTACTTCGCGAGCAGGCGGGGGTCGAGCGACCCGGCGTTGACGCCGATGCGCAGCGACACCCCGGCGTCGGACGCGGCGCGCGCGATCTCCTTGACCTGGTCGTCGAACTTCCGGATGTTGCCGGGGTTGACGCGCACGGCGGCGCAGCCCGCCTCGATCGCCGCGAACACGTACCGCGGCTGGAAGTGGATGTCCGCGACGACGGGGATCTGCGACTTGCGCGCGATGGCGGGCAGCGCGTCGGCGTCGTCCTGCGTGGGCACGGCGACCCGGACGATGTCGCAGCCGGCGGCGGTCAGCTCGGCGATCTGCTGCAGGGTGGCGTTGACGTCGGACGTCAGCGTCGTGGTCATGGACTGCACGCTCACCGGCGCGTCGCCGCCGACGTCGACCTTGCCCACGCGGATCTTGCGGGTCGGGCGACGCGGCGCGAGCACGGGGGCGGGGGCCTCCGGCATGCCGAGGCTGATCGGGACGCTCACCCGGTCATCATCGCACCGCGACCCCGGCCGCACCCGTGGACGCGCGCGACCGGCCCCGGCCGGGCCGGAACGGGGCTCAGCCGAGCGAGATCGGCGCCACGATGTCCGCGTAGACGAGCAGCAGACCCATCCCGCCGAGCAGGACGAACACGCCGAGAGCGAGCGGCTGCAGCCGGGCGGCGTCGGCCGGGCGCGGGCGGGGCAGGCGGCGCAGGCGCGCGACCTGGCGCTTCAGACCCTCCCACAGCGCGGCGGCGACGTGCCCGCCGTCGAGCGGGACCAGCGGCACGAGGTTGAACACGAACAGGGCGATGTTGAGGGAGGCGAGCAGCTGCAGCATGGCGGCGACGCGCTCGGCGACGCCCACGCCCTCGACGTCGGAGGACGCGACGTCGCCCGCGAGCCGGACGATGCCGACCGGGCCGAGCACGCTGTCGGTGGACCGCTCGGCACCACCGAAGGCGCTCTGCGCGATGCCGACGAGGTTGGTCGGCAGCGTGAGGATGGCCTTGCCGGTCTGCCAGACGGCCTCGCCGGTGAGGGTCACGACCTCCGAGACGGGCTGACGCTGCAGCTCGGTGCCGGGGCTGATGCCGAGGAACCCGACCTGCGTGGTGACGACCTCGCCGTCGTCGCCGACCACGGGTGCGCCCGCGTCGTCCAGGACGGGCCGCTCCGCGACGACCGGGGTGACGCGCAGGTCGAGGCGCTCGCCGTCGCGCTCGACCACGACCGGCACCTCCTGGGCGCCGGTCCCGCGGATCATGCCGCTGAGCTGCTCCCACGACTCGACCGCGACGCCGTCGTACGCGACGACGGTGTCCCCCGGCTCGATGCCCGCGGCGGCGCCCGGTGCGGCCGGGTCGTCGGGGCCGCACTCCGTCGCCTGGGAGCCCACCGGCAGCACGCACTGGCTGACCGACGACAGGGTGGTGCTCGACGCCGGGGTGCCGATGCCGACCAGCGTGACCGCGAGCAGCACGACGGCGATGAGCAGGTTCATCACCGGGCCGCCGAGCATGACCACGAGCTTCTTCGGCGTGGACAGCCGGTAGAACGCGCGGTGGTCCTCGCCGGGGTGGATCTCCTCGGCGGACGCCTCGCGGGCGTCGGCGGCCATCCGGCTGAAGAAGCCGCGCACCGGCGGGTTCCCGACCGCCTCGGGCGTGGGGTACATGCCGATCAGGCGGACGTAGCCGCCGAGCGGGATCGCCTTGACGCCGTACTCGGTCTCCCCGCGGGTGCGGGACCACAGGGTCGGGCCGAAGCCCACGAAGTACTGGCTGACGCGGACGCCGAACTTCTTGGCGGGCACGAGGTGCCCGACCTCGTGCAGCGCGATGGACACGAGGATGCCCACCACGAGCACGACGACGCCGATCACGTAGGCCATGGAACTCCGATGCGGTGCGGGACCGGCGGCGGCCGGCTGGTGCGGGGCGGCTCAGGCGAGCCGGGACGACCCCTCATCCTGCCCCGTGAGGCTGGGTGGTGCCTGGACGTCACCCGCGTGGCCCACGACCTCGACCTCGACCCGGTCCCGACCGCCGCGCTTGGCGCGGTACATCAGCGCGTCGACGCGGGCGATGGCGGCGGTGGGCTCCTCGTCGGAGCGCAGCGCGGTGACGCCGAGGCTCGCCGTCACGTCGACCGGCACCTCGCGCCGCACCGCCGTCGGGACCGCCGCGCGCAACCGCTCCGCGAGCGCCGCCGCCCCGCCCAGGTCCATCCCGGGCGCCACGACGACGAACTCCTCGCCGCCGAGGCGCGCGACGAGGTCGCCGGAGCGCACGTGCTCCACCAGCGCGCGGGCGACGGAGACGAGCACCTGGTCCCCGACGGCGTGCCCGTGCACGTCGTTGACCGCCTTGAACCGGTCGAGGTCGAGGAACACCAGGGCGACGGGCAGCCCGGACCGCACGACGCGGGCCTGGTAGAAGATCTCCTCCTGCAGCCGGCGCCGGTTCGCCGCCCCCGTGAGCGGGTCGCGGGAGGCGATCTCCCGCATCGAGGCCGCCTCGGCGCTGGCGTGCTCGGCGACGAGGAACGCGCGCGAGGCGTGCTCCTTGGTGCGGGACAGCACCCACACCAGCGCGGCGAGCACCCCGAGGTAGACGGCGTACCGCAGCAGGTCGACGACGTGCTCGTCCCGGGTCGCCGTGGCGGGGCCGAGCAGCAGGCCGACCAGGCCCGCGCCGACGCCGAGGGCGACGACCGCCGCGGCGTGCCACGCGGCCCACCGCGTCGGGTAGACGAGGTAGCCGATGACCACGAACAGGGCGAGGCCCATGAACGTCGTCGGGAACAGCGCGGCCCACCCGCCGGGTCCGGCCGCGAGCCGCGTCGCCATCATCACGAGCCACAGCACGTCCAGCCCGGTCAGGACGAGGCGGGACACGGGGACGGTGGCCTCGGGCCGGCGCAGCACCACCCACCCGAACAGCAGCACGACCGCGAGCAGCACCGGGGAGATCCCGCGCACCAGGACGTCGTCCCACCGCAGCACCAGGACCGCGACGACCGCGACCGCGCCCACGGCGAGGCACACCAGCAGCACCCGGCGGATCAGACCGATCGTCGGGTCGCCCGAGCGCCGAGCCAGCGGCAGCTCGCGGGGCGGCGGGTGTGCGGACATCGGCGGGCGCTCCGGGGGGTCGGCGGGTCGTCGCACCGTACCGCCGGGACCTGAGCGGCGGCAGGGTTCCGGCGGGTGGGATGGTGGTCGCCGCCCTTGCGCCGGCGCGCCCCGGCGGACACGATCGGGCCAGGACGACGACGGACGGAGCCGGGTGGACGACGCGCAGGGCACGACCCGCCAGGACCCGCCGACCCTCGCGTGGCGGTCGGGCGGTGACCCGCACACCGCGTCGTTGTGGCTCGACGCGCCCACCGGACCGGCCTCGGAGCCGCTGGACGGGTCGACCACCGCCGACGTCGTCGTGGTGGGTGCCGGGCTCGCGGGGCTGTGGACCGCCTACTACCTGCTGGAGCACGACCCGGCGCTGGACGTGCTGCTGGTCGAGGCCGACGCCGTCGGGCACGGCGCGACCGGCCGCGCGGGCGGCTGGTGCTCGGCGGGCTCCCCCGCCGACGCCGCCGCCGTCGCGGACCGGCACGGCACCGAGGCGGCGGACGCGCT
>NZ_RFFI01000135.1 GCF_003696205.1 Cellulomonas triticagri
TGCCGCGGGTGCGGCAGGCGGTGCGGGCTCCTGGGCGGAGGCCGCCGGCGCGAGGGCGAGCATCGCCCCGCCGGCGAGCGCGAGGCCGCCCGTGGCCCACAGGCCGCGGCGGAGCCACCGGGGCACGACCGGGCGCGCACTGCGTGCGTCCCGCGGTCGCGTCGCCATGGCGACTCCCCCCTGAAGCCTCCGGTCACGCGCAGCACTGCGCTGTGACGCCGATCACTGGCGACGGTAGGAGGGGCTCCAGGGGTCGGCAACACGAGCGTTACGCCGGACGGGTGACACCCGTCGGTGGCGGTCGTGCTGGCCTGCGGCGACGTGCCGCGGGTGATTCAGCGCTCGCGGCTGCGGGGGATGGCGACGCTCAGGACGAAGGACACGACGGAGACGATCAGCGCACCGATGAAGGCGTCGCCGAACCCGTCGATGCGCAGGCCCCACGAGGTCTGCTCGGTGATCCAGGCGGTGAGCATGAGCATCAGCGCGTTCACGACCAGCGTGAACAGGCCGAGCGTGAGGATGTAGAGCGGGATCGACAGCACGTGCACGATCGGCTTGACGATCGCGTTGACGATGCCGAAGACCAGGGCCACGGCGAGGATGACCAGCACCTCGCCGCCCGGGGTGTCGGCGCCGACGACCGTGAGGCCGGGCAGCAGCACCTCGGCGAGCCACAGGGCGACGCCGCTGATCAGGACACGCAGGACGAAGCTCATGCGGTCGATCCTCCCACCCCGCCCCTCTGCTGCGCAGCCCCTGCCCGGGACCGGCACGGGATCCGTCCGGGCCGCGCCGCGGACGCGGGTCCCGGGCCGCCGCCCACCGGTGGCATCCTGGGCGCCGTGAAGCACGTCCCCCTGCGCCCCGCGCTCGCGAGCCTCCCGCCGTACGTCCCGGGCGCGCGCGTCCCCGTCGGCGCCGCCGCGTACAAGCTCTCGTCCAACGAGAACCCGTTCCCGCCGCTGCCGTCGGTGGTCGCGGCCATCGCGGACGGTGCGGTCGACGTGAACCGCTACCCGGACATGTACGCGACCGAGCTCACCGAGGCGGTCGCCGAGCACCTCGGGGTCCGCCCCGGCCAGGTGGTCGCGGGCTGCGGGTCGGTCGCGGTGCTGGGGCACGTGCTCGCGGCGTTCTGCGACGCCGGGGACGAGGTCGTGCACCCGTGGCGGTCGTTCGAGGCGTACCCGATCGCGGTGACCCTCGCCGGGGCCACCGGGGTGCCGGTGCCCGTCGGCGCCGACGGGCGGCTGGACCTGCCGGCGCTCGCGGCCGCGGTGACGGACCGGACCCGCGTGGTGCTGGTCTGCACGCCGAACAACCCGACCGGTCCCGCGGTGCACGCCGACGAGCTGGAGGCGTTTCTCGCCGCGGTCCCGCGCGACGTGCTCGTGGTGCTGGACGAGGCGTACGTCGAGTTCGTCCGCGACCCCGACGCCGCCGACGGTCTGGCCGCGCTCGCGGCGCACCGCAACGTCGTCCTGCTGCGCACGTTCTCCAAGGCGTACGGCCTCGCGGGGCTGCGGGTCGGGTTCGCGGTCGCGGACGAGCGGCTGGCCGCCGGGATCCGCGCGGCGTCGACGCCGTTCGGGGTGTCGCACCTGGCCCAGCTCGCGGGGGTGGCGTCGCTGCGCGCGACCGACGAGCTGCTGGCGCGCGTGGACCGGATCGTGGGGGAGCGCACCCGGATGCTCACGGGGCTGCGCGACCTCGGCTGGGACGTCCCGGACAGCCAGGCGAACTTCGTGTGGCTGGGCATCGGGGACGACGCCGCGCGGTTCGCGGAGACGGCGACGCGCGCGGGCGTGGTCGTCCGGCCGTTCGCCGGTGACGGGGTGCGGATCAGCGTCGGCGAGCCGGAGGCCACGGACGTGGTGCTGGCGGTCGCACGGGACGTCCGGCGCTGATCGCGCGAACTCGCAGGTGGGCCCCTATGCTCCGCACAGGGAGAGAGGGTGGACCCGGGTGACCGACAGCACGAACCCGAGCGCGGTGACGCCGCTCCGGCCCGGTGACGCCGTGCCTCCCACCGTCGTCCCCCTGGAGGACCCGACCGGCCCGCGGGCGCTGTCGCTGCTGCTCGTCGAGGACGACGACGGCGACGCGCTGCTGGTCGAGGAGCACCTCGCGGACGCCGGTCTCGACGTCGTGCTGCGGCGCGCCCGCACGCTGGACGAGGCGATGGCGCACCTCGACGTGGACTGCGTGCTGCTGGACCTGGGGCTGCCGGACTCGGTCGGCCTCGGTGCCCTGGGGCGTCTGCTCGCCGCCGGGGCCCCGGCCGTGGTCGTCCTGACCGGGCGGACCGACACCCACGCGGGGCTGGAGGCCGTCGCGGCGGGCGCCCAGGACTACCTGGTCAAGGGCGAGGTCGGCGGCGAGCTGCTGGGGCGCTCCGTGCGGTACGCCGTCCAGCGGCGCCTGCTGCAGGCCGCCGACCGGGAGCTGTACCGCAGCAAGGTCCGCGCGCAGGAGACGGTGCGGCTGGAGAGCGCGCTGCTGCCGCGCCCGTCGGTGCACGACGACCGGTTGCAGGTGCTCGTCGGCTACCGGGCGGGCCGGGACGGCGTGCTGGGCGGCGACTTCTACGACGTCGTGCAGCGGCCGGACGGCTCCGTGCTCGCGGTGGTCGGCGACGTCTGCGGGCACGGTCCCGACGAGGCGGCGCTGGGCGCGGTGCTGCGGACCGCCTGGCGGACGCTGGTGCTCGCGGACGTCCCGACGCCGGACCTGCTGCCCCTGCTGGAGCGGGTGCTCGTGGCCGAGCGCGCCCGCGAGGAGGTGTTCACCACCATGTCGATGGTGGAGGTGGCGCCCGACCGCTCGGCGGTCGACCTGTACCTCGCCGGGCACCCGGTGCCGTACCTGCTCGGCGAGCCGGCGTCGGGGCGGCCGTCGTCGCTGCTGCCGACCGACCGGCGGGGCCGCGCCCTGGGCATCCCGGTCCCCGGGACGTGGGAGCCGCGACGGCTCGACCCCGACCTGCTCGGCCCCCGGTGGCGCCTGATGATGTACACGGACGGCGTGCTGGAGGCGACCGTGGGCGGGACCCGTGAGCGCGTCGGCGACGCGGGGCTGCTGGCCGTGGTCGACGCGGCGCTGCGCGAGCCCGTGGAGGACGTGGTCGAGGACGTGCTGCACGAGGTGCGCCGTCGGCACGGCGGCGAGCTCGTGGACGACACCGCCGTGGTCGTCGTCGGCTGGGCCGGGGCGGGCGCGTGAGCGCGACCCGCACCCACCGCGTCACGCTGCGTCGCCGGCTGGGGCTCGCGCTGACCGCTGCCGCGGTGGTGCTGGGCGTCGTGCTCGTCGGTTCGGGCGTCGCGCTGTGGCGGATGCTCGAGACGCAGGAGCTGGTCACCGAGCGGTACTTCGTCGCGATCACCGACGCGGAGACCGCCTACACCCGGCTCGTGGACGCCGAGACCGCGGTGCGCGGCTACGCGCTGACCGGGTACCCGGGCACCCTGGAGCCCTACGAGCGTGCGCAGGACGCGACGGCGACCTTCGAGCAGCGCGCCGACCCGGCCTCCGGCGTCACCGAGCCGGTCCGCGAGGCCGCCGCGGCGGCCGTCGAGGCGGCCGACGGGTGGGACGGGGACTGGGCGCAGCCCGTGATCGCGGCGGTCGCCGAGGGCGGGACCACGGCGGTGTCCGCCGAGGACATCGCGCGCGGCCAGGTGCTGTTCGACCGCACCCGGGCCGCGGTCGAGGCGTACATCGACGTCCTGCGGGAGCGTCGCCTGGAGGCCGCGTCCGACCTGCAGATCTGGACCCAGGTCGTCATCGGCTCGCTGGTGGCGCTGGTGCTGGCCGGTGGTGCCGCCGGATTCGTGCTGTGGCGGACGCTGCGGCGGTGGATCACCGAGCCGCTGGAGGCGCTGGGGGCGGACGCGCTCGCGGTGAGCGGCGGCGACCTGCACCACCCGGTGAGGTCCGAGGGGCCGGGGGAGGTCGCCGACCTGGCCGCCGCCGTGGAGCGGATGCGGCTGACCCTGGTCGCCCAGGTGCAGGAGGTCGAGGCGTCCCGCGCGGAGATCGCGGGCGCGCACGACCTGCTGAGCGAGCAGGCGGAGGAGCTGCGGCGGTCCAACCGGGACCTGGAGCAGTTCGCGTACGTCGCGTCGCACGACCTGCAGGAGCCGCTGCGCAAGGTCGCGTCGTTCACGCAGCTGCTGCAGAAGCGCTACGGCGGGCAGCTGGACGAGCGCGCGGACCAGTACATCGGGTTCGCGGTGGACGGCGCGAAGCGGATGCAGCAGCTCATCCAGGACCTGCTGGGCTTCTCGCGCGTGGGCCGGACCGGCGGCGAGCTCGCCGACGTCCCGCTCGGCGAGGCCGCGGCGGACGCGGTCGGCAACCTGGAGCACCTGATCGCGGACACCGGCGCCGTGGTCGAGGTCGACGACCTGCCCGTGGTGCTCGGGGAGCGCCCGCTGCTGGTGCAGCTGCTGCAGAACCTCGTCGGCAACGCGGTGAAGTTCCGCCACCCGGATCGGACGCCGCACGTGCGGATCAGCGCCGAGCGGGTGGGAGACTCGTGGCAGCTCGAGTGCCGGGACAACGGCATCGGGATCGACCCGCAGTACGCCGATCGCGTGTTCGTGATCTTCCAGCGGCTGCACGCGAAGGACCTGTACGAGGGGACGGGCATCGGCCTGGCCCTGTGCAAGAAGATCGTCGAGTACCACGGCGGTCGCATCTGGCTCGGCGAGCACGACGGAACCGGCACCAGCATCCGCTGGACGCTGCCGGCGGCGTCGGCGGACCCGCAGCGAACGGAGTGAGCGTGGCACGCAAGGTGATCGACGTCCTGCTGGTGGAGGACGACCCGGGTGACGTCCTGATGACGCGCGAGGCGTTCGAGGACAACAAGGTCGCGAACCGGCTGCAGGTCGTCTCCGACGGCGTGAGCGCGCTGGCGTTCCTGCGCAAGGAGGGTGAGCACGCCGACGCGCCGACCCCGGACCTGGTGCTGCTCGACCTCAACCTGCCCCGGATGGACGGGCGCGAGGTGCTGGAGGCCATGAAGAGCGACCCCGACCTGCGGGGCATCCCGGTGGTCGTGCTGACGACGTCGGAGGCCGAGGAGGACGTCGTCCGCTCGTACTCGCTGCACGCGAACGCGTACGTCACCAAGCCGGTGGACTTCGACCGGTTCATCGAGGTGGTCCGCCAGATCGACGAGTTCTTCGTCGAGGTCGTCCGCCTCCCGCAGCGCTGAGGTCTCGACCCCGGGGGTCCGGGGCGAGCATGCTGGGGCGATGTTCAGCATCGACGGCACCACCGACAGCACCGCGGACGAGGTCCTCGCCTGGTTGACGGGCGGGGTCGGTCTGGTGATCGCGATCGGCGTGTGGCTGGTCGTCCTGATCGCGTACATCCGGATCATCCAGAAGGCCGGCTACTCGGGCTGGTGGGTCCTCATCGGCCTGGTGCCGGTGGTGAACGTCATCATGTTCCTGGTGTTCGCGTACTCCCGGTGGCCGGTGCAGCGCGAGCTGGACGCCCGCCGCGCGGGTGCGGGCGCCCAGCCCTGGCGCTGACGGCGCGCGTCAGAGGTAGCGCACGCCGGTGAGGTCCTCCGCGAACGCCCAGAGCCGACGGGCGAACGCGGGATCGGCGGCCGCGCGGACGAACCGCCGAGCGTGCACCCGGGTGTCCCGCTTGCGAGCGGGGCCGAGGAACCGGTCGGCGGGGGCGCCGGGGTCGGCGGCGGCGTAGAGGATCGGCAGCACGCCCTGGGCGGCGGGCCGCGCGTACCGGGCGGTCATGAACCGCATGAGCAGCGCCTGCGCGCGCGACGCGACCTGGTCGTGCATCGGCGTGGTCGCCATGCCGGGGTGCGCGACGAGGCTGCGGACCACACCGCCCGCGCCGGTGGTGCCCCCGACGGTGCCGGTGCCGGTGTCGCCGACCAGGCGGCGGTCCAGCTCGCGGCCCCAGGCGGCGACGGCGGCCTTGGTGCGGATGTACTGGATCCCGCCGCCCTGGCCGCGGCCGCGCAGGGCGTCGAGGTCGTCGCCCGCCACCCGGCGGTAGAAGTCGGAGCCGACGGTCACGACGCGCGGTCCGGGGGTGGTCGCCTCGGAGGCGCGCAGGGCGGGCAGGAGGCGCCCTGTCAGCGCGAACGGCCCGAGCACGTTGGTGGCGAGCTGGCTCTCGTGGCCCTGCGGGCTGGTGCGGTAGGGCTGGTTGCCGATCCCGGCGTTGTTCACCAGCAGGTCCAGCGGGCGGCCCTCGTCCATCCAGTCGTCGGCGAACCGGCGGACGGAGTCGAGGTCGGCGACGTCGAGGTGCCGGACCTCGAGCCGGTCGGCCAGGTCCTCGGCGCTCGCGGCGCGGGCGCGGCGCCCGCCGACCGCGGCGAGGGCGTCCTCGGCGGTGGCGAGCAGGCCGGTGCGGACGGCGGCGGCCTTGGCCTCGTCGCGGGCGGCGAGCACGACGTGCGCCCCGAGGGCGCCGAGGTGGCCGGTGAGCAGCAGACCGAGGCCGCTGGTGGCGCCGGTGACGACAGCCGTGCGGCCCGTGAGGTCGGGGGCGTCGGCCTCCGTCCAGGCGAGCGGGAACGTCGGGACGGCGGGGGTGGTGCGGGGTCCGGAGGCGGTCGGGGCGGAGGTCAGGGTCATGGCGTGCTCCGGTCGTCGATGCTTGAGTGGCTCAGGGATATAGTTGAGCGACTCAATGAACATGTCAAGCGTTAGGATGTGCGCCATGTCCGCCGACGCCGAGATCGCCTACCGGGTCGCGCAGCTCAACGCCGCGACCACGGAGCACATGCGGCCGCTGCTCGACGAGCTCGGCCTCACCGGCGCGTGCGCGAACCTGCTGTGGCTCGCCGAGGGCGAGGGTGACGCCCGGGGTCCCCAGCCGCTGCGGCAGCTCGCGGGGCAGCTCGGCTGCGACCCGTCCAACGTCACGCTCATCGCCGGGCGGCTGGAGGAGACCGGGCTCGCGCGCCGCGTCCCCGCGCCCGACGACCGGCGCGTCCGCATCCTCGAGCTCACCGAGCGGGGGCGCGAGGTGCGCGCCGCGCTGCTGGACCGCGCCGCCGGTCTCCCCGGCGTCGCCGCGCTGGACGACGCCGAGCGCGCCCAGCTCGCGGCCCTGCTCGCCCGCGTCACGGGGGCCTGAGCCCGGGCGGGTCGCCGCCCTCTTCTTGCATGCCGCGGGTGGCCCGGTCGCCCCGGCGTGCTCGCGCTGCCCGCCGGCCGGGGGTTGTCGGGTGTCCACAACCGGGGGCCAGCCCGCCTTGACGGGAACCGGGGGCGCGGACCTACGGTTGCGTAGCCTACGGTGGCGTAGGTTAGACAGGTCCCCGCCCCCCGGGGACGCCCCCAGCCGACAGGAGACGCGTGTGACCACGAGCGGTCCGCTCACCGACGACGGCCTGGTCCAGCTGCTCACGCCCACCGGCGAGCGCGTGGACCACCCCGACTACACCCCCCGGGTGGCCCACCTCGACGACGAGGCCCTGCGCGGCCTGTGGCGCGACATGGTCCTCGTCCGGCGGTTCGACACCGAGGCCACCGCCCTCCAGCGGCAGGGCGAGCTCGGCCTCTGGGCGCAGTGCCTCGGCCAGGAGGCCGCGCAGGTCGGCTCCGGCCGCGCGCTGGCCCCCCAGGACTACGTCTTCCCGTCCTACCGCGAGCACGGCGTCGCCCACACCCGCGGCCTCGACCTCACGGAGCTGCTCCGCCTCTTCCGCGGCGTGGACCACGGCGGCTGGGACCCGACCGACGTGAACTTCCACCTGTACACGCTGGTCATCGGCTCGCACACCCTGCACGCCACCGGCTACGCGATGGGCGTGCAGCGCGACGGCGCGGTCGGCACCGGAGACCCCGGACGCGACACCGCCGTCGTCACCTACTTCGGCGACGGCGCGACCGCGCAGGGCGACGTCAACGAGGCCCTGGTGTTCGCGGCCGTCAACAACGCCCCGCTCGTGCTGTTCTGCCAGAACAACCAGTGGGCCATCTCCGAGCCGACCACCCGGCAGGCGCGCGTCCCGCTCGCCGCACGCGGTCCCGGCTTCGGCGTCCCGAGCGTGCGCGTCGACGGCAACGACGTCCTCGCCTGCTACGCCGTCACCGCCGAGGCCCTGGAGCGCGCCCGCTCCGGCGGCGGCCCCACCCTGGTCGAGGCGTTCACCTACCGGATGGGCGCGCACACCACCTCCGACGACCCGTCCCGGTACCGGTCCGCGGCCGAGGAGGACTACTGGCGGCAGCGCGACCCGATCGACCGGCTCACCACGTACCTCACCGCGACCGGCGCGCTCACCGACGCCTTCCGCGCCGAGGTGGAGGCCGAGGCCGACGCGCTCGGCGAGCGCACCCGGACCTTCGTCCGCGCGCTCGGCCGGCCGGAGACCAGCACGATGTTCGAGCACGTGTACGCGACCCCGCACGCCGTGGTGGACGCCGAGCGTGCCTGGTTCGAGCAGTACGAGGCCTCGTTCGCCGGGGGGGAGCAGCGATGACCACGCAGCGGATGACGTTCGCCAAGGCGATCAACACGGGCCTGCGCAAGGCGCTCGAGCACGACCCGAAGGTCATGCTCATGGGCGAGGACATCGGCGCGCTCGGCGGCGTGTTCCGGGTGACCGACGGCCTCGCCAAGGACTTCGGCGGCGACCGCGTCGTCGACACCCCGCTCGCGGAGTCCGGCATCGTCGGCACCGCCATCGGCCTCGCGCTGCGCGGCTACCGCCCGGTGTGCGAGATCCAGTTCGACGGGTTCATCTTCCCGGCGTTCGACCAGATCACGACCCAGCTGTCCAAGATGCACTACCGGTCCCGCGGGCGGCTCAACCTGCCCGTGGTCATCCGGGTGCCCTACGGCGGCGGAATCGGCGCGGTCGAGCACCACAGCGAGTCGCCCGAGGTGCTGTTCGCGCACACCGCCGGGCTGCGCGTCGTCAGCCCGTCCGACCCGCAGGACGCCTTCACGATGATCCAGCAGGCCATCGCCTCGCCGGACCCCGTGATGTTCTTCGAGCCCAAGGGCCGGTACTGGGAGAAGGGCGACGTCGACACCGACGCCGACCCGCTCGCCGCCGCGTCCACCCTCGACGGCGCGCGCGTCCTGCGCTCCGGCACCGACGTCACCCTCGTCGCGCACGGCCCGACCGTCGCCACCGCGCTCAAGGTCGCCGACGCCGCCGCGTCCGAGGGCCGCAGCGTCGAGGTCGTCGACCTGCGCACCATCTCGCCCCTCGACACCACCGCCGTCGCGGAGTCCGTCCGCCGGACCGGCCGCTGCGTCGTCGTGCACGAGGCCCCCGTGCTGTACGGCACCGGCGCCGAGGTCGCCGCGCGGATCACCGAGGAGTGCTTCTACCACCTCGAGGCGCCCGTGCTGCGGGTCGGCGGGTTCCACACCCCGTACCCCGTCGCCAAGCTCGAGCACGAGTACCTGCCCGGCCTCGACCGGGTCCTGGACGCCGTCGACCGCGTGCTCGCGCACTAGCGGCCCGCGCGCCCCGACCCGACCCACCCGCACCACGAGGAGCACCCGCCGTGCCGTCCTTCCAGCAGTTCCGCCTCCCCGACGCCGGGGAGGGCCTGACCGAGGCCGAGATCGCCGCCTGGCACGTCGCCGTCGGGGACACCGTCGCGATCAACCAGACCATCGTGGAGATCGAGACCGCGAAGTCGCTGGTCGACCTGCCCAGCCCGTACGCGGGCGTCGTCACCCGGCTGCTCGTGGCCGAGGGCGAGACGGTCGAGGTGGGGACGCCGATCATCGAGATCGACACCGACCCCACCGGTGCGGCGCCCGCGGGCGGCGCGCCCGCCGGGGTCGGTGCCGAGGTCCCGGTGTCCGGGCCGACGTCGGACGCCGACCCGGTGCAGGCAGCGCCTGCGCCCGCTGCGCCTGCTGTGTCTGCTCAGGCCGAGGCCGAGGAGCCCGGGGGCGCGGTGCTGGTCGGGTACGGCACCGCCACCGCCCCCACGACCCGGCGCGCGCGGTTCACCTCCGCCGAGGGAGACCCCGCCGTGGGTGCGCCGGCTGCGCCGCCCGCCGCCGCCCCGCGTGCCGCGCAGCCCGCACCCGCTCGGCCCACGACGCCGAG
>NZ_RFFI01000136.1 GCF_003696205.1 Cellulomonas triticagri
CGCCGCGCCACCGCCGTCCTGCTGCTGCTCGCGGCGCTGACCGCCGGGGGCGCCTCCCCCGCCACCGCGACCACCGACCCGGCGGCGGACCCCGCCGCGGCCGCCGCGCGGACCACCTGGGCGCTGGAGCCCGGCACCCCCGAGGGCCCCGACGGACGGGTGTCGTTCCGGCACGCCGTCGACCCGGGCACCGAGGTCACCGACCACGTCACGCTCACGAACTTCAGCGACCACCCCGCCGCGTTCGACGTCTACGCCGGGGACGGGCTGATCACCGCCGACGGGCAGTTCGACCTGCCGCCGACCGGCACGACCGCCGAGGCCGCGGGCTCCTGGATCGCGCTCGGCGACGCCGCCGGGACCGTGGCCGAGCCGGGCACCGTGCAGCGCGTCGAGGTCGGCCCGGGCGCGCAGGCCGTGCTGCCGTTCGTCGTGCGCGTGCCCGCCGACGTGACGCCCGGGGACCACCCCGCGGGCATCGTCGCCGCGCTCGCCGCCGAGCCCGGGTCCGGGGTCGCCCTGGACAGCCGGGTCGGCGCGCGCCTGCACCTGCGGGTCACGGGCGACATCGCGCCCGCGCTCGCCGTCCACGACGTCACGACGACCTTCACGCCGTCCTGGAACCCGTTCGCCCCGGGCACCCTGCGGGTGGACTACACGGTCGCCAACACCGGGAACGTGCGGCTCGGCGCCGAGGCCACCGCGAGCGCCGCCGGGCCGTTCGGCCTCGCCGGGGCCGAGGCCACCGGACCCGCCCTGCGCGAGGTGCTGCCCGGTGGGTCCGCGCGGGGGTCGGTCGAGGTCGCGGCGTGGCCGCTGGTCCGGCTCGGCGGGGACGTCGACGTGACGCCCGCGGTCGTCGGCGAGGACGAGGTCACCGCCGCGCTCGCGGCGGCGGGCGCGACCTGGTCGGCGTGGGCGGTGCCGTGGCTGCAGCTCGGGCTGGTCGCGCTGCTGGTCGGCGTCGTGCTCGCGGTGCGGCAGGCCCGCGGTCGCCGCGAGGCGGCCACCCAGCGGCGCATCGACGCGGCCGTGGCCGCCGCCCGCGGCTGAGTCAGTCCACACGCTCCAGGGTCACGGCCGCCTGCGACCGCCGGGCGCCGCCGGGGCGGGTGTGCGGGCCCCAGAGCAGCACGCCCCGGACGACCACCCCCACCTCGTCGGGAAGCCCGCCCTGGTACTGGGCGGTCGGGTCGTCCGCGAGACGCTCGGCGAGGCCGGGCACGCTGGTGCCCGTCGCGGAGAGGTCGGTGGCGGCGCGGGTCATCCGGTAGTGCGGGTGCGTCACGACGGGCTCCTTCGCTCGGTCGGTCCTCTCATCGTGCCAGCCGCACCCACCCCCGTCCCGGGAACCCGTGCACGACGTCGCAGCGCCCCGAGCACCTACGCACGCGGCCCGGCCCGGGCGGGACGGCCCGGGCGGGGGCACCCTGGACTCCTGGCGCGCCCACCCGCGGGCGCGGGGGTCGACCGGAGGAGCCGCGGTGGCAGAGCACGGGACGCGACCGGTGGAGCCGCCCGCCGGGCGCCTGGAGCGCCGGGCGCTGTGGCGCTCCGCGTCCGGCGGTGCCGCCCTCGGGCTCGTCGCCGTGGTCTGGGGCCTGGTCGCCGACTCCGGCGTGATCCTGTTCGACGGCATCTTCTCGCTCGCCGGGATCGTGCTCGTCTCCGTCTCGTTCCTCGCGTCGTACGCCTCCGGGTCGGGACCCTCGCACCGCTACCCGTTCGGCCGGCCCGCGGCCACGCCCCTGGCGGTGGTCATCCAGGGCGCGGCCCTGCTGGCGACGCTGGCCTACGGCGTCGTCGACGCGGTCGCGACGCTGCTCGACGGGGGCTCCGAGGGCGACGCGCTGCACCTCGTGGCCTACGGCGCCGTCGGTGCCGCCGGGTCCGCGCTGCTCGCCCGCTGGGTGCACCGGGCGGCGCCCCGGTCGAGCCTCGCGTTCGCGGAGGTCGTGTCCTGGCGGACCGGCGCCTGGCTGAGCCTGGTGATCCTCGTCGGCGGCGCCGTCGGCCTCGTCCTCGAGCGCACCGGGCCCGACGCCGTCGGCCCGTACGTCGACCCCGTGCTGCTGCTGGTCGCGGTGGCGCTGCTGACCCCCGCGCCCGTGCGGCTGCTCCGCGACGGCACCCACGAGCTGCTGGAGGGCGTCCCGACCTCGCCGGTCGCCGGCGAGGTCGAGCGCGCGCTGGCCGCCGTACGGGCCGAGCACGCCCTGCCCGCACCCGCCGCCACCCGGGTCTCCCAGGTCGGTCCGCGGCTGCTCGTGGAGGTCGTGTTCGTCGTCCCGCCGGGCTGGACCGTCGACCAGCAGGACGCGGTGCGCCGGGCCTTCCGGGCGCACCTGGTCGCGGGGGCCCTCGACCCGGCGACCGACGTCCGCACCGCCGTCGACCTCACCACCGACCCGGGCCTCGTGGACTGACCTGGGCCAGCGGGCGCCTGCGGGTGCCCGCGCTCCGCTACCGTGCACGCGACGGCGGCGTCGCCGAGGACGGAGCGCACGTGTACACGGACCTGCCCGAGCCCCAGCTGTGGGCCCACACCAGCACGCTGGTCGAGCCCGACGACCTCGACGCGTTCTGGGCGAGCACCCTCGCCGAGAGCCGCGCCCACCACGCCCCGCCCGAGGTCGTCCCGGTCCGCACCCCGCTGACCACCGTCGAGGTGCACGACGTGACCTTCCGCGGGTTCGGCGGCGACCCCGTGCGCGCCTGGTACCGCCGCCCGGTGGGCGTCGACGGCCCCCTGCCGGTCGTCGTGCAGTACGTCGGCTACGGCGGCGGCCGCGGCGAGCCCACCGAGAACCTGCTGTGGGCGTCCTCGGGGTTCGCGCACCTGCACGTCGACTCGCGCGGGCAGGGCTCCGGGTGGAGCCGCGGCGACACCCCCGACCCCTGGGGCGGCGGCCCGCAGGTGCCCGGCGTCATGACGCGCGGCATCACCGACCCCACGACCTACTACTACCGGCGGCTGCTCACCGACGCCGTCCGCGCCGTCGACGCCGCGCGCGAGCTCCCGGGCGTCGACCCGACCCGGGTCGCCGTCACCGGCGGCAGCCAGGGCGGCGCCATGGCCATCGCCGCCGGGGCGCTCGGCATCGACGTCGGGGCGGTCGCCGCGCACGTGCCGTTCCTGTGCGACGTCGAGCGGGCCCTCGGCATCACCGACGCCAAGCCGTTCGGCGAGGTCGTCGAGTACCTGCGCACCCACCGCGGGTCCGCCGAGCAGGTGCTCCGCACCCTGTCGTACGTCGACGGGGTCGCGCTCGCCCGCCGGGGCACCGCCCCCGCGCGGTTCTCGCTCGGGATGATGGACGCCGTCGTCCCGCCGTCCACCGTCGTCGCGGCGCACCACGCGTGGCAGGGACCCAAGGAGCTGCGGGTCTGGCGGTACAACGCCCACGAGGGCGGCGGGCCGCTGGACGAGCTGGAGGCGGTGGAGTTCGTGGCGGCCGCGCTGGGCTGAGCACTGGTGCGACCGGGTGCGCACGGGTGCGGTGACGCGTTTCACCCGGGGGTCCCGTGCGGGAACACGCATTCCGGTCGATCGGGAGCGGGAACCCCGCACCCGACCTGGACCCCACCATGCCGCGCCCGCACACCCCCGCCGTCCGCCCCGCGATCGACCCCGCCTCCCGACCCGTGCTCGCCGCCCGGGCCGCGCTGCGCCACGGGGACCGGCCCCGTCCCCGGGCGGCCCGGCCCCTGACCGCCGCGGTGGTCGCCGCCGTCGTCGCGCTGCTCGCCCTGACCGGTCTCGCCCCCGCGGTCGCGTCCGACGCGGGCGACCGGCTGCTCACCGGCGCGAGCCTGCGGTCCGGCGGGGCGCTCACGGCGGTCGGCAGCGCGCACCGGCTCGTCGTCGGTGCCGACGGGGACGTCACGCTGCGTCTCGGGGACGGCACGCCGCTGTGGCACACCGGCACCACCGGCAACCCCGGCGCCCGCCTCGTCCAGGCCACCGGCGGCGCGCTGGAGGTCCGCTCCCCCGGCGGCGCCCTGCTGTGGACCACCGGGACCGCCTCGCCCGGCGCCCGCACGGTCGTCAAGCCCGACGGCGTGCTCTACACGATCAGCACCGCCGGGACCGTGGCCTGGAAGTCCACCACCGACGGCCCCGCCCTGCGCACCGGCGGCGTCGCCGACCGCGTCCCGTCCGGCGGCCTGCTGCTCGCGGGCGAGTCCGTCGCGGCCGGGGACGTCCGCCTCACCATGGGCGCCGACGGCGACCTCGTGCTCACCCGCGCCGGGACCGCCGTCTGGCGCACCGGCACCGCCGCCGCGACGCCCCGCGGCGCGCACGCCCGGATCACCGCCGCCGGGGCCCTCCAGGTCGTCGCGTCCGACGGGCGGGTGCTCTGGACCTCCGGCACCGCCTCGGCCGGCGCACGCCTCGTCGTGAAGGACCACGCCCGGATCTACCTGATCGCCACCACCGGGGCGAGCGCCTGGTCGACCGCCGCCCCCACCGGGTCCGCGGACCGGGTGCCCGCCGTCGTGTCGCTGCCGCTGCCCGCCGCCCTGCCCGTCCCGGTGCGCCCCGGGACCGGCACGGGCGGCGGTTCGGGCACCGACACCGGCGGCGGCGCGCGCGTCTACCGCACCGTGCTGTCCACCGCCCCGGCGTACGCGGACCCCACCTCCGACGTCGCCCGCGCAGCCCGGACCGCCCGCGACCAGGGCCGCACCGCCGACGCCGACCTGCTCGACAAGGCCGCGACCGGCGGCGCGGCCCGCTGGCTCGGCCCCGCCGACGGCACCACCGCCGTGCGCACCTACGCCGCCGCCGCCCGCGCCGCCGGACGCACCCCCGTGCTCGTGGCCTACGCCATCCCCGACCGCGACTGCGGGAACCACTCCGCCGGCGGCCTCGGCACCGCCGCCGCGTACCGGACCTGGACCGACGGCGTCGCCGCGGGCCTCGGGCGGGGCGCCGTCGTCGTGGTCGAGCCCGACGCACTGCTGCACCTCGACCGCTGCGGCGACGCCGAGCAGCGCCTCGCCCTGCTCCGCTACGCCGTCGAGACCTACCGCGCCGCCGGGGCCGAGGTCTACCTCGACGCCGCGAGCAGCAACAGCTTCGGGTGGAGCGCGGCCGACCTCCGCGACATGGCCCAGCGGCTGCGCGCCGCCGGGGTGGACCGCGCCGCCGGGTTCTCCGTCAACGTCTCCAACTTCCAGCGCACCGAGCACGAGGTCGCCTACGGCACCTACCTGTCCGCGCTGCTCGGCGGGCGGGCGTTCGTCGTGGACACCTCCCGCAACGGGGCCGGTCCCCTCGCCGGGCCCGACGGCACCGTCTGGTGCAACCCCGAGGGCCGCGCGCTCGGCGCCCTGCCCGGCGCGACCGGGACGGGGCCGCACGTCGCGAACCTGTGGATCAAGACCGTCGGACGCTCCGACGGGACCTGCGGGGGCGGGCCCGCCGCCGGGACGTACTGGGAGCCGTACCTGCTGGGCATGGCGGCGCGGGCGGGGTGGTGAGCGTCAGCCCGACCCGGTGACGTCAGGCCGATCAGCGGCTTGACCACGCCGCGGGACAGTCCTCGCTCGTCGGATGCCACACAGGTGTCGCACTACTGCAATGCGACACCTGTGTGGCATTGCAGCAATGCGCTGGTACTGTGACATTCATGAGGACGGACAGGCTGCTCCCCGCCCGCTCGCTCCCGCTGCTCGGGGAGTCCATCAAGACACTGCGCCGGGAGCAGGGCATGACCCAGGCCGAGCTGGGCACCGCAGCCGACGTGTCCCGCCGCTGGATCGGAGACGTCGAGGCCGGCCTGCGGTCCAGCGTCGAGCTCTCCCGCGCGCTCCGCGTCCTCGACGTGCTCGGCGCCTCGCTCGTCATCCGGGACGACCGGACGTCGTCGTGAGGACGCCGCGTCGCCTCGCGGTCCTCCTGGCCGGCCGCGAGGTCGCCCAGATCGAGCGCACGCGCGCCGGTGTGCTGCGCCTGACCTACGGTTCGGACGCGCGAGGCGCCACCGCCACGCCCCTCTCGCTGTCGCTGCGCCCCTCGGTCGGCACCTTCACCGGCGACCGGGTGGAGAACTACCTCCGGGGCCTGCTGCCCGACAACGAGCGCGTCCTGCGGTCGATCGCGTCCGAGTTCGGCGCGGACGCGCGCGACCCGCTGTCCCTGCTCGCCGTGCTCGGGAAGGACTGCGCCGGGGCCGTGCAGTTCTGCCTCCCGGACGACGTCGAACCGACTCGCTCGCGCGACGGTGCACTGGTGCTCCTCACGGACGCGGACATCGAGATGCGGCTCGCCGAGATGCGCACCGACGAGGACGCCGGCTGGGTCATGCCAGGCGAGCACTGGTCCCTCGGAGGAAGCCAGCAGAAGTTCGCCCTGCGCCGCACCGCGGACGGGTGGGCCGAGGCGCAGGGCGCGGAGGCCACCAGCCACATCGTGAAGCCGGGCATCTACCGGATGACCGCGCAGGCGCTGGTCGAGCACGTCTCGATGCGAGCCGCTGCCGCGTGCGGGATCGACGCGGCGTCCACCGAGTACCTGACCTTCAAGTCCGAGTCGGCGATCGTCGTGACGCGCTTCGACCGCGCGTCCACGGGTGAGGCCGGTCTCGTCCGGCTGCACCAGGAGGACCTGTGCCAGGCGCTCGGCGTCGGCGAGAAGTACGAGGACTACGGGGGTCCGACCGCCGACGACCTGATCCGGCTCCTGCGCGACCGGTCGCGCACCGCGCGCGACGCCGCGGCGAACGTCGAGCGGTTCGTGGACGCCCTGGTGTTCAACACGCTGATCGCCGCGCCGGACGGGCACGCCCGCAACTACGCGGTCCTCCTCGACGCGGACTCGGTGCGCCTCGCGCCAGTCTTCGACGTCGCGTCCGGCCTGGCGTACTCGTACCGCGACGACACCGCCCGGGCGCTCGCGATGAGCGTCGCGGGCGAGTTCGACCCGGCAGCGGTCACGCGCGACACGTGGCGGCGGTTCGCCGACGAGAACCGGCTCGACGTCGACGACGTGCTCGACCGGTTGGACCGATACGCGGACACGATCCCGAGCGCGATGCGATCGGCGCTGGCGGAGGTCGACGACTGGGACAGGTCGGCGATCGCGCTCGCCGACCGGCTCCTCCCCGCCGTCGAGGCGCACCTCGCGGAGCGCACCTGACCCCGGCGCGATGCGCGGAGGGCGTGGGATTCGAACCCACGAGGACGTCTTTCAACGCCCCAACGGTTTTCAAGACCGTCGCTTTCGGCCGCTCAGCCAGCCCTCCCGGTCGTGCGCCGTGACCCTATCAGCGCCGTCCCGGCCGGTCGGACCGCCTCAGACCCACCACTGCGGCGGCAGCCCCGGGGAGACGACCGTGAGCCCGTGGATCGCCGCGACGGCGGCCACGCGCGGGTCGTAGGACGCGAAGCCGGTGACGTCCGCGTGCGCGACGGCGACGCCGATGTGCAGCGTCGCGAACGGCGACAGCACGGAGGTGTCCATCGCGGCGACGCCGAGGGCCTGGTCGGAGTACCGGACCAGCTCGAGGCGCTCGGCCGCGGCGTGGGCGCGCGCCCGGACGTGCTGGGGGACGCGGAGCGCGGCGGAGCGCAGCTCGCCCAGGGACAGCGAGGAGATGAGGAGGTCGCCCTGGTGCTGCTCCGCCCACCGCTGCCAGTCGACGGAGAAGTCGGGCTCGGGGAGGTAGCGCACGAGGGCCGACCCATCGGCATAGACCCGCACGCCCCGGATACTACCGGGGCGCGCGGGTCCGTTATGTCCGGATCTCAGGCGTTGCGCAGACGCTCCATGGCGAGCTGCACCAGCGAGATCAGCGTCTGCTTGGTCGCGGTGCGCGACCGCGCGTCGGTGTAGAGCACCGGCACGTGCGCCGGGATGGCGAGCGCCTCGCGCACGTCCTCCAGGCGGTGCTTCGCGACGCCGTCGAAGCAGTTGACGCCGACGACGAACGGGATGCCACGGGACTCGAAGTAGTCGACGGCCGGGAAGCACTGGTCCAGGCGGTCGGTGTCCACGAGCACGACGGCGCCGATCGCGCCGCGCACCAGGTCGTCCCACATGAAGAGGAACCGGTCCTGGCCGGGGGTGCCGAACAGGTACAGCCACAGCGAACCCGGCAGCGCGATGCGGCCGAAGTCCATCGCGACCGTGGTCGACGTCTTGCGGTCCGACTGGCCACCGGCGTCGTCGACGCCGACCGAGTGCTCGGTCATCGCGGCCTCGGTGTTCAGCGGCTCGATGTCGGAGATCGACCCGATGAAGGTCGTCTTGCCGACGGCGAAGCCACCGGCGACGACGATCTTCACGACGGTGGGGGCGGCACCCATCCCGGCGTCGCCGCCGGGGCGGGCGGTGGGCACCGCGGCCTGGCCGGTCGCCGCGGGGGCGTCAGAGGGCGGAAATGCCATTGAGAACACTCTCCAGGACGCTGAGGGACAGGGCGGGCGACTGGCCGGTCGTGGTCTCCACCGGCTGCGACGTGTGCACGCGCACGAAGCCGGCGTCGACCAGGTCGGACACGACGACGCGCGTCACGCCCAGGGGCAGGTGCAGCAGCGCGGACAGCTCGGCCACGGAGATGTAGCCGTGCGACGCGTGCTGCAGGATGGCGCGCTTCTCGGGCGTCAGACCCTGACCCGCGGCGGCCGCGGGCAGCATCTCGACCAGCGCCTCGAGGGGGTAGTCGGCCTTCTCGGTCCGCACCCGGCCGCCGGTGAGGGCGTAGGGGCGGACCGTCCGGGTCTCGTACTCGGGCTCGCTCATCGCGACCTCACACCGACGGGGCGCGGGTCGCGCCGTCGACGGGCAGGCTGCCCCGCATCTCGGAGATCAGCTGCGGGGTGAGCGTGGCCTCGGTGCGCGAGACGAGCATCGCCATCTCGTAGCCGATGAGGCCGACGTCGCACGTGGCGTCGGCGACGACCGCGAGGACGGAGCCGTTGGACACGCTCATGAGGAAGAGGAACAGGTTGTCCATCTCCACGATGGCCTGGCGCACGTCGCCGGCGCGCAGCTGGCGCGCCGCCCCGCGGGTCAGGCTCGACATGCCGGCGACGATGGCCGCGAGCTGGTCGCCGCTGGTGCGGTCGAGCTGCTCGGACATCGCCATGAGCAGGCCGTCGGCCGACACCACCAGCGTGTGCCGGGTGCCGGGCACGGTCCGGACGAAGTTGTCCAGGAGCCAGCCGAAGTTGGCTGCCTCGGTGCTGAGGGTGGTCACACATCCTCCTGACGTGATGCAGACGCGGCTGCGGCTGCGGGGACGGGTGTCACCATGACGGCGACGGCGGGACGGGCTGGGAGTCGGGCGCGGTGCGGGGCTGCTGGTCCGGGACTGTACCGGGCTGCCCCTCCTCGGTCTCCGACAGGGCACGACGGCCCCGGCGGGAACCGGACTGGAAGCTCGAGAGCCGGCTGCGGAGGCCGTCGGCGTCGCGCGCCGGGGCCTCCCCGGTCTCGGGCTTCGAGATCTCGGGGGCCGCGGGGATCGCGGTCGGCACGCGGCGGGTGAGCGAACCCCCCGCCGACGGCGAGTCGACCTGCGGCCGGTACGAGGACAGCTGGCTGAGCTCGCTCAGCGCCTGCTCCTGGATGTTGGCCCGCAGGGCGAACATCGAGGCGGCATCCGGGTCGAGCGCGGCCGCGGGCCGCGGCGCGGGCGCCTCGGGCGCCGGGGTGGCACCTGCGGCGGGCTGGGCGGACCAGGAGGGCGCACGGGTGGGCTGCGGGACCGGTGCACCGTCGGGCGACCAGGACGAGGCCCAGGCGCTCATGTCGCGGTGCGGTCGGCGGTCCTCCGCGGGCTCGGCCCCGGGCTCCGGGATCGGCGGCGGTACGGTCCCGCGGGTCCGCGTCGGCAGGGCCGAGGCGGGCGCGGGGGCGGCCTCGGGCTGCGCCGGGGCACCCCAGGACTGCTCGGGCTCGGCGACGGGCGTGCTCCAGCCGACGGGCTGCTGCGGCGCCGGGGCGGCGGGCTCGGGCTGACCCCAGCCACCGGCGGCTGCGG
>NZ_RFFI01000137.1 GCF_003696205.1 Cellulomonas triticagri
GGCCGGACGCACCGGCCGAGGCGGCGTCGGCGACGGCCGTCGCGGCACCGGAGCCGGTCGCCGTCGTCGCGCCGGACGCCGCGTGGCAGGACCACGGCGCGGCGGCCCCGGACGCGCTCGGCGCGGTGGGCTACACCGGCACCGTCGCGGAGATCGGCCCCGACCTCGCGGCGCGGATGGCCCCGTCCTGGCGGGAGGGCTGCCCGGTGCCGCTGGCGGACCTGCGGTACGTCACGGTCACGCACCACGACTTCGCGGGCGGCACCGCCCAGGGCGAGCTCGTGGTGCACGCCGACGTCGCCGCGTCGGTCGTGGCGGTGTTCGAGGACCTGTACGCGCTCGGGTACCCGGTGCGGTCGATGCGGCTGGTGGACGACTTCGGCGGCAGCGACGACGCGTCGATGGCGGCGGACAACACCTCGGCGTTCAACTGCCGGCCCATCAGCCGGGGCACGGGCTGGTCGGAGCACGCGTACGGCCGGGCGATCGACCTGAACCCGGTGGAGAACCCCTACGTGCGCGGGACGCTGGTGCTGCCGCCGGAGGGTGCGCCGTACGCGTCGCGCCCCGCGGAGCCGGGGGTGGTGCTGGCGGGTGATGCCGTCGTCCGGGCGTTCGCGGCGCACGGCTGGCAGTGGGGCGGCGACTGGTCGTCCCCGGTGGACTACCAGCACTTCTCCACGACCGGCCGCTGACCCGGGACGTCGGTCCCTGGCGTGTCGCGCTCCTGTCGGCGCATGGTGGGGGTCGGACGCACGACCTCACGGGAGGTGCGCGAGATGGTCGACAGGGTGGTCGTCGGGTACGACACGTCGCCGGAGTCCGCCGCGGCGGTGCGGTGGGCGGCGACGTACGCCGCCGCGCGCGGCTGGGACCTCGACGTGGTGCACGTCTGGGGCTTCGCCGGGCAGGAGGGCGGCGGGGCCGGGACGTCCTGGCTCGGGCAGCAGGTCCGGGCGCAGGTCGCCGACGTCGCGGAGGAGGGCGCCGCCGTCGCGCGCGAGGGCCCGCGGGTGCCCGCGGACGCCGTGCACGCGCACGTCGCCCACGGCCGCCCGGCGCTCGTGCTCGCCGACCTGGCCGCCGACGCCCGCCTCGTGGTCGTCGGGCGGCGCGGCGCGGGCGGGCGGCTGAACGCGCTGCTCGGCTCCGTGACCACCGGCGTCCTGCACCGGTCACGCTGCCCGGTCGCGGTCGTGCCGGTCGACGGTCCGCACCTGCCCGGCATGGGCGGGGAGCCGGTGCTGGTCGGGTTCGACGGCTCGCCCGGGTCGTTCGGCGCGCTGGAGGCGGGCTACGACCACGCCGCACGCGCCGGGGTCCCGCTGTCCGCGCTGACCGCCTGGAGCACCGTCGACCAGTCGGCGAGCCCCGGGTACTGGCTGCTCGGCTACCCCGGGCGCTCGCCCGCCGAGGTGGCGCTGGACGAGGCCGAGCGGGTGCTGGAGCGCGCCCGGTCCTGGTCCGCGGCCCGGCACGACGTCGAGGTGGGTCTCGAGGTCGTCGAGGGGCGACCGGCCCAGGTGCTCGAGCGGCGCTCGCGGCACGCCGGGCTCGTCGTCGTGGGCACGCGCGGGCGTGGCGGGTTCGCGAGCCTGGCGCTCGGGTCCACCAGCCGGTCCGTCGTGCAGCGGGCGCACTGCCCGGTGCTGGTGACCCGCACGGCCACGGGCGTCGCGGAGGAGGAGCCGCCGCAGCGCGCGCGGGCCGCCGCGTCGGTCTGACGACGTGCGTGGCTCGGGCGCGGCGTCGTCAGGCGCGCGGAGCGCGCGGCGCGCCGGTGCTGGCGCGCACCACGAGCCGGGTCGGGACGACGATCCGGGTGTCCGTCAGCGTCTCCCGCCCGCGCACCTGCCGCAGCAGCAGGTCCATGAGCTGCTGGCCGATCAGGTGGAAGTCCTGCTGCACCGTGGTGAGCGGGGGCCAGAGGAACTCGGTGAGCGGGATGTCGTCGAACCCGACCACCGAGATGTCGTCGGGCACCCGGAGCCCCGCCTCGTAGAGCGCCCGCACCAGGCCCGCGGCCATCTCGTCGTTCGCGCACAGCACGGCGGTGACGTCGGGGTCCTGCGCCAGACGGCGGCCCTGCTCGTAGCCGGACCGGGCCGACCAGTCGCCGCGCACGGGCTCGGGGACGGGGCGCCCGGCGCCGACCAGGTGCTCGCGCCAGGTGTCGACGCGGATCTCGGCGGGGGCGGAGTCGACCGGCCCCCCGAGGTGGTGCACGGTGCGGTGCCCGAGGTCCAGCAGGTGCTGCACGGCGACGTGGGTGCCGGTGACCTGGTCGGCGGCGACGGCGGGGTGGTGGCCGACGAACCGGGAGTCGGAGACGACGACGGGCATCCGGGGCGGCAGCACGAGCCCGGCGGGGGTGGCGGTCTCGGCGCGGATGATCACCAGGCCGTCGATGGACTGGTGCGACAGGCGCGCGGCGGCGGCGGTGACGTCGTCGGAGGACGGGCTCTGCACGTCGACGAGGGTGACGGTGTAGCCCTCGGCGCGGGCCGCCTCGACGACGGCCTCGACGGTCCGGGACTCGCCGGTGCGGGCGAGGCGGTGCGCGATCAGCCCGATGGTGCCGAAGGACCCGTTGCGCAGGGCGCGCGCGGCGTGGTTGGGGGAGTAGCCGAGCTCGTCCATCGCGGCGAGCACGCGCTCGCGGGTCTCGGGGCGGACGTTGTCGGCGCCCGTGGACACGCGGGAGACGGTCTGCGCGGACACGCCGGCCACCCGGGCGACGTCGGCGATCGACGGCCCGGTGCGGCCGCGGGGCGACGGCACGAGGTCGGAGGACATGCGCCCGATGGTAGGGCATGGTGACGTCATCATCGGGGACTCCCGGGCCGGGTGCCCCGGTGGTGCGGCCGTGCGCGCGGCCCGACGAGCCGCAGGGGGGCGGGTGCGGACGGTCGTCGTGACCGTCCCGTGATCATCGGGATGGTGACGTCGCCACCCCGGCGGGTGATGCGTCAGGAGTCTCGGTTGACACGGTTCCCGACCGCATGGCAACGTGAGCCCGCGCCTCCCGATGTTGACGTCAACATCCCGGAGGCCCCGACCCCGAAGGAGTGGCTCGCTGTGACGACGCAGAACGTCCCGGTGCCCGCGGTGGCGACGCCCGGCGCCCCCACCCGCCGGCGCGTGCGCCGCGGCCGGTGGACCGGCTGGGGCTTCGTCGGCCCGTTCATGGCCGTGTTCACCCTGGTGTTCCTGGCCCCGATCGCGTACTCGATCTACCTCAGCCTGTTCCGCAAGCAGCTCGTCGGCGGCAACGCCTTCGTCGGCCTCGACAACTACCAGCGCGCGTTCACCGACCCGCAGTTCTGGGAGTCCGTCGGCCGCGTCGGGGCGTTCCTCGTCGTGCAGGTGCCGATCATGCTCGGCCTCGCGCTGCTGGTCGCCCTCGCGATCGACTCCGGGCGGCTGTACGGCAAGAGCTTCTTCCGGATCTCGATCTTCCTGCCCTACGCGGTGCCCGCCGTCGTGGCCGCCCTCATGTGGGGCTTCATGTACGGCACCCGGTTCGGCCTCGTCGGGAACATCAACGAGATCTTCGGGATCTCGCTGCCGAACCCGCTGTCGCCCGACCTCGTGCTGATCTCGATCGGCAACATCGTCACCTGGTCGTTCGTCGGCTACAACATGCTGATCTTCTACTCCTCGCTGCGGACCATCCCCACCTCGCTCTACGAGGCGGCGGAGCTGGACGGCGCCAACCAGTGGCAGGTCATCCGCTCCATCAAGATCCCCGCGATCCGCGGCGGCCTGGTCATCGCGACGATCTTCTCGATCATCGGCAGCTTCCAGCTGTTCAACGAGCCGAGCATCCTGCAGAGCCTCGCGCCGAACGCGATCACCACCTACTTCACCCCGAACCTGTACGCCTACTCGCTGTCCTTCTCCGGCCAGCAGTACAACTACTCGGCGACCATCGCGATCATCATGGGCCTCATCACCATGGTCATCGCCTACGTGGTCCAGCTGCGCGGCATGCGCAAGGAGGCGTGACGCGATGACCACCACCACGGCCCCCGCCCCGGCGCGCGCCGGTCGCGGCGCCCCCCGGCTGCGCACCCGCAAGAAGTACAGCTCCGACAAGCCGCGCCGCAGCGCGCTGCTGACGGTCGTCACCGCCGTCGTCGGCCTCTACAGCCTGATCCCGCTCGCGTGGCTGTTCATCAACGCCACCAAGACGCAGTCGGACCTGTTCGACTCGTTCGGGCTGTGGTTCAGCGGCGACTTCGCGCTGTTCACCAACATCGCGGACACGCTGACCTACGACGACGGCATCTTCGTGCGGTGGCTCGGCAACACGCTGCTGTACGTCGTGGTCGGCGCGGGCGGCGCGACGCTGCTGGCCGTGCTCGGCGGCTACGGCCTGGCGAAGTTCAGCTTCCCCGGCAAGAAGGCGATCTTCGCGATCGTCATCGGCGCCGTCGCGGTGCCCGGCACGGCCCTCGCCGTCCCGACGTTCCTCATGTTCAGCCAGATGGGCCTGACCAACACCCCGTGGGCCGTCATCATCCCGTCGCTGATCTCTCCGTTCGGGCTCTACCTCATGTGGACGTTCGCCGCCGACGCGATCCCCACCGAGCTCATGGAGGCCGCCCGGATGGACGGCGCCAACGAGGCCCGGACGTTCGCGCAGATCTGCCTGCCGCTGCTGGCGCCCGGCATCGTCACCGTCCTGCTGTTCACCATGGTCGCGACCTGGAACAACTACTTCCTGCCGCTGATCATGCTGAAGAACCCGGACTGGTACCCGCTGACCCTCGGCCTGAACGCGTGGAACGCCCAGGCGGCCACCGCGGGCGGCCAGGCGATCTTCAACCTCGTCCTGACCGGCGCGCTGCTCACGATCATCCCCCTGATCATCGCGTTCCTGCTGCTGCAGCGGTACTGGCAGTCCGGTCTGGCCGCGGGCTCCGTCAAGGAGTAGCCCGCACCACCCCCCACCCGTGATCCGTCCTGACGACGAAGTGAGAGGACCCCTCGCATGACCACCACCCCCCGCAGGCTCGCCAGCGGCATCGCTGCCGCCGGTGCCCTGGCCCTGGCCCTGACCGCCTGCTCCTCCGGCGGCGGCGACGCGGCCTCCGACGGCCCCACCGACAGCGGCTCGCTGACCGTCTGGGCCTGGGACAACACCGTGGAGCCCATCGCCGAGGCGTACATGGAGGAGAACCCGGACGTCACCATCGACGTGGTGAACGCCGGGACGAACACCGACCAGTACACGGCGCTGCAGAACGCGGTCGCCGCCGGCTCCGGCATCCCGGACCTCGCGCAGATCGAGTACTACGCGGTCCCGCAGTTCGCCATCGGCGAGTCGCTGGCCGACCTGTCCGACCTGGGCGCGTCCGACCTGGACGGCACCTACAGCCCCGGCCCGTGGACGGCCGTGCAGCAGGGCGAGGGCATCTACGGCCTGCCCATGGACTCGGGCCCGATGGCGCTGTTCTACAACACCACCGTGTTCGAGAAGTACGGCGTCGAGGTCCCCACCACGTGGGACGAGTACCTCGAGGCCGCGCGGGCGCTGCACGCCGCCGACCCGAACGTCTACATCACCAACGACACCGGCGACGCGGGCTTCGCGACGTCGATGATCTGGCAGGCCGGCGGCCAGCCGTACCAGGTCGACGGCACCGACGTGACGGTCGACTTCACGGACGAGGGCTCGACCAAGTTCGCCGAGATGTGGCAGCAGCTGCTCGACGAGGACCTCATCGCCCCGACCTCCTCCTGGAGCGACGAGTGGTACCAGGGCCTCGGCAACGGCACCCTCGCCACCCTGACCATCGGCGCCTGGATGCCCGGCAACCTCGAGGCCAGCGTCCAGCAGGCCGCCGGTCAGTGGCGCGTCGCCCCGATGCCGCAGTGGGAGGAGGGCGCCTCCGTGTCCTCCGAGAACGGCGGCTCGGCGATGTCGATCATGGAGGCCGCGCCGAACAAGGCGCTCGCGTACGACTTCCTCGCGTACCTGTCCCACGGTGACGGCACCGCGATCCGCATCGACGCCGGTGGCTTCCCCGCCACCACCGCGGACCTGGAGTCCGACGAGTTCCTGAACAAGGAGTCGGAGTACTTCGGCGGCCAGAAGATCAACGAGGTCCTGTCGCAGTCCGCGGCGGACGTCGTCGAGGGCTGGCAGTACCTGCCGTTCCAGGTCTACGCGAACAGCATCTTCAACGACACCGTCGGCCAGGCGTACGTCGGCAGCACCACGCTGACCGAGGGCTTCGCGAACTGGCAGCAGCAGTCGATCGCGTACGGCAACGAGCAGGGCTTCACCACCGAGTGACGCCCCGGTCGGCGGCGGGACGCACCCCGTCCCGCCGCCGACCCCGCCGCACGAGCGGCACGACCCGCACCACCCGGCCTCGGGCCGAGACGCACCCCAGAACCCCACGACCCGGGAGCCCAGCACAGCCATGCCCACCTTCGAGATCGGCGAGAGCGACTTCCTGCTCGACGGCCGCCCCCACCAGGTGATCTCCGGCGCCCTGCACTACTTCCGGGTGCACCCCGACCAGTGGGCGGACCGGATCCACAAGGCCCGGCTCATGGGCCTGAACACCATCGAGACCTACGTGGCGTGGAACTTCCACGCCCCCGAGCGCGGCCGGTTCGACCTCGACGGCCGCCGCGACCTCGGCCGGTTCCTCGACCTGGTGGCCGCCGAGGGCATGCACGCGATCGTGCGCCCCGGCCCCTACATCTGCGCCGAGTGGGACGGCGGCGGCCTGCCCGGCTGGCTGCTCGCGGACCCCACCGTCGGCGTCCGCCGGCACGAGCCCGCCTACCTCGCGGCCATCGAGCAGTACTACGACCAGCTGCTCCCGCTCGTCGCCGAGCGCCAGATCAGCCGGGGCGGCCCCGTCGTCGCCGTGCAGATCGAGAACGAGTACGGCGCCTACGGCGACGACCAGGACTACCTGCGGGCGCTCATCGCGATGACCCGGGCGCGCGGCATCGACGTGCCGCTGCTGTCCTGCGACCAGGCCGACGACACCATGCAGACCCGCGGCAGCATCCCCGAGCTGCACCGCACCGCGACGTTCGGCTCGCGCTCCACGGAGCGCCTGGCGCTGCTGCGCCGGCACCAGCCGACGGGCCCGCTGATGTGCATGGAGTTCTGGAACGGCTGGTTCGACTCCTGGGGCCTGCACCACCACGTGGCCCCGTCCGAGGCGAACGCCCAGGACCTCGACGACCTGCTGGCCGCGGGCGGCTCCGTGAACCTCTACATGTTCCACGGCGGCACCAACTTCGGCATGACCAACGGCGCCAACGACAAGGGCACCTACCTGCCGATCACGACGTCGTACGACTACGACGCCCCGCTCGCCGAGCACGGTGCGGTCACGCCCAAGTGGCACGCCATGCGCGAGGTCATCGCCCGGTACGCGCCGGTGCCGGACGAGGTGCCCGCCGACCCGGCGCCCGCGCCCGAGCTCACCGTGGACCTCACCCGCCGCGTCGCGCTCGCGGACGTCGTGGACGTGCTGGGGGAGACCCGCACCTGGGACCACCTGCCGACGCACGACGAGCTCGCGCAGTGGTCCGGGTTCGTGCTCTACCGCACCCGCGTGACCGCCGCGGACCGCGCGATCACGTTCACCGAGGTGCGGGACCGCGCCGTCGTCGCCCTCGACGGCGAGCCCGTCGGCGTGCTGAGCCGCACCGAGCACAGCCGGACCGTGCCGCTGCCCGCCCGCGACGGCGTGCTGACGCTGCTGGTCGAGGACCAGGGCCGGGTCAACTACGGCCCGCGGATCGGCGAGCCGAAGGGCCTGATCGGTCCCGCCCGCACCGCCGCCCGCGAGGTCACCGACTGGGAGACGGTCGCGCTGCGCCTGGACGAGGTCGAGCCCGCCCTCGCCGAGCGCCTCGCCGCCGCGCCGGTGGCCGAGGTCGAGGCGCCCGTCGCCGGGCCGGCGTTCCTGCACGGCACGTTCGACACCGTCGCCGGCGCCGACCACTTCCTGCGCCTCGACGGCTTCGGCAAGGGCCTGGTGTGGGTCAACGGGTTCCCCCTCGGCCGGCACTGGAGCGCGGGGCCGACCGCGACGATGTACGTCCCCGGGCCCGTGCTGCGGGCCGCGGGCAACGAGGTCGTCGTGCTCGAGCTGCACGGCGCGGCGTCCGCGCGCGTCGCGTTCGTCGCCGCCCCCGACCTCGGCTCCTCCGAGGTCTGATCACCGCCCCTCCGCCCCGGGTCCGCCGCGCGCGGACCCGGGGCGGAGCTGTGCCGCGGACCTCACCCGCCCGGCGGCCGGGACCACCCGGTCGAGCACTCAGATACCCTCCGCCCAGGCCGATGACCAGGACAGGTGCCCCGCCTGCCGGGGTGCGACGCCAGAGCGAGGATGGGTCAGGGAGTGGACGCGGGAGGGCCGCAGGGCCAGTGGCCGGACGCCGCCGAGGGCGCGCGGGTGCTCAGCGGCGCGCTCGCCGCGCTGACCCGGGAGGGCGGGTTCCCCCTCGACGGCATCGCCACCGCGCGTGTCGCGCAGGACACCGCGCCCGCCGACACCCCCGCGGCACCCGCGTCGAACCGGCGGCTGCCGCGCCGCCGCAAGGGCGGGGTCGCGGCCGAGGACCCCGCCGCCGTCATCGCCCGGCAGACCGCCCGCATCCGCCAGGTCGAGAGCCTGATCGAGGCCGCGCCCATCGGCATCGGCCTGGTGTCCCTCGACGGCCGCACCCCGCTGACCAACGACACCCTGCGCCGCCTGCTCGGCTACTCCACCGAGGAGTTCGCCTCCATGCCGTTCTCGGCCTACACGGCCCTGGACGACGTCGAGGAGAACGAGCGGCTGTTCGGGGAGATGCTCGCGGGCGAGAACGACGGGTTCGCGCTCGAGAAGCGGTTCGTGCGCAAGGACGGCTCGACCCTCTGGGTCGACCTCACCGTCTCCCTCGTGCGCGGCGCCGACGGCCTGCCGGACTACGCCATCGGCATGGCGCAGGACATCACCGAGCGCAAGCGCCTCGCGGAGGAGCTGCGCGCCGCCGAGCTGCACTACCGGCTGCTGGTCGAGCACGTCCCCGCCGTGGTCTACATCGGCGAGCCCGGGCCGGAGGGCCGGTTCTCGTACGTCAGCCCCCGCCTGGAGTGGATGCTCGGCTACGCCCCCGAGGAGTGGATCGCCGACCCCACCGTGTGGTCCCGCAGCATCCACCCCGCCGACCGCGGCTTCCGCACCCACGAGGACGCGCTGCGCGCCGGGCTCGCCGAGGGCGAGATGCTGCCGTCCATCACCTACCGGCTGCGGCACCGCGACGGCCACGACGTGTGGGTGCGCGACGACGCCGTGCTCCGCCTGGACGAGGACGGCCGGCCCCGCCTGCACGGCGTCCTGCTCGACGTCACGCAGGAGAAGGAGCTGGAGGCACGGCTCGCCCACATGGTCGACCACGACGCCCTCACCGGGCTGGTCAACCGCGCGCACTTCCACCGGCTCGTCGACGACGCCCTCGCCGGCGGCCCCCTGGGCGCGCGCAGGGCCGTCGCCGTGATGTACGTGGACCTCGACGGGTTCAAGGGCGTCAACGACACCTACGGCCACGCCGTCGGGGACCGGGTGCTCGTGGCGGTCGGCGAGCGGCTGCGCTCGCTCGTGCCCGCCGGGGGCGCCGTCGCCCGGCTCGGCGGCGACGAGTTCGCCGTGCTCGTCACCGGTACCCGCGCGCAGGTGCGCGCCGCCGTCGCGGCCGTGACCGCCATGGGCGAGGTCTCCGTGGAGACGTCCGGCGAGTGGGCCCGGGTGCGGGGGAGCGTCGGCGCGGCGCTGGCCGACCGCACGCACACCACCGAGCTGCTGCTGCACGCCGCCGACGAGGCGATGTACGACGCCAAGCTCGGCGCCGACCGCCGCCGCGTGCGGGGGACGCGCCGCGCCGGGGACCGCATCGCGGGCGAGCGGCGGGCGGCGGACCGGCGCCCGG
>NZ_RFFI01000138.1 GCF_003696205.1 Cellulomonas triticagri
CCGCCGCCGCGCTGCGCCGTCCGCCCGCGAGCAGCGCCCGCGCACGCCCCACGGCGGCGTCCACCTGCTCGGCCGACGCGTCGGTGTGCCCGACGGACGGCACGACACCGCCGCGCACCAGGGCGGCCAGCACGTCGTCCACCGCCGCCCGGCCGTCGCGCGCACCGTGCCCGTCGGCGACGCCCGGGACCTCCGGGGCGACCGTCATCGTCACCAGGTGCCCGCGCGCCGCCTCGACGAGGTCGGCGACCAGCGCCGGGTCCCCCGCCAGCATGTCCGCCGGGTTCTGCGCGCCGCACCGGTCGGCGGACAGGAACGGCCCCTCCGCGTGGATGCCCACCAGGTGCCCCGCGTCCGCCAGCCCCGCCAGCAGCTCCGCGCGGGCCAGCAGCACGTCCCGGGGTGCGGTCACCAGCGACGCCACCAGCGACGTCGTGCCGTGCCGCAGGTGCTCGTGCACCGCGATCAGCGCCTCCTCGCGCGTCGTCGCGTCCGGGAAGCTCGCCCCGCCGCCGCCGTGGTCGTGCAGGTCCACCAGGCCCGGCAGCAGCGTGGTCCCCGGTGCCGGGTCCGCGGGCAGGTCCCCGGCCCACTCCCCCGGCAGCTGGTGCGCGGGACCGACCCAGGCGATCCGGTCGCGGGCGAGGACGACGACGCCGTCCGGCACGAGCTCGGTCGGCGTCACCACCTCCCCGCGCAGCACGACGTCGGCGGGGGGTCGCGTGGTGGGGGTCACACGTCCCATGATGGCGTACGCAGCCGCACTCAGGGGCGTGCTCAGAACAACCGCGAGTCCACGTCGTCGACGCCGCGCATCGCGTCGTAGTCGAGCACGAGGCACGCGATGCCCCGGTCCGTGGCCAGCACCCGGGCCTGCGGCTTGATCTCCTGCGCCGCGAACACGCCGCGCACCGGCGCCAGCAGCGGGTCCCGGTTCAGCAGCTCCAGGTACCGGGTCAGCTGCTCGACGCCGTCGATGTCCCCGCGGCGCTTGATCTCCACCGCGACCGTCGCACCCGCGGCGTCACGGGCCAGGATGTCCACCGGGCCGATCGCCGTCGGGTACTCGCGGCGCACCAGCGTGCTGCCCGACCCGAGCACCTCGATCTGCGCGGCCATGAGCTCCTGCAGGTGCGCCTCGACGCCGTCCTTGATCAGGCCCGGGTCCACGCCCAGGTCGTGCGCGGAGTCGTGCAGCACCTCGTGCACCTCGATGTCGAGGCGGTCGTCGCTCTTGGTGTGCTGCACGGTCCACACCTGCGTGACGCCGCGCTCGGCGGCCTCGCCCTCGGCGTCCGCGGTGCGCAGCGTGCACGGCGGGCTCATCCAGTTCAGCGGCTTGTACGAGCCACCGTCGGAGTGCAGCAGCACCGACCCGTCGGCCTTCACCACCACGAGGCGGGTGGCGAGCGGGAGGTGCGCGTTCAGCCGGCCGCTGTACCGGGCGGAGCAGCGCGCGACGAGCAGGCGCATGGGACGTCCTTCGTGCTGGATCGGGGAGCGGCCGGGTGCGGGCCGCGACCCACCATCAGATCACGTGGTGGGCCACCGGGGGTGCGGCCTCCAGCCACGACGTGAGACCTGCGTAGGCCTCCGGCGTCATGACGAGCTCGACCTCCTCGCCGGGCGCGACGCGCAGCCGCACCAGCAGCGGGCCACCCGGCTCGGTGCCCTCGACGGCCGCGCGGCGCTCGACGACGCCGATCTGCCCGCGCGGCCAGGTCTGCTCCGGGCGCGGAGCCAGCGACCGCAGCCGCCACCAGTACAGGTCGCGGGCGCCGTAGTGCGCGATGCCGCGCACCCAGCGGCCGTGGCGGCGCTGCGTGCTGCGGAACGACCCGACGCGGCGGGTCAGGGAGTGCCAGCGGGACACCGCCAGCCCGGCGACGACCACGACCAGCGCGGCGAGCAGCAGGGCGACCAGCGCGATGTGGTGCCCGCTCACGCCGCCGTCCCGCCCGTCGCCCGGTCGGTCAGCGGCCGGACGTGCCGGCGGCGACCGCCTCGGCGGCGTCGACGACCACGGTGACCTGGTCGCCGTCGACGGACAGGAACCCGCCCTCGACCGACCAGCGGTGCACGGCACCGCCGGCCTCGATCACCCGGACCTCCCCGTGCCGGAGCACGGAGAGGACCGGGGTGTGCCCGGCCAGGATGCCGATCTCGCCGTCGGACGCGGGGGCGCTGACCTGGCGCGCCTCACCGGACCAGATGGTGCCGTCGGTGTCGACGAGGTCGACCTCGAGCTGGGCCATGGTGCGAGAACCTCCTGGGTGGGCGGGATCGAAGGGGGTGGAGCCGACGTCGTCAGACGCCGTACTCCTTCTGGATGCGGGCCCAGTTGCGCTCGAGGTCCTCGAGGCCGCCGATGTTGAAGAAGGCCTGCTCCGAGATGTGGTCGAACTCGCCGTCCGCGATCTTCTTGAACGCCTCGACGGTCTCGGACACCGGCACGGTGGAGCCCACGACGCCCGTGAACTTCTCGGCCATGTAGGTGTTCTGCGAGAGGAACTGCTGGATGCGACGCGCACGCGCGACGACCGTCTTGTCCTCCTCCGACAGCTCGTCGACACCGAGGATCGCGATGATGTCCTGGAGCTCCTTGTTGCGCTGCAGGATCGACTTCACGCGGGTCGCCACGTCGTAGTGCTCCTGGCCCACGTAGCGCGGGTCGAGGATGCGGGACGTCGACGCCAGCGGGTCGACCGCGGGGTACAGACCGCGCGAGGCGATCTCACGGGAGAGCTCCGTGGTGGCGTCGAGGTGCGCGAACGTCGTCGCCGGCGCCGGGTCGGTGTAGTCGTCCGCGGGGACGTAGATCGCCTGCAGCGAGGTGATCGAGTGACCGCGCGTCGAGGTGATGCGCTCCTGCAGCAGGCCCATCTCGTCGGCGAGGTTCGGCTGGTACCCGACCGCGGACGGCATGCGGCCGAGCAGCGTCGACACCTCGGAACCGGCCTGCGTGAACCGGAAGATGTTGTCGATGAACAGCAGCACGTCCTGCTTGGCGACGTCGCGGAAGTACTCCGCCATCGTCAGGGCCGACAGGGCGACGCGCAGACGCGTGCCCGGCGGCTCGTCCATCTGGCCGAAGACGAGGGCGGTCTTGTCGAAGACGCCCGCCTCCTCCATCTCGACGATGAGGTCGTTGCCCTCACGGGTGCGCTCGCCGACACCGGCGAACACCGACACACCACCGTGGTCCTGCGCGACGCGCTGGATCATCTCCTGGATGAGGACGGTCTTGCCGACGCCGGCGCCGCCGAACAGGCCGATCTTCCCGCCGAGGACGTACGGCGTGAGCAGGTCGATGACCTTGATGCCGGTCTCGAACATCTGCGTCTTCGACTCGAGCTGGTCGAAGGCGGGGGCCTTGCGGTGGATCGGCCAGCGCTCGGTGACCTCGAACTTCTCGCCCTCGGCCAGGTTCAGCACGTCACCGGTCACGTTGAACACGTGACCCTTGGTGACGTCGCCGACCGGGACGCTGATCGGCGAGCCCGTGTCGGTCACCTGCGCGCCGCGGACCAGGCCGTCGGTCGGCTTGAGGGCGATGGCGCGCACCAGCGAGTCGCCCAGGTGCTGGGCGACCTCGAGGGTCATCGTGAACGCGCCCTCGCCCTCGCCCTGCCCGGACAGGTCGATGTCGACCGTGAGCGCGTTGTAGATGTCGGGGATCTGGTCCGCGGGGAACTCGATGTCCACGACGGGCCCGATCACGCGGGCGACGCGGCCCACGCCCGGCGTGGCGGTGGTGTCCTTCGCGTCGACGGTGGTCGCGGTCATGTCTGCCTGCCTTCGGTCGTCCGCCGGCGGTCCGGCGGGCTGGTTCGGGTCGTGCGGTCTGGGCTTCAGGAGGCGAGCGCGTCGGCACCCGACACGATCTCGCTGATCTCCTGGGTGATCTCGGCCTGGCGGGCCTGGTTCGCCAGCCGCGTGTACGTGCGGATCAGGTCCTCGGCGTTCTCCGTCGCGGTGTGCATCGCCCGCTGCCGCGCGGCGAGCTCGGACGCCGCGGCCTGGAGCAGGCACGCGAAGATGCGCGTCCGCACGTACCGCGGCAGCAGGGCGTCGAGCACCTGCTCGGGGTCCGGCTCGAACTCGTACAGCGGCAGCGCCTCGTGGTCACCGGCGGGCGCGACGCCCTCGACGACCTCGAGCGGCAGCATCCGGACGATCTGCGGGCGCTGCGTCACCATGTTGACGAACTGCGTCGACACGATGTGCAGCTCACCGACGCCGCCATCGGCCTCCGGCGTGTCGAAGGCCTCGAGCAGCGTGCTCGCGATCTCCTCCGCCAGCTCCGACGACGGGCTGTCCGACTCGCCGGTCCACGACGCCGCGAGCTCGCGCTTGCGGAACCGGAAGTACGACTCGGCACGGCGGCCGGCGACGTACAGCACGGCCTCCTTGCCCTCCTCGCGCAGCCGGGTGACCAGGCGCTCCGTCTCGCGGATCACCGACGCGGTGTACGCGCCCGCCATGCCGCGGTCCGCGGCGACGACGAGCACGGCCACCCGGGTCGTGCCCGGGCGCTCCGCGAGCAGCGGGTGCGTGACGTCCGAGTGCGTGGCGACCGCCGAGACGGCCCGCGTGATCGCCCGGGAGTACGGCGCGGCGGCCGCCATCCGGTCCCGGGCGCGACCGATCCGCGAGGCGGCGATCAGCTCCTGGGCGCGGAACATCTTCTTCAGCGACTGAGTCGACCGGACCCGCTGCCGGTAGACGCGCTGCTGTCCGGCCATCGTCAGCCCTTCTTCTGCCGGACGATCTGCTCCTGCTCGACCTCGGTCTCCTCCTCCGGCTCGACCTCGCCGGTCAGCGGCGTGCCGTCACCCTTGAGGAAGTTCGCGCGGAAGGCGTCGACGGCGGCGGCCAGGTCGGCCTCCACGTCGTCACCGAGCTTGCCGGTCGACGCGATGGTGCTGAGCACCTCGGTGTTGCGGCGCAGGTGGTCCAGCAGCTCGGTCTCGAACCGGCGGATGTCCTCCACCGGCACGTCGTCGAGCTTGCCCTTGGTGCCGGCCCAGATGGACGCGACCTGCTCCTCGACCGGGAACGGCGAGTACTGGGGCTGCTTGAGCAGCTCCATCAGGCGCGCACCACGCGTCAGCTGCGCGCGGGACGCGGCGTCCAGGTCGGACGCGAACATCGCGAACGCCTCGAGCGACCGGTACTGCGCGAGGTCCAGCTTCAGCGTGCCGGACACCTGCTTCATCGCCTTGACCTGCGCGGCACCACCGACGCGGGACACCGAGATGCCGACGTCGACGGCGGGACGCTGGTCCGCGTTGAACAGGTCGGACTGCAGGAAGATCTGGCCGTCCGTGATGGAGATGACGTTGGTCGGGATGTACGCCGAGACGTCGTTGGCCTTGGTCTCGATGAACGGCAGACCAGTCATCGAGCCGCCACCGAGCTCGTCGGACAGCTTCGCGCAACGCTCCAGCAGGCGGGAGTGCAGGTAGAAGACGTCACCGGGGTACGCCTCGCGGCCCGGCGGGCGGCGCAGCAGCAGCGACACGGCGCGGTACGCCTCGGCCTGCTTCGACAGGTCGTCGAACACGACGAGGACGTGCTTGCCGCCGTACATCCAGTGCTGGCCGATGGCCGAGCCGGTGTAGGGCGCCAGGTACTTGAAGCCGGCCGGGTCGGACGCCGGGGCCGCGACGATCGTCGTGTACTCCAGCGCGCCGGCCTCCTCGAGCGCGCCACGCACGGAGGCGATGGTCGAGCCCTTCTGACCGATGGCGACGTAGATGCAGCGGACCTGCTTCTCCGGGTCGCCGCTCTCCCAGTTGGCCTTCTGGTTGAGGATCGTGTCGATCGCGATGGCCGTCTTGCCGGTCTGGCGGTCGCCGATGACGAGCTGACGCTGGCCGCGGCCGATCGGGATCATCGAGTCGATGGCCTTGATGCCGGTCTGCAGCGGCTCGTGCACCGACTTGCGGTCCATGACGCCGGGCGCCTGCAGCTCGAGGGCGCGGCGCGCCTCGGGGACGATCTCGCCCAGGCCGTCGATCGGCTGACCCAGCGGGTCCACCACGCGGCCCAGGAACGCGTCGCCGACGGGCACGGAGAGCACCTCGCCGGTCCGGCGGACCTCCTGGCCCTCCTCGATGCCGGTGAACTCGCCGAGGACGATGACACCGATCTCGCGGACGTCGAGGTTGAGCGCGAGGCCCAGCGTGCCGTCCTCGAAGCGCAGCAGCTCGTTGGCCATCGCACCGGGCAGGCCCTCGACCCGGGCGATCCCGTCACCGGCGAGGGTGACGCGCCCGACCTCCTCGGAGGCCGCACCGGTGGGCTCGTACGTCGTGACGAAGCTGTCCAGCGCGGCGCGGATGTCCTCCGGCCGGATCTGCAGCTCGCTCATGGCATCTCTCCTGTCGTGCAGCACGCGTCCTGCGTGCGCTCCCACGTGGGTCGGGGTCGGGCGGTCAAACCCGTCAGCTGGCAAGTCGTCGGCGGGCGTCGGCCAGCCGGGCGAGCACGGTCGCGTCGATCACCTCGGGACCGACCTGGACGCGCAGGCCGCCGAGCACGTGCGGGTCCACCAGGACCTGCACCTGCATCTCGCGACCGTAGGCGCGGGCCAGGATGTCGCCGAGCCGCGCCTGCTGGGCGGCGTCGAGCGCGGCCGCGGAGGTCACCGTGGCGACCGTGCGGCTGCGCCGCTCCGCGATGAGGTCCTCGAGGTGGCCGATCGTCGCGACGTACCGGCGGCCCCGGGGGGCGACGGCGGCGCGACGCGCGAGCACGCGGGTCGCCGTGGCGCCCGTGCCGTTCATCAGCCGGTCCGCGAGGTCGCCGCGCGCCTGGGCGTGCACCGAGTCCTCGTAGAGCAGCCGACGCACCTCGCGCTGCCCGGCGAGCGCGCGGCCCAGCCGGAACAGCTCCTCGGCGACCTGCTCGAGGGTCCCGTCGGACTCCGCCGAGGCGAGCACGGCCGAGAAGGCCAGCTGCTCGACGGCGTCCGCGAGGTCCTCCTCGGCCGACCAGCGCGCCCGGACGAGGCCGCTCGCGGCCTCGACCACGCGCGGGTCCGCCGCGCCGAGCAGCCGCGCGACGAGCGCGGCCTTGGCGTCACCGGCGGCCGACGGGTCGGTCAGGGTGCGCCGCAACGAGCCGGACGAGTCCAGCGCGTCGACCAGCGCGAACAGCTGCTCGCCGAGCAGCCGCCCCTGCGCACCGGCCTCGCGCAGCACCGGCTCGAACCGGCCCTCCGCGGCGACCAGCGACGCCCGGCTCGTCCCTCGCATCAGTTCCCCTTACCCGCGGTCGCGGTCGTCTGGGCGTCGAGCTCGTCGAGGAAGCGCTCCACGACGCGGCTGCGACGGGCCTCGTCCGCCAGCGACTCGCCGACGATCTTGGAGGCGAGCTCCGTGGCGAGCGTGCCGACGTCGGCACGCAGCTGGACGGCCGCCTGCTGGCGCTCCGCCTCGATCTGCCGCTGCGCCGTCTCGGCGATGCGCGCCTGCTCGGCCGTGGCCTTCGCGCGGGACTCCGCGACGATGGCGGTGGCCTCGGCGCGCGCGTCCTCACGGATCTTCGCGGCCTCGGTGCGGGCGTCCTGGAGCTGCTGCTCGTACTCCGCCTTCGCGGCGGCGGCCTCCTCCTGGGCGGTGGCCGCCTGGGCGAGCCCCCCCTCGATCTTCTCCGTGCGCTCGTCGAGCACCGCCTGGAACTTCGGCAGCACGAGCTTGGAGAAGACGACCGCGATCAGGATCAGGACGACCGTCGACCACAGCAGGTCGTAGGACGCCGGGACCAGCAGGCGCCAGCCCTCGACCGTCTCGGTCTCCGCGGCCAGGATGCTCGCCGCGGGAAGCGCGGCGCCGATCACGTGAAGAGGAAGCCGGTGATGAGGCCGAGGAGACCGAGCACCTCGACGAACGCCACACCGATGAACATGGTGGTCCGGAGCTGGCCGGCGACCTCGGGCTGGCGGGCGATGCCCTCGACGGTCTTGCCGATCAGGATGCCGAGGCCGATGCCCGGGCCGAGCACCGCGAGGCCGTAGCCGACCGTGGCGATGTTGCCCGAGATGGCGTTCTCAGCAGCAAGGATGACGCTGGGGTCCGCGAGAAGAGACACGCTTGCTCGTTCCTTCCGTTTGGCCACCGACCGGTCGGGCGGTGGTCGACTGGGTGCGGGGTCCGTGACGGCCCCCGGTGGGTCAGGTGGTCAGTGCTCGTCCTCGATCGACTGGCTGAGGTACACAGCCGTGAGGACGACGAAGATGTAGGCCTGCAAGGCGGCGACGAACACCTCGAACAGGGTGATCGCGACGCCGCCGACGAACGTCAGCGCACCGAACGGCATCAGCGCGCCGGAGCCCGAGTCGATCAGCAGGAACTGGGTCGCGGCGAAGCAGAGCACCAGCATGAGGTGGCCGGCAACCATGTTGGCCATGAGCCGGATCGCCAGCGTGGCGGGCCGCATGATGAAGACCTGCAGGAACTCGACCGGGGTCAGCAGGACGTACAGGACCTTCGGCACGCCCGGCGGGAACAGCGAGGCCTTGAGGAACCCGCCGAAGCCGTGCGCCTTGAAGCCCGCGCCGAGGTACATGACGTACACCCACAGGGCCAGCATGATCGGCAGGCCGATCAGCGAGGTGCCCGCGATGTTGAGGCCGGGGATCACGCCGGTGATGTTGAACGCGAGGATCGCGAAGAACACCGTCGTGAGGAAGGCGACGTACTTGCCGGCCTTCTCCTTGCCGATGATGTCCTCGGCGACGTTGATCCGGACGAAGTCGAGCAGGATCTCCGCGATGTTCTGGCCGCGGCGCGGGACGAGCCGCGCACGCCGGGCCGCCACGACCATGAGGATCAGCAGCACCGCGACGGCGACGAAGCGCACGAGCTGGATGCGGTTGATCTCGAAGATCGTGCCCTCGAACCAGATGGCCGACGGGAAGAACTCGGCGATCGACGGCTGGTGGAACCCCTCGCCTTCGGCAGCGAGCGGCAGGATCGTCGCAAGGCTGGACAGAGCAGTCTCCTGTAGGTCGAAGGCTCCGGCGGGCGGTCCCAGGTTGGGTCACGCCACCGGGACCCGGCCGTCGTGGGTGGTTCGCTGAGAGCCTAGCCTACGGATTCACATGCTCTTGCCCGAGTCGTCCGCATTCGGGACCTCGGTCCCAGCACTCGCGGGTGACACATAAGGGATCCTGCCCCGGGAGACGGCGCGGTAGTCCAGCAGCGCGGAGCCGATGACGGCGACCGCCACGACCGCGGCCAGCACGTACCGGTCGTAGAAGTCCATGCCGCGCAGGACCGCGAGCAGCACGATCACCAGCGCGACCTTGCCCAGCCACATGCCCATGATCACGGCCATCATCCGGCCCGGCTCGGTGGGCGACGTCCACAGCATGGACAGGGTCGTCGCGCCCGAGAACACCAGCGCGATGCCCGCGCCGATCAGGGCGCCCCACACGCCGGGGGCACCGGCGACCAGGTAGCCGATGCCGACGCCCAGCACGGTCACGCCCGCGACGAGCACGGCCATGTCGCGCAGCGCGCGGCGGAAGACGGCGGTGGCCTCGGGGGCGTCGCCGGCGGGGTGCGCGGGCTGCGCGGGTCCGGTCGGGGTGGCGGTCATCGGTCCGTCCTCGGGTCGGGGTCGGTCAGGGCGGTGAGGGGGGCGGCACCGGCGGCGTGCGGCTCGCCGTGCCACGCGGGGTGCCGGGCGTCGGCGGCGTGCCGGGCGGGGCC
>NZ_RFFI01000139.1 GCF_003696205.1 Cellulomonas triticagri
GCCGGGGGCGGTCCGGGCGCACCGGCGGCGCGCGGACGACGACGCCCCGGGCGCCGACCCCGGGGCCGGCGCCCGGGGCGCTGCGGGACGGCGCGTCAGGAGCCGGAGGCGTCCTCGATCGCGCGCCGCTCGCGCTCGACGGCCTTCTCGTGCTGCCGCGGGTCGTAGTCGGGGGTGCCCTGCTTGTGCAGCTCGGCGGTCGCGCGTCGGCTCGCCTCGGCCACGCGGCGCGTCGCCTCGGCGGCGGACTCGCGCGGGCCACCCTCGTGCGGTGCGGTCATCGTCGGCTCCTTCCGGTCCCGGGCGCCACGGGCGGCGGCGCCCGCTGCCCACGCTAGGCCGACGTCCCGCCCCGCGCACCCGGTTCGGCGCGCGGGACGAGCAGTTGCAGACCGGTCAGCGGTCGAGGACCGCGACCGCCTCCACGTGGTGCGTCATCGGGAACAGGTCGTAGCCCTGGACGTCGGCGAGCGCGTAGCCCGCCTCCCCCAGGTACGCCACGTCCCGGGCCAGCGCCGCCGGGTCGCACGCGACGTAGACGACGCGGCGCGGACCGAGGGCCGCGACCGCGGCGACGACGTCCCGTCCGGCGCCCACGCGCGGCGGGTCGAGCACGACCGCGTCGACGCCGGACCCGGCCACGCCGGACGCCAGCACCTCGCCGACGTCCCCGCCGTGCAGGGCGACCTGCGGGCGGTCGTGCAGGTTGCGGCGGGCGTCGCGGACGGCGCGGTCGTCCCCCTCGACCGCGACGACGGAGCCGGACTCCCCCACCGCGTCGGCCAGCGGGAGCGTGAACAGGCCCGCGCCCGAGTACAGGTCGAGGACGGTGCCGCCATCGACGTCGCCGAGCGCGTCCAGCACGGCGCCGGTCAGCGCGGCGGGCGCCTCGCGGTGCACCTGCCAGAACCCGGCCGCCGCGACGCGGTACGCCCACTCCTGCTCGCCGACGCGGACCTTCTCCCGCACCGCGGTGCGGGCGTTCGGGCGGGGGTCGACCTTGCCGCGGCGCAGGTCGAACGGCTCGTCGTCGACCAGCACGACCGGCTGGTCCCCGTCGGCGGGCGCGACGGCCTCGATGCGCGCGCCCGGGCGCCACCGGCGGCCCAGCAGGTCGAGGTCGACCAGCGCCTCGCTCATCAGCGGCATCCGGTCCACGGCCACGACGTCGTGCGACCGGAACCGGCGCATGCCCGCCCGGCCCTGCGCGTCCGCCAGGAACCCGACGCGGGTGCGCCAGCCGAGGCCGCCGCGCTCGTCGTCGCCCGGCAGCGCGTGCACGGGGACGTCCCGCTCGACGCGAGCGAGGCGCTGCAGCTGCTCGGCGAGCACGCCGGACTTCCAGGCGCGCTGGGCGTCCAGGCGCACGTGCGCGAGCTCGCCGCCGCCGACGCCGTCCGGACCGGCCTCCGGCCACGCGGACTCCACGCGGTCCGGGGAGGCGTCCAGCACCTCGACCGCGTCCGCGCGCCAGAACCGCGCCTTCGCGCCCGTCTCGGTCAGCCGCGCCCGCACCCGCTCGCCCGGCAGGGCGTGCCGCACGAACACGACCCGGCCCGGGCCGTCCTCGCCGGGCGTCCGCAGCCGGGCGACGCAGTGCCCGCCGTGCGCGACGTTGCCGATCTCCAGCTCCACCGTCTCGCCCGGTGCGGGCACGCGGTCAGAGCCCACGGCTCGTCGTCCTGCGCACGTGGTCCTCCATGCCGGTCTGTCCTTCCGTCGAGGCGAGCTGCCACGGCACCGAGGCCACCACCACACCGGGGGTGAACAGGAGCCGGCCCTTGAGCCGCAGCGCGCTCTGGTTGTGCAGCAGCTGCTCCCACCAGTGCCCGACCACGTACTCGGGGATGTAGACGACCACCAGGTCCCGCGGGCTGTCCCGCCGGATCGAGCGGACGTAGGCGATGATCGGCCGGGTGATCTCCCGGAACGGCGAGTCGAGGACGCGCAGCGGCACGGGCAGGTCCAGGGCCTCCCAGCGCTCGCGCAGCGCCTGCGCGTCCTCGGGGTCCACGCCGACCGTGACCGCCTCCAGCGTCTGCGGCCGCGAGGCGCGCGCGTAGGCGATGGCCCGCATGGTCGGCCGGTGCAGGTGCGAGACCAGGACGATGGCGTGCACCCGGCTCGGCAGCGCCTTCGCGGCGGCGACGTCCTCGTCCAGCGCGAGCTCCTCGCGGACGTGGTCGTAGTGCCGCCGGATGCCCTGCATGCCGATGAACACGACGATCATCGCGAGGATCGCGATCCACGCGCCGTGCGTGAACTTCGTGAGCAGCACGATGACGAGCACCGTGCCGGTCATGCCGAAGCCGACGGCGTTGATGACCCGCGACCGGGTCATCTGGCGGCGGCGCTCCGGGTCGGGCTGCGTGCGCAGCTCGCGCGTCCAGTGCTTGATCATGCCGAGCTGGGACAGCGTGAACGACACGAAGACGCCCACGATGTAGAGCTGGATCAGCCGGGTCACCTGCGCGTCGAACGCCACGATCAGGGCGATGGCGCCGGCGGCGAGCGACAGGATGCCGTTGGAGAACGCGAGCCGGTCGCCGCGGGTGTGCAGCTGGCGCGGCAGGTAGCCGTCCTTGGCGAGGATCGAGCCGAGCACGGGGAAGCCGTTGAACGCGGTGTTGGCGGCCAGCACCAGGATCAGGCCGGTGACGACGGCCACCAGGTAGAACGCGGGCGGGAACGACGCGAACACCGTCTGCGCGAGCTGCCCGATGACCGGGTCCTGCACGTAGTCCTCGCCGACCGGGACGCCGTCGCGCAGCAGCTGCGTCGCCGGGTCCTCGACGTAGTGGATGCCCGTGAGGTTCGCCAGCGTCAGGATCGACATGATGAGGAACACCGACAGCGAGCCCAGCAGCAGCAGGGTGGTCGCGGCGTTCTTCGACTTGGGCTTGCGGAACGACGGCACGCCGTTGCTGATCGCCTCGACGCCGGTGAGCGCCGCCGAGCCGGACGCGAAGGCCCGCAGGACGAGGAAGGCGCCGGCGGCTCCCATGAGGCCCTGGTCCAGCCCCTCGGCCGGGACGATGGTCAGGTCGTGCGTGGCGGCCTGCTGCAGGTCCCCGGTCAGGTACTGCACGAAGCCCGCGATGGCCGTGCTGCCCACCGCGATCATGAACAGGTACACCGGCACCGCGAACGCCCGGCCGGACTCCTTCACGCCGCGCAGGTTCGCCAGCGTCAGCAGGACGACCACCGCGACGGCGAACAGCGTCTCGTGGCCGCGCAGCGCAGGCAGCGCCGAGGCCGCGTACTGCGCGCCCGACGACACCGACACCGCGACGGTCAGCACGTAGTCGACCAGCAGCGCGCTGGCGACGGTGACGCCCGCCTTCGGCCCCAGGTTCACGGTGGCGACCTCGTAGTCGCCACCCCCCGAGGGGTACGCGTGCACGTTCTGCCGGTAGGACGCGATGACCGTGACCATGACGATCACGACCGCCAGGCCGACCCACGGGGAGATCATCGTCGCGCCCACACCCGCCAGCGCGAGGGTCAGCAGCACCTCGTCCGGGGCGTACGCGACCGACGACAGCGCGTCCGAGGCGAAGATCGGGAGCGCGATGCGCTTCGGGAGGAGGGTGTGCCCCAGGTTCTCGCTGCGGACCGGTCGGCCCAGCAGCAAGCGTTTGGCGGCATCCGCGAGGTCCGGCACGAGCGACCATGCTAGGCGCACCCGGGCGGTTCCGCGTCCACCCGGGCGGTGAGGCGCGCACGGGCGCCACGGGTATAGCGTTCCGCGTTGTGCACTTCGTGATCATGGGCTGCGGCCGCGCGGGCGCGACGCTCGCGCAGTCGCTGGAGGGCCACGGCCACTCCGTCGCCGTCATCGACCAGAACCCCGACTCGTTCCGGCGCCTCGACGCCGACTTCCAGGGCAGCAAGGTCACCGGCCTCGGCTTCGACCGGGACGTCCTGCGCCAGGCGGGCGTGGACGACGCCTTCGGGTTCGCCGCGGTCTCCGACGGCGACAACTCCAACATCCTGGCCGCGCGCGTCGTGCGCGAGACCTTCGGCATCGAGAACGTCGTCGCCCGGATCTACGACCCGCACCGCGCCGAGATCTACCAGCGCCTGGGCATCCCGACCGTCGCCACCGTGCGGTGGACCGCGGACCAGGTGCTGCGGCGGCTGCTGCCCATGGGCGCGACCAGCCAGTTCACCGACGCGTCCGGCAAGATCCAGCTGTCCGAGGTGGATGTCCACGACGGGTGGGTCGGCAAGCCGCTGCGCCTGCTCGAGGAGGCGACCGGCGCCCGCGTCGCGTACCTCACCCGCTACGGCGACGGCCTGCTGCCCGACGCCCAGACCGTCCTCCAGGAGAACGACATCGTGCACCTGCTGCTGCGCGCCGAGGACTCGGCGGCCGTCGAGCGCACCGTCACCGCCGCGCCCGAGGTGACGGCATGAGGGTCGTCATCGCCGGGGCCGGGTCGGTCGGGCGGTCCATCGCCCGCGAGCTGCTCGCCAACCAGCACGAGGTCACCCTGATCGACCGGCAGCCGTCCGCCATGCGCGTGGCGCAGGTCGCCGACGCCGACTGGCTGCTCGCCGACGCGTGCGAGCTGCCGACGCTCACGCAGGCCCGCACCGACGAGTGCGACGTGGTCGTGGCCGCCACGGGCGACGACAAGGCGAACCTCGTCATCTCGCTGCTCGCCAAGACCGAGTACGGGGTGCCGCGCACGGTCGCGCGCGTGAACAACCCGAAGAACGAGTGGATGTTCGACGAGGCGTGGGGCGTCGACGTCGCCGTGTCCACGCCGCGCATCATGACGGCGATGATCGAGGAGGCCGTCTCGGTCGGCGACCTCGTGCGGATCTTCACCTTCCACCAGTCCGGCGCGGACATCCTCGAGCTGACGCTCCCCGAGGACTCCCCGCTCGCCGGGTCGCTGGTCGGTCAGATCGACTGGCCCGCCGACACCGTGCTCGCGGCGATCGTCCGGGACGACCGGCCGTTCCAGCCGTCGCCGGACGACACGCTGGAGGGACGCGACGAGCTGCTGTTCGTCACGGGCCGGGAGGCGTCGGAGGAGCAGCTGGCGACGCTGCTGTCCTCCCGCGCACCAGCATCCAGCTGAGCCAGAGCACCACGGCGGTCAGCGGCAGACCCATCACGAGCTTGGCGGTGCCGAGCGCGGTGACCTGGTCGGCGAGGAACAGCGGGACCTGCACCACGAGGCGCAGCCCGAACATCCCGGCCCACAGCCAGGTCACCGCGGAGTAGAGCCGCCGCTGCGCGCGGTCGTGGCGCCACGCCAGCGCGCCCGCCCACGAGCCGGACTCGGACAGCGGGCCGTCGCCGCGGAACAGGCCGAGCACGAGGCCGACCAGCGGCCAGCCCACCAGGGCCGACACGGCGAACGCCACCAGGTAGGCGACGTTGGTCAGCAGGCCCCACGCGAAGTAGTCGCTGGCCTCGCCGGTGCGCCAGGCCCAGATCACGCCGATGCCGACGCCCAGCACGCCGGACAGCGCCTGCGTGACCGGGGTGCGCTGGACCACGCGCACGACGACCGCCAGCAGCGCCGCGGCGGCGGACGCGATCAGCGCGGGACGGAGCTCCTGGCCGGCCGCGACGAACACCACGACGAACAGGAAGCCCGGCAGCACCGACTCCACGGCGCCGCGGACGCCGCCGATCGAGTCGGCGAACGAGAACTGCTCCCCCTCGATGGCGCGCATGCCGCGCGCGGGGGCACCCGGCGTGGCGGGCTGCTCGGGCGTCACCGGGGCCGAGGCGTCCTCGGGGCCGGTCGGCGTCCGGTCACTCACCGGGCCGGGGCCGCAGCTCGTAGCGGGGGTTGAACATGGACCGGCGCCCCTCGCGGGTGCACACCATGCCCTCGACCTTCAGACGGCGACCGGGCTCGACGCCCGCGATCTCGCGCCGACCGAGCCAGACCAGCACGAGGTTGCCGCTGCCGTCGTACAGCTCGGCCTCGAGCGCGGGCACGCCCTGGCGCGGCCGCAGCACGACCGAGCGGATGACGCCGGAGACCTTCTCGCGGCGACGCTCGCCGGTCTGCGCGACCGGGGTGCACCCGGTGGCGCGGACGGCGTCCTCGCGCTCCTCGTCGGCCTCGATCTCCTCCTGGGAGGCGACGGCCTTGCGCAGGTGCTCGCGCAGCGACAGGGACATGTCAGCGGATCTCCGTGATCTCGGGGCCGCGGGTCAGGGGGTCGAACGACGGCGTCGCGGGGGCGCCCGCCGGGGCGGACTGCGCGGTGACGCCCTCGGCGTTGCCGGGCAGCGTCAGCGCGAGCAGGTCCCGGGGGGCGCGCGCCTCGGTGCCGCGCACGACGACCGTGCGGCGGAACAAGTCCTCCAGGCGGGTGGCGGCCTCCTCGTCGACCGCCGCGCGGCCGGTGATGACGCCGCGCAGGAACCAGCGAGGGCCGTCGACGCCCACGAACCGGGCGGGCCGGTGGCCGGTGCGGCCCTCGGGGGTGCGCACGGGCAGGCGGGCCAGCAGCTCGCGGCCGAACGGGCCGGGCACGTCGTCCACGGCGCCGCCCTGCTTGCCGACGGACGCGCCGATCTCCTCGCGGATCTCGTCCCAGATGCCGTCGGTGCGCGGGGCGGCGAACGCCTGCATCTGCAGGGTCGAGCCGTCCAGCGTCACGCCGACCGCCGTGACGGTGCCCGACTTCTTGTCGATCTCCATCCGGAGCTCCATGCCGTGCACGCCGGGCAGCCGCAGGGCACCCAGGTCCACGCGCGGGCCCGCGGGGACGTCCTCGGACTCGTCCCACGGACCGGCCGAGCGGTCGACCGGGCCGGCCGTGGCCGGCTGCGCCACCTCGGCGGGCGCCTCGGCGGCGTCCGTCGCGGTGTCGGCGGTGTCCTCGACGGCGTCAGTGCCGGTCGCGGTCTCGTCCTCGGCGGTGCGACCCTTCGCACCGCGCCGGAATAGCGCCACCCTCAGTCCCTTCCCCGGGTCGCCCGCGTCGCGGGCGCGTTCGTCTCCACAGTAGTCCGCACGGCGGGGTGCACCTAGCGGGACGCCCCCGGCGCGGGGACGGCGGGCGCTCCCCCGCCGTCGGCCGCCCGCCAGCCGCCGCTGGACCCGAAGCCGCCCGCACCGCGCACGGACTCCGGCAGCGTCTCGGTCTCGACGAACAGCGCCCGCTCGACGCGCTGGATCACGAGCTGGGCGATCCGGTCCCCACGGTGCAGCACGACCGGCTCGCGCAGGTCGGTGTTGAGCAGCGTCACGGCGATCTCGCCGCGGTAGCCCGCGTCCACCGTGCCCGGGGCGTTCACGATCGTCACGCCGTGCTTCGCGGCCAGGCCCGAGCGCGGGTGCACCAGGGCGACGAAGCCCTCCGGCAGCGCGATCGAGATGCCGGTCGGCAAGGTCGCGCGCTCGCCCGGGGCGATCGTCGCGTCCACGCGGGTCACCAGGTCGGCGCCCGCGTCGCCCGGGTGGGCGTAGCCCGGGACCGGCACGCCCTCGTCCAGGCGGCGCAGCAGCACGGTCAGGGGCTGGGGGGTCGACGTCTCGTCGGCGTGGTCCGTCACGGGCCCCGACCCTACCCGGCGGAGATGGGACGATGAGCGGGTGCCGACCACTCAGCCCGCCGCCGCGCCCGCCTTCGACGAGCGGCTGCGGCCGTCCCCCGCCGGGTGGGCCCTCGTGCCCGCGCTCGGCGTGATGGGCGCGATCGTGCTGTGGCCGCTCGGCATGGTGCCCGGGCTGGTCGCCGGCGGGATCGCCCTGGTCGCCGCCGCCGTGGGCGCCGTCCGGCTGTCCACGCGCGTGCGCGTCGCCGACGGCGAGCTGCACGCGGGCGACGCCCACATCCCCGCGCGGCTGCTGCGGGCGCCCCGGGCACTGGACGTCGACGCCACCCGGCACGCGCTCGGGCCCGGCCTGGACGCCCGCACGCACGTCGTGCTGCGCGGGTGGGTGCGCACCGCGGTGCTGGTCGAGGTCGCGGACCCCGCCGACCCGACGCCGTCGTGGCTGGTGTCGACGCGGCGCCCCGAGGACCTGGTCGCGGCCCTGGTCGCGGCGGGTGCCACCCCCGCGCCGGCGGAGCCGGCCACCATCGACTGACCGGCGGCGTGCCGCCCCGCCCAGGGGCCGCTCCCCCGGCCCTGCAACGCCCGGGGACGACGACGCCGACCGGACCACGGGGGTCCGGCCGGCGTCGCGACGGCTGGGTGGGACGCGCCGGTCAGGCGCGTCCGGACGTGCAGGTCAGGCGCACTCGGAGCAGACGGGCATGCCGTCCTTCTCGAACGCGAGCTGGCTGCGGTGGTGGACCAGGAAGCACTTGGAGCAGGTGAACTCGTCGGCCTGGCGCGGCAGCACCCGGACGGACAGCTCCTCGCCGGACAGGTCCGCGCCCGGGAGCTCGAACCCTTCGGCGGCTTCGGTCTCGTCCTCGTCCACCACGCCCGAGTTCTTGTCGGAGCGCCGGGCCTGGAGCTCCTGCAGCGAGTCCTCGCTCAGGTCCTCCTCGGTCTTGCGCGGGGCGTCGTAGTCGGTTGCCATGTGGTGTGGTCACGCTCCGTCTGGTGGTGGTCATCGGTACGCGGGTCCAACTCGCGGCAGGCGCCGGTTGTTCCCGTCAGGCGCCCCGGATTGTGCCTCATTTCGGAGCGCGGTGCACGCCGGGCTCAGTCGTCCGTGTCGGCGCCCAGGTCGGCGAGCAGCGCGGCGAGCACGGCGGCCGTCTCCGGCGGCGCGACGACGGACATGTCCGTGCTCGCCGCGCGACCACGCAGACCCGTGACCTGCGCACCCGCCTCCCGTGCGATGATCTCGCCCGCCGCGAGGTCCCAGGGGTTCAGGCCGCGCTCGTAGTGCGCGTCGAGCGTCCCCTCGGCGACCCGGCACAGGTCGAGGGCCGCCGAGCCGATGCGCCGGATGTCCCGGACCTGGGGCAGCAGGGCGGCGAGCACGCGACCCTGCACGCGGCGGCGCTCCTCGCGGTACCCGAAGCCCGTGCCCACGAGCGACGTGGCGAGCGGGCGCGCGGGGTTCACGGCGATCGGCGCACCGTCCCGGAACGCACCCAGCCCCCGCCCGGCCGTGTAGGTGGTGCCGTCGACCACCGCATGCACGCACCCGGCGACGACGGTCCAGCGCTCGGGGTCGGGCTCCCCCGCGACCACGCCGACGGACACCGCGTACGCGGGCACGCCGTAGAGGTAGTTGACCGTGCCGTCGATCGGGTCGAGGACCCACGTCAGGCCGGACGTGCCGGGCTGCCAGCCGTCCTCCTCGCCGAGGACGCCGTCGTCGGGCCGGTGCCGGGCGATCAGCTCGCGCAGGTGCGCCTCGGACGCGAGGTCCATGGCGGTCACCGGGTCGACCTCGCTGGACTTGGTGGCGGCGACCTGGACGCGGTCGGGCCGGTTCGCGCGGATCAGGTCGCCGGCGGAGCGGGCGAACCGCTCGGCCAGGTCGGTCAGCACCCGCACCTCGTCGGCGCCGGGCGGGTCGGTCGTGGGGCTCGGGTCAGGCGCGCTCGTCACGCGCCCCATCCTGCCCCAGCGGGCCCTGCTCGTCCGGACCGGCGGACCCGCGACCCGACCGGCGCAGCCGCGCCACCCACCGCACCAGCGGTGCCGGCTGCTCGGGCACCGGGGTGCGGCGCCGCAGCCGCCCGTGCCGCAGCGGCC
>NZ_RFFI01000014.1 GCF_003696205.1 Cellulomonas triticagri
CCCGGCTCCGTGCCGCGCGCGGGCCGCTCGCGGTCGCGGGCGCGGCGGCCGTCGCGGGAGCCGCGCTCGTCCTGCGCGACCCCCACGGCACCGGGTCGTGGGGCGTCTGCCCGCTGTACGCGCTGACCGGGCTGTACTGCGCGGGCTGCGGCGGGCTGCGGGCCACCCACGACCTGCTCGTCGGCGACCTCGCCGGCGCCTGGGCCATGAACCCCCTGTGGGTGCTGCTCGTCCCCGTCCTCCTCGGGCTGTGGGCCTGGTGGCTGACCCGGGCCGTCCGCACCGGCGGACCGGCCCGCGGGCCTTCCGTCACCGTGGCCCTCGTGGGGGCCGCCGTCGTGGTGCTGTACTCCGTCGCCCGCAACGTCCCGGCCTGGGCCGGGCTGCTGGCCCCGGTCTGATGCGCTCGCCCGCGTAGGTGGGTGAACCGGCTGGTGGGCGCCGCCCGCGCCGCCCGGCGCGCCCTAGGATGCGGGGCGGCGCACCGTCGCCCGCCGCCGCCAGACCCGCCCGCAGGAGGACCCATGAGCACGCCCGACCAGCCCACGGACCCCGCCCGCGACCCGTACGCCCCGCAGGGCGGCCAGCCGTCCCCGTACGGCCAGCCGTCGCCCTACGGCCAGCAGTACCCGTACGGCCAGGCCGGGCCGGGCGAGCAGGCGTCGCCCTACGGTCAGGCACCGGGGTACGACGAGCCGTCGCCCTCCGGGCAGCCGTCGCCGTACGGCGAGGCGTCGCCCTACGGCCAGCCCTCCCCGTACGGCCAGCCGCCGGCGTACGGCCAGCCGCCCGTCTACGGCGAGCAGGCCGCCTACGGCCAGGCGCCCTCCGGACCGGCCCCCGCGTACGGGCAGGGCTCGGCGTACGGGCAGGTGCCCGCCTACGGCCAGCCCCCGGCGTACGGGCAGCCCGCAGGCTACGACGCGTCCGGCTACGCCCAGCCGTACGGCGCGGCGCCGTACGCCCCGGCGTTCTACCCGAAGAACTCGCTCGGCATCTGGTCGCTCGTGCTGGGTCTCGTCGGCCTGCTCCTGTGCGGTGCGCTGACCGGCATCCCCGCGATCATCACCGGCGTGCTGTCCCGGCAGGCGGTGGGCCGCGGCGAGGCGAACAACGGCGGGCTGGCCCTGGCGGGGATCATCGTCGGGGCCCTGGGCACGGCGTGGGGGCTGCTGTTCTTCGTGTTCGCCTTCATGCCGGGCTTCGTCGACGGGTTCAACACCGGGTACTACGGGTACTGACCCCCGCTGCCCGGCTCGCGTCCCGCGCGTCGGCGCCGGGCGCCCGGGTGTCCACCGGCTGGCCGCGTGGTCAGGGGCGCCCGCGGGTCCCCGTACGATGGCCGAGGCGGACCGACGGCCGAGGTCACCCGTACGGGTGACGTGGTCGTCGCCGAGGAGCCCCGGGCTCCCGCGCCCCGGTGCGCGCCGCCGTCGACCTCGGGGGAGATGAGACGCCGATGGGCACCGTGCTGGACGACATCGTGGCGGGTGTGCGCGAGGACCTCGCGGTCCGCGAGGCCGCCACGCCCCTGGCCGTGCTCAAGGAGCGCGCCGCCCGGATGCCGGGCGCCAAGGACTGCGTCTCCCGCCTGCGGGTGGCGGACGCCGTGACCGTGATCGCCGAGGTGAAGCGGTCGAGCCCGTCCAAGGGCGCGCTCGCCACGATCACCGACCCGGCCGCGCTGGCCGCGGAGTACGAGAAGGGCGGCGCGTCCGTCATCTCGGTGCTGACCGAGCAGCGCCGGTTCAAGGGCTCCCTCGCGGACCTGGACAGCGTGCGCGCGGCCGTGGACATCCCGGTGCTCCGCAAGGACTTCGTCGTCACGCCCTACCAGGTGTGGGAGGCGCGGGCGCACGGCGCGGACCTGGTGCTGCTGATCGTGGCGGCGCTGGAGCAGACCGTGCTGACCTCGCTGGTCGAGCGCGTGCACTCCCTGGGCATGACGGCCCTGGTCGAGGTGCACGACACCGAGGAGGCCGTGCGCGCCGTGGACGCGGGCGCCCGGGTCATCGGCGTCAACGCGCGGGACCTCAAGACCCTGGAGGTCGACCGCGGCACGTTCGCGCGGGTCGCCCCGGCGATCCCGGCCGACGTGGTCAAGGTCGCCGAGTCGGGCGTGCGCGGGCCGCACGACGTCATGGAGTACGCCCGGGCGGGCGCGGACGCCGTGCTGGTCGGCGAGGCGCTGGTGACGGACGACGCGCCGCGGCAGTCGGTCGCGGACCTGGTGGCGGCGGGCTCGCACCCGTCGCTGCGCGCGGTCCGGCAGTGACCGGCGCGCACGGACGAGGGACGAGGAGCAGCAGGTGACGACGGGACGCACGGGTCCGCAGGTGCCCGCGGGGCAGCCGACGGAGGGCGGCCCGCTGGCCACCCACCAGGGGCCGTACTTCGGCGACTTCGGCGGGCGGTTCGTGCCCGAGGCGCTGATCGCGGCGCTGGACGAGCTCGAGGCGGAGTTCCGCAAGGCGCAGGCGGACCCGGAGTTCGGCGCCGACCTGTCCCGGCTGCACCGCACGTACACCGGGCGTCCGAGCCCGCTGACCGAGGTGCCGCGGTTCGCCGCGCACGTCGCGCCCGGCGTGCGGGTGTTCCTCAAGCGCGAGGACCTCAACCACACGGGGTCGCACAAGATCAACAACGTGCTCGGCCAGGCGCTGCTCGTGAAGCGCATGGGCAAGACGCGCCTGATCGCGGAGACCGGCGCCGGGCAGCACGGCGTCGCCACCGCGACCGCCGCCGCGCTGCTCGGCCTCGAGTGCGTCGTGTACATGGGCGAGGAGGACACCCGCCGGCAGGCCCTGAACGTGGCGCGCATGCAGCTGCTCGGCGCGACTGTCGTCCCGGTCGCCATCGGGTCCCGGACCCTGAAGGACGCGATCAACGAGGCGTTCCGCGACTGGGTCGCCAACGTCGAGTCGACGCACTACCTGCTGGGCACCGTGACGGGTCCGGCGCCGTTCCCGGAGATGGTGCGCGACTTCCACAAGATCATCGGCGAGGAGGCGAAGGCCCAGCTCGCCGAGGAGGTCGGTCGGCTGCCCGACGCCGTCGCCGCGTGCGTCGGCGGCGGGTCCAACGCCATGGGCGCCTTCAACGCGTTCCTCGACGACCCGTCGGTGCGGCTGTTTGGCTTCGAGGCCGGCGGCGAGGGCATCTCCTCCGGGCGGCACGCGGCGCGGTTCAGCGGCGGCTCGCCCGGCGTGCTCCAGGGCACCAAGTCGTACCTGCTGCAGGACGAGGACGGGCAGACCCTGCCCAGCCACTCGGTGTCCGCGGGCCTCGACTACCCGAGCGTCGGCCCCGAGCACGCCTGGCTGCACGACATCGGTCGCGCGCAGTACCGCCCGGTCACGGACGACGAGGCCATGGAGGCGTTCCGCCTGCTGTGCCGCACCGAGGGCATCATCCCGGCCATCGAGTCCGCGCACGCCCTCGCCGGGGCGATCCAGCTCGGCGCCGAGGTCGCGACGTGGGACGTCCCCGCGGGGCAGGAGCCGGTGATCCTGGTGAACCTGTCCGGTCGCGGTGACAAGGACGTGGCCACGGCCGCGGCTTGGTTCGACCTGATCGAGGACAAGCCGGTGGTCGACGCCGACGAGGGGGAGCAGCTGTGAGCGGCACGGACCAGGCGACGGGCTCGCGCACCGGGGCGACGCTGGACCGGCTGCGCGCCGGGACCGACGGCGGTCCGGGGCGCGCGGCGCTGGTCGGCTACCTGCCGCTGGGCTTCCCGGACGTCGCGGCGTCCGTGCGCGCGGCGACGACGATGGTCGAGGCCGGGGTGGACGTCGTCGAGATCGGCCTGCCGTACTCCGACCCCGGCATGGACGGCCCCGTCATCCAGGCCGCGGTGGACCACGCCCTCGCGGGCGGCACGCGCGTGCGCGACGTCTTCGGTGCCGTCGAGCAGATCGCCGCGACCGGCGCGCCCGTGCTCGTCATGACCTACTGGAACCCCGTGCTGCGCTACGGCGTCGACGCCTTCGCCCGCGACCTCGCCGCCGCCGGGGGTGCCGGGCTCATCACGCCGGACCTCATCCCCGACGAGGGCGCCGACTGGGTCGCCGCGTCGGACGCGCACGACCTGGACCGGGTCTTCCTCGTGGCGCCGTCGTCGACCCCCGAGCGTCTCGCCATGACGTCCGCCGCCTCGCGCGGGTTCGTCTACGCGGCGTCGACCATGGGCGTGACGGGGGAGCGGACCACCGTCGGCGCCCGCGCCGAGCAGCTCGTCGCGGACACCCGCGCCGCCGGGGCCGAGCACGTGTGCGTCGGGCTCGGCGTGTCCCGGCCGGAACAGGCGCGCGACATCGCCCGGTACGCCGACGGCGTCATCGTGGGCTCGGCGTTCGTGCGCGCGCTCAGCGGTGCCGCGTCGGAGTCGGCGGGGCTGGACGCGCTGGCCGACGTCGCAGCCGGGCTGGCGGAGGGCATCCGCACGGCGCGCTGACGCGGACGCCGCGCCGTGGGCGCGGGGGAGCGACCCGCCCGTGCCTGCCCCTCGACTCCGGCTGCGCCGACGTCCGCGGACCCGCACATGCGTGCCCCTCGACTCCGGCTGCGCCGACGTCCGCGCTCCCGACGTCGGCTGCGCCGCGTCACCCCCCCCGGGGCCACCGGGGCCGCACCCTGGGGCGCCCCCGGTCGCCCGGGGCGCTCCCGCGGCCTCGACGTCGTCACTCGTCGGCGAGGTCGTCACTCCTGACGGACGACCTCGACGACGAGTGACGGCCTCGGTGTCCCGGAACGGGAGCGGCGTCCTGCCCGTGGGCGGGCGGTCCGGTTCGCCCGGGATGTCGCCTAGGCTGCCGGTGTGATGATCCCCGCCGCGATCCCGAGCCCGCCCCAGGGCGTCTGGTACCTGGGCCCCGTGCCGCTGCGCGCCTACGCGCTGGCGATCCTCCTCGGCATCGTCGTCGCCGTCATCATGACGCAGCGGCGGTGGAAGGCCCGGGGTGGCGATCCGGAGCAGGTCCTGGACATCACGTTCTGGGCGGTGCCGTTCGGCATCGTCGGCGGGCGGCTCTACCACGTGATCAGCTCGCCGGACGCGTACTTCGGCGCGGGCGGCGACCCCGTGCGCGCCCTGTACATCTGGGAGGGCGGCCTCGGCATCTGGGGTGCGGTCGCGCTCGGTGCGGTCGGTGCGTACATCGGCTGCCGCCGGGCCGGGGTGTCGTTCCCGGTGTTCGCGGACGCGCTCGCGCCGGGGCTGCTGGTCGCGCAGGCGGTCGGGCGGCTGGGCAACTGGTTCAACCAGGAGCTGTTCGGCGGTCCGACGACGTTGCCGTGGGGTCTGCGCATCGACGACGCGCACCTGCCCGCGGGTTTCGACTCAGGGACGCTGTTCCACCCGACGTTCCTGTACGAGCTGCTGTGGAACCTCGCCGGTGCCGCGCTGCTCATCTGGCTGGACCGCCGCTTCCGGCTGGGTCACGGCCGCGTGTTCTGGTTGTACGTGGTCGTGTACACGACCGGGCGGCTGTGGATCGAGCTGCTGCGGATCGACCCGGCGGAGATGGTCGGCCCGTTCCGGCTCAACGTGTGGACGTCGATCATCGTCGGCCTCGGGGCGCTGGTAGCGTTCGTCCTCGTCGGACGTCGCCATCCTGGACGCGAGACCACACCCCTCCTGGCCGGGGCTGATGCGGCACCCTCCGCAGAACCCGCGACCCCCACGGATCCCGTCGTGACCGAGGCGCCCACAGCGCGGACGGCCACCGGCGAGGACGACGGACCCGCAGGCCAGGACGACGAGGTGGCGGAGCACGACCCCGCCCGCTGACCGCGGCGCCCCCGCCGTGTGACCCACCTCACTTTCTCGCGATGTGAGCACCTGTGTTTCCGGCAGGTATCGTCGCCACACTTGTAGCCCGGGCCGACGACGTCCCAGCCTCCCCCCAACGCTCTACCCGGCCCGCTCGCGGGTCCGTGAGGACGGTGCTGATGCCCGCGTCGCCTGTGCGTCCCGGTGCTTCTCCCGTGCAGCAGCACGGTCTGTACGACCCTGCCGCCGAGCACGACGCCTGCGGTTTCGCGTTCGTCGCGACGCTGCGGGGTACCCCCGGCCGCGACATCGTGGACGCCGGTCTGACCGCCCTGCTCAACCTCGACCACCGCGGTGCGGTCGGTGCGGAGGAGAACAGCGGGGACGGCGCCGGCATCCTCACGCAGATCCCGGACGCGTTCCTGCGCGACGTGGTCGACGCCGAGCTGCCCCCGGCGGGCCGCTACGCGATCGGCATGGCGTTCCTGCCGCAGGACGACGAGGAGCGCACCGTCGCGGTGCGGGCCGTCGAGGCCATCGCCGCGGAGGAGAAGCTCGACGTCCTGGCGTGGCGCGACGTCGCCGTCACCGCCGACCTGGTCGGCCCGACCGCGCGCTCGTCCATGCCGGTGTTCCGGCAGCTCGTCGTGGCGGACCCGTCGCGCGAGCTCGCGGGCGTCGACCTGGACCGCCGCGCGTTCCGGCTGCGCAAGCGCGCCGAGCGCGAGCTCGGCATCTACTTCGCCTCGCTGTCGGCCCGCACGCTCACCTACAAGGGCATGCTCACGACGGGTCAGCTCGAGCCGTTCTTCGCCGACCTGTCGGACCCGCGGTACGCGTCCGAGCTCGCGCTCGTGCACTCCCGGTTCTCCACCAACACCTTCCCGTCGTGGCCGCTGGCGCAGCCGTTCCGGATGGTCGCCCACAACGGCGAGATCAACACGGTGCGCGGCAACCGCAACTGGGTGGCCGCCCGCGAGGGCACGCTGCGTTCCGAGGTGCTGGGCGACCTCGCCCCGCTGCTGCCGGTGTGCACGCCGGGCGGGTCGGACTCCGGCTCGTTCGACGAGGTGCTGGAGCTGCTGCACCTGGGCGGCCGCTCCCTGCCGCACGCGATCATGATGATGATCCCGGAGGCGTGGGAGAACCACCAGCAGATGGACCCCGCCCGCCGGGCGTTCTACGAGTACCACGCCTCGCTGATGGAGCCCTGGGACGGGCCCGCCGCGATGACGTTCACCGACGGCACCCTGATCGGCTCGGTGCAGGACCGCAACGGCCTGCGCCCCGGTCGGTACTGGGTGACCGAGGACGGCCTCGTCGTCATGGGCTCCGAGGCGGGCGTGCTCGACCTCGACCCCGCGACGGTCGTCCGCAAGGGCCGCCTGGAGCCGGGCCGGATGTTCCTGGTGGACACCGGGCAGGGCCGCATCGTCGAGGACGACGAGATCAAGGCGCAGCTCGCCGCCCAGCGCCCGTACGCGCAGTGGGTGCGGGAGAACTCCGTCTACCTGGAGCAGCTGCCCGAGCGCGAGCACATCGCGCACTCGTCGGCGTCGGTCCGCCGCCGGCAGCGGACGTTCGGGTACACCGAGGAGGAGCTGAAGATCCTCCTGACGCCCATGGGCGCGACCGGCGCGGAGCCGCTGGGCGCCATGGGCTCGGACACCCCGGTCGCGGTGCTCTCGGAGCGCCCCCGGATGCTGTTCGACTACTTCACGCAGATGTTCGCGCAGGTGACGAACCCGCCGCTGGACGCGATCCGCGAGGAGATGGTCACGTCCATCGGCGGGGCCATCGGCCCGGAGCCGAACCTGCTCGAGGACACGCCGCTGCACGCGCGCAAGCTCGTGCTGCCGTTCCCGGTGCTGGACAACGACGGCCTCGCGAAGATCGTCAAGATCCACAAGGACCCCGCCATGGCGGGCGTGTTCCGGTCGACCATCGTCCGCGGCCTGTACAAGGTCGACGGCGGCGGTGCGGCGCTGGAGCAGCGCCTGGAGGAGATCTTCGCGGAGTGCGACCGCGCGGTCGCCGACGGCGTGAGCTTCCTCGTGCTGTCCGACCGCAACTCCGACGCCGACCAGGCGCCGATCCCGTCGCTGCTGCTGCTGTCGGCCGTGCACCACCACCTGCTGCGCCGGCACACCCGCACCCAGGTGTCGCTGGTCGTCGAGGCCGGCGACGTCCGCGAGGTGCACCACGTCGCGCTCCTGATCGGGTACGGCGCCGCCGCGGTGAACCCGTACCTGGCGATGGAGACCGTCGAGGACCTGGCGACCGGCGGCTACCTGCCGGGCGTCGCGCCGCAGACCGCGGTCAAGAACCTCATCAAGGCGCTCGGCAAGGGCGTCCTGAAGGTCATGTCGAAGATGGGCATCTCCACCATCGCGTCGTACCGCGGCGCGCAGGTGTTCGAGGCCATCGGCCTGTCCCAGCCGCTCGTGGACCGGTACTTCACCGGCACCACCAGCCGGCTCGGCGGCATCGGCCTGGACGTCATCGCGGCCGAGGTCGCGGCGCGGCACGCCGACGCGTACCCGTCCAACGGCAACCGGCTGGCGCACCGCCGCCTGGCGACCGGTGGCGAGTACCAGTGGCGTCGCGACGGCGAGGACCACCTGTTCGACCCCGAGACGGTGTTCCGCCTGCAGCACTCGACCAAGACGCGCCAGATGGACGTCTTCCGGTCGTACACGAACCGCGTCAACGAGCAGTCCAGCCGGCTGATGACGCTGCGCGGGCTGCTCGAGCTGAAGACCGGCGAGCGCACCCCCGTGCCGGTCGACGAGGTCGAGCCCGTCAGCGAGATCGTCAAGCGGTTCTCCACCGGCGCGATGTCCTACGGCTCCATCTCGGCGGAGGCGCACGAGACCCTCGCCATCGCCATGAACCGGCTCGGCGCGAAGTCGAACACCGGTGAGGGCGGCGAGGACCCGGAGCGCCTGCACGACCCCGAGCGGCGCTCGGCGATCAAGCAGATCGCGTCGGGCCGGTTCGGAGTGACGTCGGAGTACCTGACGTTCGCGGACGACATCCAGATCAAGCTCGCCCAGGGCGCGAAGCCCGGTGAGGGCGGCCAGCTGCCCGGCCCGAAGGTGTACCCGTGGGTCGCCAAGACCCGGCACTCCACGCCGGGCGTCGGCCTGATCTCCCCGCCGCCGCACCACGACATCTACTCCATCGAGGACCTGGCGCAGCTGATCCACGACGCCAAGAACGCGAACCCGCGCGCCCGGATCCACACCAAGCTCGTCAGCGAGTTCGGCGTGGGCACGGTCGCGGCGGGCGTCGCGAAGGCGCACTCCGACGTGGTGCTCATCTCGGGCCACGACGGCGGCACCGGCGCGTCCCCGCTGACCAGCCTCAAGCACGCGGGCACGCCGTGGGAGATCGGCCTGGCCGAGGCCCAGCAGACGCTCGTGCTCAACGACCTGCGCGACCGCGTCGTGGTGCAGGTGGACGGCCAGCTCAAGACCGGGCGGGACGTCATCATCGGCGCGCTGCTCGGCGCCGAGGAGTTCGGCTTCGCCACGGCCCCGCTGGTGGTCTCGGGCTGCATCATGATGCGTGTCTGCCACCAGGACACCTGCCCGGTCGGCGTCGCGACGCAGAACCCGGAGCTGCGCGAGCGGTTCACCGGCAAGCCGGAGTTCGTCGTCACGTTCTTCGAGTTCATCGCGCAGGAGGTCCGCGAGCTGCTCGCCGAGCTCGGGTTCCGCAGCATCGAGGAGGCCGTCGGCCGCGTCGAGCTGCTGGACACCCGCAAGGCCGTCTCGCACTGGAAGGCCCAGGGCCTCGACCTGTCGCCGGTCCTCGCGCTGCCCGAGCCGCTGCCGGGCTCCGCGCTGCACCACGTGCGCGACCAGGACCACGGCCTGGACCGCGCGCTGGACAACCAGTTCATCGCCCTGGCGTCCGACGCGCTGGAGGACGCCCGCCCGGTCGTCATCGAGCTGCCGGTCCGCAACGTCAACCGCACCGTCGGCACGATGCTCGGCCACGAGGTCACCCGCCGCTACGGCGGCGCGGGCCTGCCGGACGGCACCATCCAGGTGCGGCTGACCGGCTCGGCCGGGCAGTCGTTCGGCGCGTTCGTGCCGCGCGGCGTCGAGCTGCGCCTCGAGGGCGACGCCAACGACTACGTCGGCAAGGGCCTGTCCGGCGGCCGCATCGTCGTCCGCCCGGACCGCAACGCCGTCCTCAGCGGCGAGCACAACGTCATCGCGGGCAACGTCATCGGCTACGGCGCGACGTCGGGGGAGATGTTCCTCCGGGGTGTCGTCGGCGAGCGGTTCGGCGTCCGGAACTCCGGCGCGACCCTGGTCGTGGAGGGCGTGGGCGACCACGGCTGCGAGTACATGACCGGCGGCACCGTCCTGGTGCTCGGCCGCACCGGCCGCAACTTCGCGGCGGGCATGTCCGGCGGCACGGCGTACGTCCTCGACCTCAAGACCGAGCGCGTCAACGTCCAGGCGGTCGCGGCCGCCGAGATCGGGCTCGACCCGCTCGACGACGAGGACGCCGCCCTGGTGCTCGACCTGCTGCGCACGCACGCCGACGAGACGGGCTCGCCGGTCGCCGCCGAGCTGCTGGCCGACCCGCAGGCCACCCGCGCCCGGTTCACCCGGGTGCGCCCGACCGAGTACTCGCGCGTCCGCGCGGCGCTGGCGAAGGCCGAGGCCGACGGCCTCGACCCGAGCGCGCCCGGCGTGTGGGAGAACATCCTGGAGGTGGCTCGTGGCTGACCCCCGTGGCTTCTTGAAGGTGCGGGAGCGCGAGCTCCCCGCCAACCGTCCCGTCGCGCTGCGGCTCATGGACTGGCGCGAGGTGCACGAGCACCGCAGCGTCGCCGACGACCCGCAGTCCGCCACGCTGATCACCCAGCAGGCGGGCCGCTGCATGGACTGCGGCGTGCCGTTCTGCCACAACGGGTGCCCGCTGGGGAACCTCATCCCCGAGTGGAACGACCTGGTGTGGCGCGGCCAGTGGGCCGACGCCATCGAGCGGCTGCACGCGACCAACAACTTCCCGGAGTTCACCGGTCGCATCTGCCCGGCGCCCTGCGAGTCGGCGTGCGTGCTCGGCATCAACCAGCCCGCCGTGACGATCAAGAACGTCGAGGTCTCGATCATCGACGAGGCGTTCGACCGCGGCTACGTGCTGCCGCAGGTGCCGCAGCGCCTCACCGGGCACACCGTGGCCGTCGTCGGCTCCGGCCCGGCGGGTCTCGCGGCCGCCCAGCAGCTCACCCGCGCCGGGCACACCGTCGCGGTGTACGAGCGCGACGACGAGATCGGCGGCCTGCTGCGCTACGGCGTCCCGGACTTCAAGCTCGAGAAGAAGCACATCGACCGCCGTCTGGCGCAGATGGAGGCCGAGGGCACCCGGTTCCGCGCGGGCGTCGAGATCGGCCGGGACATCACCTGGGCGCAGCTGCGCGCCCGGTACGACGCCGTCGTGGTCGCCACGGGCTCGACCGTGCCGCGCGAGCTGCCGCTGCCCGGGCGCGAGCTCGACGGCATCCACCCGGCGATGGACTACCTGCACCAGTCGAACGCGCTGGTCGCGGGCAAGGTCGTCGCCGAGCCCATCGACGCGGCGGGCAAGCACGTCGTCGTCATCGGCGGCGGCGACACCGGCTCGGACTGCGTCGGCACCGCCCTGCGCCAGGGCGCGGCGTCCGTGACGACGCTGGCCATCGGCAAGCAGCCGCCCACCGAGCGGCCCGCCGGTCAGCCCTGGCCGACCGATCCGGTGCTGTTCGAGGTGTCGTCCTCGCACGAGGAGGGCGGCGAGCGCACGTTCCTCGCGTCCACCGTGGCGTTCCTCGGCGACGAGGAGGGCGGCGTGCGGCACTTGCGGCTCGCGACCACCGAGTACCTGCCGGACGGGCGCCGCGTGCCCACCGAGGGCACCGAGCGGGACATCCCGGCGGACCTGGTCCTCATCGCGATGGGCTTCACCGGCCCGGAGACCGAGGACCTGGTCGCGCAGGCGGGCGTCGAGCTCACCGCGCGCGGCGCCGTCGCCCGGTCGGACGACTTCGCCACCAACGTCCCGGGCGTGTTCGTCGCCGGGGACGCGGGGCGCGGGCAGTCGCTCATCGTGTGGGCCATCGCCGAGGGCCGTGCGGCCGCGGCGTCGGTGGACACGTTCCTGTCGGGCAGCACCGAGCTCCCGGCGCCGGTGACGGCGGGGACGGTGGCGCTGCGCGCCTGAGGGCGCGTGTGAGCACGGGACGACGGGCGGTCGGACGTCCGGTGAACTCTGGGACCTCGGTCCCGGGCGCACCGGTCCGGCCGCCCGTCGTCGTCGGTGCGGGGCCACGGTCGCCCGGCGCGCCCGGGGGTCGCGCGCGGGCGGGGTCCCGCGACCCCCGTAGGATTGGTCCCGTGCGGCTCGTGCTGCCCGCCCACCGGCCCCGGCCGGCCGACGGTGCGCCGACCCGCCGACCGTCAACCGCGCACGTCCCGGCAGGCCCGAGCCCGACCAGGACGTTCGGTCCGAACCGTCAGCCACGAAAGGCCTAGGCTTTCCCCATGCGTAGAGCGAAGATCGTCTGCACCATCGGCCCCGCCACGGAGTCCGCCGAGCAGATCCAGGCCCTTGTCGACGCCGGCATGGACGTGGCGCGGCTGAACCGCAGCCACGGCGACACCGAGGTGCACGAGCGCGTGTACAACAACGTGCGCGCCGCCGCGAAGGCCTCCGGCCGCTCGGTCGCCGTGCTGGTCGACCTCCAGGGCCCCAAGATCCGCCTCGGCCGGTTCTCCGACACCGACTCCAAGCACTACCTCAACGAGGGTGACGTCTTCACGATCACCACCGAGGACGTCCCGGGCACCAAGGAGCTCGTCTCCACCACCCACAAGGGCCTGCCCGACGACGCCCGCGTGGGCGACCCGCTGCTCATCGACGACGGCCGCGTGCTGGTCCGCGTCACCGCCGTCGAGGGCCCGCGCGTCATCACCCGCGTCGAGGTCGCCGGCCCCGTCTCGAACAACAAGGGCATCAACCTGCCCGGCGTCGCCGTCTCCGTCCCCGCCATGAGCGACAAGGACGAGGAGGACCTGCGCTGGGCCCTGCGCATCGGCGCGGACATCATCGCCCTGTCCTTCGTCCGCAACGCCGCCGACTACGACGACGTCCGCCGGATCATGGAGGAGGAGGGCCGGGTCGTCCCGGTCATCGCCAAGGTCGAGAAGCCGCAGGCCGTCGAGGCCCTGGCCGAGATCGTCGACGCGTTCGACGGCATCATGGTCGCCCGCGGCGACCTCGGCGTCGAGCTGCCGCTGGAGCAGGTGCCGCTCGTCCAGAAGCGCGCCGTCGAGATGGCCCGCCGCATGGCCAAGCCGGTCATCGTCGCCACCCAGGTGCTCGAGTCCATGACCAACTCCCCGCGCCCGACGCGCGCCGAGACCTCCGACTGCGCCAACGCGGTGCTCGACGGGGCCGACGCGGTCATGCTGTCCGGCGAGACCTCGGTCGGCGAGTACCCGATCGAGACCGTCCGCACCATGGCGCGCATCATCGAGGCCACCGAGGAGATGGGTCGCGAGCGCATCGCGCCCCTCGGCTCCACCCCGCACACCCGCGGTGGCGCCATCACCCGCGCGGCCGCCGAGATCGGCGACGCCCTGGGCGTGAAGTACCTCGTGACCTTCACGCAGTCCGGTGACTCGGCGCGTCGCATGTCGCGCCTGCGCTCGTCCATCCCGCTGCTGGCGTTCACCCCGCAGACCTCGGTCCGCAACACCCTGTCGCTGAGCTGGGGCGTGCAGACGTACGAGGTGCCGCAGGTCGAGCACACCGACGCGATGGTCCAGCAGGTGGAGTCCACCCTGCGCGCCCAGGGCCTGGCCGAGGTCGGCGACTACGTCGTCGTCGTCGCGGGCACCCCGGTCGGCGAGGTCGGCTCGACCAACACGGTCGTCGTGCACAAGATCGGTGACGACGCCGCGGGCCGCGTCGCCTGACGCACCGCAGCACCCGTCGAGGGGCCCCGCAGCCACGTGCTGCGGGGCCCCTCGCGTGTGCGGGACCGGGGTTCAGCCCGCCAGAGCGCGCTGCTTGAGCGTGCCGAACTCGTCAGCGCTGATCGCACCCGAGTCGAGGAGCGCCTTCGCGCGGGCGATCTCGTCGGCGGGGGAGCGCCCCGCCGTCTCGCGGATGTACTCCTCGGTCCGCTCGCGGGCCTGCTCCCGCGCCGTCGCGTGCCGGGCGGTCATGCCGCGGCCGCGTGCGATGACGTACACCAGGATCGACAGGTAGGGCAGCACGATCAGCGCGACGATCCACGCCGCCTTCGCCCACCCGCCGAGCCGCGTGTCGCGGAACAGGTCGCCGCACACGTGCCACAGCAGCACCAGGTACGTGAGGAACACGAACCACCACACCATCAGACCGAACCAGTCCCAGAACGAGTCCACGGCTCCACCTCCGCGCGCGGCCGGCGCGGTCGCCGGCTGCTGACCACGGTCCTCGCCCGCGGGCCCCGTGCCCTCATCCGCACGGAGTGAGCGCGTCGCCCCTCGCGCGTGCGGGGCCGCGCACGCCTGGGACCGACGGCCCTGGTGCGTGCCGGGGCGTGGTGGTTGCGTGGGCGGCATGGCGCGGACGGGTCGGGTTCTGGTCGGTGCGGCGGTCGCCGCCGCGGGTGGACTGGTGCTGCGCGACGCCGCGCTGCACCTCGGGGCGACGCAGGTCGAGCGCTCCGTGGCGCTGCCCGGTGACGGGCTGCTGCCGGACGCGCACGTGCAGGCGACCCGGGGCATCACCATCCCCGTGGAGCCCGCCGCGGTGTGGCCGTGGCTGGTGCAGATCGGCTGGCAGCGCGGCGGGTTCTACTCCTACGACGCGCTGGAGAACCTCGTCGGCCTCGACATCCGCTCCGCCGACGAGGTCGTGCCCGCCTGGCAGCACCTCGCGCTGGGCGACCACGTGCACCTGGCCCCGGAGGTCGCGCTGGAGGTGGTCGTGCTCGAGCCCGCGCAGGCGCTCGTGATCGCCGCGACCACGCCGCCGGGGGAGAACGGCCCCGCGCCCTACGACTGCACGTGGGCGTTCGTGCTGCGGTCCGGTCCCGACGTGGGCACGACCCGCCTCGTGACCCGGGAGCGGTACGTCTCGCGTGGCCCGGGCGGGCGCGCGCTGATCGAGGCGGTGTCGGCCGTCAGCACGCTCATGAGCGAGCGGATGCTCCGCGGCATCCGCGACCGGGCTGCAGGTCAGGCGCGCGACGCCTAGCGTGGAGGGCATGAACGGCATCGACGTGCTGACCGAGGGCTTCGGCCGCCTGGACGACCTGGTGGCGACTGCGACGTCCGACCTCACCGAGGACCAGCTCGCGGAGCGGGTCGGACCGGAGGCGAACACGGTCGCGTGGCTGGTGTGGCACCTCGCGCGGGAGCAGGACGCGCAGGTCGCCGCGCTCGGCGGGACCGAGGAGGTGTGGACGGCGGACGGCTGGGCGGAGAAGCTCGCGCTGCCGCTGGACCCGTCCGACAACGGCTACGGGAACACCCCGGAGCAGGTCGCCCAGGTCCGGGCCTCGGCGGACCTGCTCGTCGGCTACGCCCGCGCCTCCACCGCGGCGTCGCTCGCGTACCTGCGCGGCCTGTCGGACGCCGATCTGGACGACGTCGTGGACCCCGGCTGGGACCCGCCCGTCACGCGCGGCGTGCGGCTGCTGAGCGTCCTCGACGACGCCGTGCAGCACGCCGGTCAGGCGGCGTTCGTGCGCGGCCTGCTGCTCGACCGCTGAGCCCCGGACCGTCCGGCGTGCGGGTCGAACCCGTCAGCCCCGCCGTGGTGCGGGACCGGCTGGTCGAGCGGGTGCTCGCCGCGGGACCGCGGCCCCGGGTGCTGCTCGACGGCTGGGCCACCGCCGACCCCGAGGCGCTGGCGACGTCCCTGGTCGAGCCGCTGCGCGCCGAGGGGCGCCCCGCCGTCGTCGTCCGGGCGGCGGACTTCCTGCGTCCGGGCGGCGTGCGGTTCGAGTACGGGCGCGAGGACCCCGATGCGCTGCTCGACCTCGCCCTCGACACCGGCGCGCTCATCCGCGAGGTCCTCGACCCGTGGGAGTCCGGGACGGCGTACCTCCCCGCCCTCTGGGACGCCGAGCACGACCGGTCCGCCCGGCGGCGCACCGAGCCCGTCCCTGACGGCGGCGTGCTGCTGCTCGCCGGGGAGCTGCTGCTCGGCCGGTGGCTGCCCGCCGACCTCACGGTGCACCTCGCGCTGCGCCCCGACACGCTCGCCCGGCGCTGGGGAGACGCGGGGCGGTGGCGGCTGCCGGCGGACGCCCGGTACCGCGACGAGGCCGACCCCGAGGGCACGGCCGACGTGGTCGTGCGCCTCGACCACGCCGACCGGCCGGGCTGGGTCGTGTCCCGCTGACCCGGTCGCGGCGTGCGTGGGGGGAGGGCGGCGCGCCCCTCGCGCGGTGGACGGGCAGGCAGCGGCCGTGCCGGCCGGGTGGTGCCACGTCGCGGCGCTGGTCACCCTGCTCCTGCGGGTGCATGCTGGACGGGTCGCGCGCACGGGTGCCGCGACGGGACCGGGAGGCGGACGATGGCGGCGGCGACCGAGCGACGGGGCAGGGACGACGGGGCCCGTGGTGGAGCGACCGGCGCGACCACGCCCGAGTTCGACGCGTTCGGCCCGTGGGTCGACCCCGTGCGCGAGCCGGACGACGTGCCGCCGCTGTACCGGGACCACCCCGTCGACCTGGCATCGAGCCGTCTCGTCCTCAAGGTGCCGCGCGACATCCTGCGCCGGGACGCCACCCCGGACATGGACCTCTACGACCACCTGCTCGTCCTCGGCCCCGACCGGCTCACCGTCCTCAGCCGCCGCACGGGGCCGGTCGCGCGCGGGTACGACGTCCGGGAGGTCCCGTACGACCGGGTCGCGGCCGTGCGCACCAGCGTCGAGCTGCTGGACGGGCGCCTCGACGTCCTCCCGCTCACCGGTGAGGCGCTGACGATCCGGTTCAGCGGGTCCTCGGCGGACGTGGTCGCCGGGTTCGTCGACCTGCTGCGGGTGCTCGCCTGGCCGGTCCCGACCTCCGGCGACCCCGCACCCCGCGACCCGACCCTGCGGCACCGCGCCCTCGGCCGCCTCGACCGACGGGCGCTCGGCGAGAAGGAGATCGGCCTGGTCTCCGCCTACCGGGAGGTCGCCGACCACGAGCCCGGCCTGCGGGCCCTCGCGGCGCACCCCCGCGCCGTCGTCGTGCCCGGCGGGGGCGCGCTCGCCCGCGTGGCGCACCTGCTGCGCCCGATGACCGTGCACGCCGCGATCGTCGCCTCCGACGGGCGCGAGCTGCAGGTGTTCGGGCGCCGCGCCTGGCTCGCCCGGGGGCGGACCCCGGTGCACTCCGAGAGCCGCCTCGTGCTGCCGCTCGACCGGCTCACCACCGCGACCGCGACCCCGCACCCGGCGTACCCGGACGTCACCGTGGTCACGCTGCGTGCCGCGGACGCGACGTTCGACCTCCCGGTCCCGGCCGGTGCGGCGGCGGCCGAGATCCTGGCGACGCTCGCCCGCTGACCGGACGCGCCCCGGACGCCGGGCGGGCGCCCCGGGTCAGCGGCCGTCCGCCCAGCGCAGCACCCGCAGCGCCCACGCTCCACCCGCCCAGAGCCCGTCCGGGTCGCGCGCGGCCAGCAGGCGGGCACCCCAGCCCTCGTGCGCCACGCGGGTACGCTCGGCGGCGACCTCGTCGGCGGGTGCGTCGGCGAGGTCGCGCAGGGTCTGCCAGCGGATCGCCGGGTCCCCGTCGAGCAGCCACGCGACGACGTCCACGCCGCCCAGGCTCGGCCTACCCTGGCCGCGTGGCGCGGGCTCGCGAGGATCACGGACGGGAGGGGCCGGTGGACGACGCCCTGGACCTGCGGTACCCGTTCGACGGCCGGTGGCAGGTGCGCAACAGCCCGGCGGACCGGGTGCCGAGCCACGGCACCGGGGTCCTGGCGAGCGCGTACGCGATCGACTTCGTCCCCGTGGACGCCGCCGGGCGCTCGGGGTGGGTCACCGTCGCGACACTGTTCCTGGCGGAGCCGCCCGAGCGGTTCGTGGGCTTCGGTCGGCCGGTGCTCGCACCGCTGGCCGGTGTGGTGCTCGCGACGCGGGACGCGGTGCCGGACCACGCCGCGCGCCGCGGACTGCTCTCGTTGGCCGACGCGCTCGGTCAGCGGCGGCGGCTGGCCGGGGGGTGGCAGGCGCTGGCGGGCAACCACGTGCTCCTCGGCCACGACGGTGTGGTCGTCGCGCTGTGCCACCTCCAGCGCGGCAGCGTGTCCGTCCGGCCGGGGCAGGTCGTCGCGGCGGGGGACGTCGTGGGCCGGTGCGGGTGCTCGGGCAACAGCACCGAGCCGCACCTGCACCTGCAGGCCCTGGACGACCCGGACCCCGCGCGGGCGCGGGCGGTGCCGGTCACGTTCGGCGGTCGGCTGCCGCGCGGCGGCGAGGTCGTGGAACCCGCGCCCTGAGCGTCAGGGGCGCCGGAACAGCCCCGCCCACAGGAAGTCCTCGCCGAACGTCGGGACGTCGCCGTCGGTCGACGGGCGCATCCGCCGCAGGTCGACCTCGGTCAGCCACCCGAACGCCCGCCGCAGGTCGTCCGCCGCGTACGCGAGCCCGCCCCCGAGGTGGCCGTCCCGGTACAGGTCGAGGTCGTCGGCCTCGGTCCCGCTGCGCTCGTCGGCACCCTCGGCGGGGTCGTCCCCGGTCGCGAAGCACGCGAGCCCGAACCGGCCGCCGGGGCGCAGCGTCCGCTCCAGCAGCGCCCGGTAGGACACCCGGCGGTGCGGCGGCAGGTGGTGGAAGCAGCCCGAGTCGTAGACCAGGTCGTACGGCTCGGTGGGCGGCTGCCAGCGGAAGATGTCGGCGCGGGTGAACTGGACCTCCACCCCGGCGGCGGACGCGCGCTCGGCTCCCCACGCGACCGCGGTCGCGGACAGGTCGAGGGCGTCGACCTGGCAACCCTGCTGCGCGAGCCACACCGCGTTGCGACCGGGGCCGCAGCCGAGCTCCAGCACGCGGGCCCCCGGACCCAGCGGGAGCGTCCCCGCGGCGTGCCACGCGACCAGGCTCTCGTCCGGGGCCCAGCGGAAGAACGGCACCGGACGGTCCCGATCGGCGTAGAAGCCGTCCCAGAAGTCCGCGCCGCCGCGGTCGGACCACCGGTCGGCCCGCTCGGCGAACAGGTGGTCGAGCAGGGCGAGGACGTCGGTGACCGTGTGCACGGAGCGACCGCGACCGACAGGTGCGTCGGCGGGCTCCGGGGCATCGGGGAACATGGCTGACCTGCACCTCCGTCGGCGGGAGCCTCCAGGCTAGGGCCCCCGGCCCGGCGCCGGGCGGGACCTCTGGCCAGGGGCGCGGGGATCCCGGGAACGACGAAGGCCCCAGGTCCGGGGACCTGGGGCCTTGCTGTGGGCGATACTGGGATCGAACCAGTGACCTCTTCCGTGTCAGGGAAGCGCGCTACCGCTGCGCCAATCGCCCGTGGTGCTACTTACTACGAGGTGGAGACGGGATTCGAACCCGTGTATACGGCTTTGCAGGCCGCTGCCTCGCCTCTCGGCCACTCCACCCTGAGACTTACGTCCGCAGCGACCGAACTGACGGTCGGCCGGGAGTGTCTGCCTCCGAGCGGACGACGGGATTCGAACCCGCGACCCTCACCTTGGCAAGGTGATGCTCTACCACTGAGCCACGTCCGCACGCCTTGTCCCACCGGTTCTCACCGGCGTTCCTTGGTGCGTCGAGAACATTAGCCGACTTCCGAGGCGAGAGTCCAATTGGCTCCCGGTGGGGGTGCGGACCCGCGTGATCACGCGGATCCGCACCTCGTGACCGGCGTGCGTGCGGGGGTATCCGTGCAGATCAGCGGGTGTGACCTGCGCCGCACCGCACATTCCCGGGAGCGGGCCTGGCTACCGTGGGCGGGTGCCGAGCCCCCTGTCCGCGTCCCCGAGCGCCGTCGCATGGTCCGGCGGACGCGTGCTGCGGGACGTGGTCGAGCACGTCCCGGACGTCGCCCGCGAGCCGGGACGACTGCGCGCGCCGGGGCACTGGGTGCTGGTGGGGGACTTCGAGGGCACCGTGGCGGCGTGGCGGTTCCGCACGGCCGAGCCCGCTCCGGCCCCCGGGTCGGGGACCGCGTGGCAGGGCCCCGCCGCCGACGCCTGGGAGTCGTCCCTCGACGAGGCGGGCTACGTCGCCGCCGTCCGGGCGGTCCGGGAGGCCGTCCGGCAGGGCGAGGTCTACCAGGCGAACGTCTGCCGGGTGCTCGCGGCCCCGCTGCCGGCGCGGGACGGCCGGGAGCCCGACGCCCGGGCGCTCGGCGCGCTGCTGGCGGCGGGGAACCCCGCGCCGTACGCCGCGGGCGTGCACGTCCCGGCCGGGGGAGCGGTGCCGCCGGTGTGGGTGGTGAGCGCGTCCCCGGAGCTGTACCTGCGGGTCGCGGACGGGTGGGTCACCTCCGCGCCGATCAAGGGCACCGCCGTCACGGCTGCCGGTCTCACCGCGAAGGACCGCGCCGAGAACGTGATGATCACCGACCTCGTGCGCAACGACCTGCAGCGGGTGTGCGAGCCCGGCACGGTCGAGGTGACGACTCTGCTGGGCGTGGAGGAGCACCCCGGTCTCGTGCACCTGGTCTCGACCGTGCGCGGGCGCCTGGCGCCGGAGGTGCGGGACGCCGCGGACCTGTGGGCGCGGCTCCTGGGGGCGACGTTCCCGCCGGGATCGGTGTCGGGGGCCCCGAAGGTCGCGGCGCTCGACCTGATCCGGCGCCTGGAGCCGGTGCCGCGCGGACCGTACTGCGGCGCGGTCGGGTGGGTGGACGTGGACCCGGACGGGACCACCCGGGCGGAGCTCGCCGTGGGGATCCGGACGTTCGTCTGGTCGGACGGGGTGCTGCGCTTCGGGACCGGCGCCGGGATCACGTGGGGGAGCGACCCGGACGCCGAGTGGGCGGAGACCGAGCTCAAGGCCCGGCGGCTGGTCGGGCTCGCCTCGTCGGGGCACCTCGGGCGGGGTGCGGGCGGGGGCGGTCCTTCCACGTCGTGGGTGGCACGATGACGGGCGTGGACGTCCTGTGGGCCGGTGGGTGGCTGCGCGACCCGGCCGAACCGGTGCTGCGCGGCGACGACGCCGGCTTCGCGACCGGGCTCGGCGTGTTCGAGACCTGCGCGGTCGTCGGCGGGCGCGCGTTCGCGCTCACCCGGCACCTGCACCGCCTGGCCGCGTCCCTGGCGGCGCTCGGGCTGCCGCCGGTCGACCTCGACGAGGTGCGCGCGGCGGTCGCGGCGGTGCTGGATGCGGGGGGCGACGGCCTCGGACGGCTCCGGGTGACCGTCAGCCCGGGCGCGCCCGGCGGGCACGCCCGTCCGTCGCTGGTGGTCACCGGCGGGCCTGCTCCCGTGCGCGGTGCCCCGCACGTCGTCCGCTCGCCCTGGGTGCGCAACGAGCGCTCCCCGCTGGCGGGGCACAAGTCCACGTCCTACGCCGCGGACGCCCTCGCGCTCGCCGCGGCCGTCCGGGTGGGCGGCAACGAGGCGCTGCTCGCCGACACCCGCGGCGCGCTGTGCGAGGGCACGGGCTCGAACGTCTTCGTGGAGCGCGACGGCGAGCTCCTGACCCCCGGGCTGGCGACGGGCTGCCTGCCGGGCGTCACCCGTGCGCTCGTCCTGGCCTGGTCCGCAGAGGCCGGGCTCCCCGTGCGCGAGGCGGGCCCGGACGAGCTGCCGTGGACCGTGGTCGAGGACGCCCGCCAGGGCCGCGTCGGACTCGCGCTGACGGGGTCGCTGCGCGGCGTCGTCGGTGTCGAGGTCGTCGAGGGCGTGGCCGTGCCGGTCGGGCCGCTGACGGCGGAGGTCGCGCGCCGGTTCCGGGCGCGCGCGGCCGACGACCTCGACCCGTAGCTCCGGGCGGGCCCGGGTCCGGGGCGGACCCAGGTCCGGACGTGCGACGGCCGCCGCGCCCCGGAGGGTGCGGCGGCCGTGGTGTCGCTCGGGTCAGGCGGTGAGGAGCGCCGCGATGAGCGCGGCGATCTCCCCCTCCATGCGCTCGCTCTCGGTGCCGAGCGCGACGAGCTGCTCGGTGGCGGTGAGGAACCGCTCGAGGGGCTCCGACGGCGAGGCGAGCAGCGCGCTGCCCTCGATGCCGGTGAGGGAGACCAGGGTGAACATGGGGTCCTCGTCCCGCCACACCTGCACGTCGCCGCTGCCGGCCGGGTCCTCGGCGTCGGCGAGCATGCCCTGGAGCAGCAGCTCGCGGCCGAGCAGCCAGACCGACGTGGACTGGGGGCTGGTGAAGACGGCACGGACCGTGTAGGGGTCGCTCACGCGGTACGACAGCTCGGCGGTGACCGGCAGGACGCTGGCATCGGAGCTGATGAGCTGCATGGCGACGGACTCGACGACGTCGTACGAGCGCTGGGTCACCGCATCCTCCTTCACACACATCTCGCGAGAAGACCACTATGACAGTCGGGACGCCAGGTGCCGAGGTCGGGGAGCGACTTTCACCCGGTGGGACGCATCCCTCCTCCGGGAGCGCCGTCGGCGCTCGTCGGCGGCGCCACCCCGACGGTGCAGGTGGGGCGGTGGCGAGGCCGATCCGGGGGCCGTTTTCGCGTCCGGGCTCCGGTCGGGTAATGTCTTCCCCTGCCGGGCGATTGGCGCAGTGGTAGCGCGCTTCGTTCACACCGAAGAGGTCACTGGTTCGAACCCAGTATCGCCCACCGGCACGCAGGCCCTCGGTCCCCTCCGGACCGGGGGCCTCCGTCGTCCCCGGGGCCGGTGCGCCCCCCCGTCGACGCCTGCCGACGCGACCTGCGCCGCCGTGGGTCCCCGCGGCGGGTGAACCGGTCGGTAGCATCGTCGGCGGACCCCGAGCGCGAGGCGCGGGACCGACCCGAGGAGACCATGCACGTGTCCGAGCTCATCACCCTCACCGTCGACGGCACCAGCACCACGGCCGAGGCGGGGACCACGGGCACGGACCTGTTCGCCGCGCGTCGCGAGGTGGTCGTGGTCCGGGTCGACGGCGAGCTGTGGGACCTGTCCCGTCCGCTGCCCGACGGCGCCGTCGTCGAGGCCGTCACCATCGACTCGCCCGACGGCCTGGCCGTCCTGCGCCACTCCGCCGCGCACGTGCTCGCGCAGGCGGTGCAGGAGGTCAACCCGAAGGCGAAGCTCGGCATCGGGCCGCCGGTGACCGACGGCTTCTACTACGACTTCGACGTCGAGACCCCGTTCACCCCCGAGGACCTCAAGGCCCTCGAGAAGGTGATGACCCGCATCGTCAAGGAGGGCCAGACCTTCCGACGCGTCGAGGTGACCGACGACGAGGCGCGCGCGCTGGCGGCCGACGAGCCGTACAAGCTGGAGCTCATCGGCCTGAAGTCCACCGCGGACAGCGCCGGTGAGGGCGCGTCGGTCGAGGTCGGCCAGGGCGGGCTCACGTACTACCAGAACGTGCGCGGCGCGGGTCGGGAGACCGAGACGGTCGTCTGGCAGGACCTGTGCCGCGGCCCGCACCTGCCCAGCACCAAGCTGCTCGGCAACGGCTTCCAGCTGACCCGCTCGGCCGCCGCGTACTGGCGCGGGTCCGAGAAGAACCCGCAGCTGCAGCGCGTCTACGGCACGGCGTGGCCGACCAAGGACGAGCTCAAGGCGTACCTGGAGCGCGTGGCCGAGGCCGAGCGCCGCGACCACCGCCGCCTGGGCACGGAGCTCGACCTGTTCTCGTTCCCGGACGAGATCGGCTCGGGCCTGGCGGTGTTCCACCCCAAGGGCGGCATCATCCGGATGGAGATGGAGGAGTACTCGCGGCGCAAGCACGTCGAGGCGGGCTACTCGTTCGTCAACACCCCGCACATCACCAAGCAGCAGCTGTTCGAGATCTCCGGGCACCTGGACTGGTACGCCGACGGCATGTACCCGCCCATGCAGCTGGACGAGGAGCGCGACGCCGCGGGCAACGTCACCAAGCAGGGGCAGAACTACTACCTCAAGCCGATGAACTGCCCGATGCACAACCTGGTCTTCGACTCCCGGGGGCGCTCGTACCGCGAGCTGCCGCTGCGGCTGTTCGAGTTCGGCACGGTGTACCGGTACGAGAAGTCCGGCGTGGTGCACGGCATGACCCGCGCGCGCGGCTTCACGCAGGACGACGCGCACATCTACTGCACCCGCGACCAGATGAAGGACGAGCTCACCAGCCTGCTGACGTTCGTCCTCGACCTGCTCAAGGACTACGGCCTGGACGACTTCTACCTGGAGCTGTCCACCCGCAACCCGGAGAAGTCGGTCGGCGAGGACTCCGCCTGGGAGGAGGCCACCGAGACGCTGCGGCAGGTCGCCACGGAGTCCGGTCTGGACCTGGTCCCGGACCCGGGCGGCGCCGCGTTCTACGGCCCGAAGATCTCCGTGCAGGCGAAGGACGCGATCGGCCGCACCTGGCAGATGTCGACCATCCAGCTGGACTTCAACCTGCCGGAGCGGTTCGACCTGCAGTACACGGCCGCCGACGGCACCCGGCAGCGCCCGGTGATGATCCACCGCGCGCTGTTCGGCTCGATCGAGCGGTTCTTCGCGGTGCTGACCGAGCACTACGCGGGTGCGTTCCCGGCCTGGCTCGCGCCGGTGCAGGTGCTCGCGGTGCCCGTCGCGGAGCCGTTCGAGCCGTACCTCGAGGAGGTCGTGCAGCAGCTGCGGGCGCAGGGCATCCGCGCCGAGCTCGACCGCTCCAGCGACCGGTTCGGCAAGAAGATCCGCAACGCCAGCACGCAGAAGATCCCGTTCGTGCTCATCGCCGGTGGCGAGGACGCGGAGGCCGGGGCGGTCTCGTTCCGGTACCGCGACGGCCGCCAGGAGAACGGCGTGCCGGTGGCCGAGGCCGTGCAGCGCGTCGTGACCGCGGTGCGCGAGCACGCGCAGGTCTGAGCGCCGCGTGACCGACGACCACGACGACCCCGCGGGGCCGGCGGCCGAGGAGGCCGCCGGCTTCGCGGGGGTGCCCGACGGGTTCGGCCGGCTGTGGACGCCGCACCGGATGGCGTACATCGGCGGGGAGAACAAGCCCACGGGCTCCGGCCCCGGCGACGGCTGCCCGTTCTGCCGGGTGCCGACGCTGTCCGACGAGGAGGGTCTGGTCGTCGCGCGCGGCGCCGTCGCGTACGTGGTGCTCAACCTGTACCCGTACAACGGCGGGCACGTCCTCGTGGTGCCGTACCGGCACGTCGCGGACTACACCGACCTCACGGACGCCGAGGTGGCCGAGGTCGCGGACCTGACGCGGACCGCCATGCGGGTGCTGCGAGCGGTGTCCGGACCGCAGGGCTTCAACCTCGGGATGAACCAGGGCGAGGTGGCGGGCGCCGGGATCGCCGCGCACCTGCACCAGCACGTCGTGCCCCGCTGGGGTGGCGACAGCAACTTCCTGCCGGTCGTGGGGCGCACGCGCGCGCTGCCGGAGCTGCTCGCGGACACCCGCGCGCGGCTCGCGGCGGCGTGGCCGGCGACGACGTCGGCGGGGGACCAGAAGGGATGACCGGCAGGTGCTGAACCGACTGCGCGGGGCGATGACGCGGATCTTCACGCCCGTCGCCGACGCGCTGCTCAAGCGCGGCGTGTCGCCGGACGCGGTGACGATCACCGGGACGGTGGCCGTCGTCGCCACGGCGCTGTGGCTGCTGCCGACGGGGCACTTCCTCGCCGCGGCGCTGGTCATCGCGTTCTTCGCGCTCACCGACAGTCTGGACGGGGTCATGGCGCGCCGCGCCGGGCGCTCCGGGCCGTGGGGGGCGTTCCTCGACTCGACGCTGGACCGGTTCGGCGACGCGGCGATCTTCACCGGCCTGGTGCTGTGGTTCGCGGGCGAGGGCGACTCGACCTGGGGGCTGGGCGCCGCGCTGGCGTGCCTGGTGCTCGGGTCCGTCGTGCCCTACGCCCGGGCGCGCGCCGAGGGCCTGGGCATGACCGCGCAGGTCGGCATCGCGGAGCGCGCGGACCGGCTGGCCGCGGTGCTGGTCGCGACGGCGGCGGTCGGCGCGGGCCTGCCGCAGGTCGTGCTCGTGGTCGTGCTCGTGCTGCTCGCGGTCGCGTCGCTCGTCACGGTCGTGCAGCGGATGGTCACCGTGCGGCGGCAGGCGGTGGGCGCGGCGTGAGGCGCCCCGAGATCGACCTCGCGCGGTTGTTCGCCTTCGCGTGGCGGGTGGTCGGCAAGATCCCCGACCCGGTGGTGCGCGGGCTGTTCCGCCTGGTCGGCGACGTGCTGTGGCTGCTGCGCGGCGCGGGCGTCCGCCAGCTCGAGGCGAACCTGCGCCGGGTGCGCCCGCAGGCCCGCCCGGAGGAGGTCCGCCGGCTGTCGCTGCTGGGCATGCGCTCCTACATGCGGTACTACGGCGAGTCGTTCGCGCTGGTCGGCGCCGCGCCGGACCAGATCGACGCCCGCGTGCGGCTCGTCAACGAGGACGGCGTGCGCGCGACCATCGCCGACGGCCGCATGGTCGTCATGGCGCTCGGCCACCTGGGGAACTGGGACCTCGCCGGGGCGTGGGCCACCCGCAACCTCGGCCGCACCGTGACGGTCGCCGAGCGGCTGAAGCCGGAGGCGCTGTTCCAGGAGTTCCTGGCGTTCCGCGAGTCCCTGGGCCTGGAGATCATCGCGCTGGACGGCGCGGGCGGCGGCGGGGTGTTCCGTGAGCTCGTCCGGGCGGTCAAGCAGCCGACCGGCGGGTTGGTGCCGCTGCTCGCCGACCGCGACCTCACGGCGCGCGGCGTCGAGGTCGACCTGTTCGGCGAGCGCGCCCGCGTCGCGGCGGGCCCGGCGGCGCTGGCCGTCGCGACCGGCGCCCCGCTGTGCGCGACGACCATCACCTACGAGCGGCTGCACGGCGAGCGCCGCCGCGCCGCGGGGACGGCGTGGGGGATCGTCATCGAGTTCGGCCGCGTGCTGACCGTCCCGGACGACGTGCCCCGCGCCCAGCGGGTCGCCGTCCTCACCCAGGCGTGGGTGGACGACCTCGGCGCGGGCATCGCCCGCGCCCCCCAGGACTGGCACATGCTGCAGAAGGTGTTCGTCGCGGACCTGGACCCGGAGCGGTACGCCCGGACCCGCGCGGCGGCTGGGGAGGACGCGTGACCGCCGCGCCGGAGCGCCCGCTGCGGGTCGGCATCGTCTGCCCGTACTCGTTCGACGTGCCGGGCGGCGTGCAGTTCCACGTCCGGGACCTCGCGGAGGCCCTGATCGCGCGCGGGCACAGCGTGTCCGTGCTCGCCCCCGCCGACGACGAGACGCCCATCCCGGAGTACATGACGTCCGCCGGCAAGGCCGTGCCCGTCCGGTACAACGGCTCGGTGGCGCGGCTCGCGTTCGGGCCGATCACGGCCGCGAAGGTGCGCCGCTGGCTGGAGGCCGGGCAGTTCGACGTGCTGCACCTGCACGAGCCCGCGACGCCGTCGCTGAGCATGCTCGCGCTGTGGATCGCCGACGGCCCCGTGGTCGCGACGTTCCACTCGTCGCTGGTGCGGTCGCGGTCGCTGCAGATCGCGTACCCGCTGGTCCGGCAGTCGCTGGAGAAGATCGGTGCGCGCATCGCGGTGTCCGAGGACGCCCGGCGCACCCTGGTCGAGCACCTGGGCGGCGACGCCGTCGTCATCCCCAACGGCGTGTACGTGGACGCGTTCGCCGCCGCCGAGCCCGACCCGCGCTGGACGGGCACCCCCGACGCCCCGACCGTGGTGTTCCTGGGGCGCCTGGACGAGCCCCGCAAGGGCCTGCCCGTGCTGCTGGACGCCGTGCCCGCGCTGCGGCAGGCGTTCCCGGGCATCCGGGTCCTCGTCGCCGGGCGCGGCGAGACCGGCCCCGAGGAGGCCCGCGCGCTGCTCGGCGACGACGCGGTCGCCGTGGAGTTCCTCGGTGGGCTCAGCGACGAGGACAAGGGGCGGCTGCTCGCGTCCGCGGACGTGTACGTCGCCCCGCAGACCGGCGGCGAGTCGTTCGGGATCGTGCTGGTCGAGGCGATGAGCGCGGGCACGGCGGTGCTGGCCTCGGACCTCGGCGCGTTCAGCCGGGTGCTGGACGACGGCGAGGCGGGCGTGCTGTTCCGCACCGGCGACGCCGCCGACCTGGCGCGCACGCTGACCGACCTGCTGCGGGACCCCGAGCGGCGCGCGCGGGTCGCGGCCGCCGGTGCGGCCGCGGTGCACCGCTACGACTGGTCGACCGTGACGCACCAGGTGCTGACCGTGTACGAGATGGCGGTCGAGGGCAGCGCGACGCCCGTGGGCGAGGACCCGTCCTCGCGCCGCGGCGGCCGGCTGCCCGGGCTGCGACGCCTGCGAGGTGACGTGTGAGCTGGTCCGAGACCGCGGTGATCGTCGTGGCGGTCGCGCTGCTCGTGCTGTGGTGGTCCTGGGTGGCCGCGTCCCGCATCGACCGGCTGCACCGCAAGGTCGCCGCGTCCCGCGCGGTCGTGGACACCCAGCTGCTGCGGCGTGCCTCGGCCGCGTCGACGCTCGCCGCGTCCGGCGTGCTCGACCCCGTGAGCTCCGTGCTGGTCGGCGAGGCGTCCTGGGCGTCCATCGCCGCCGGGGACCCGCAGGTCGGCGGCATGGCGCGGCTCCCCGAGGAGCTGCGCGGCGCGGGGCGGGCGCGCGGGGCGTCGGGTGCGGGGGAGGACCGCGGGCTCGTGGAGAGCGAGCTCTCCTCGACCCTGCGCGAGGCGCTGGACGACGCCGAGGAGGTCGCCGCGCTGCGCGAGGAGCCCGGCGCCGCCGAGCTGCTCGACGCCCTCGGGGACGCCTGGTACCGGGTGCAGCTCGCCCGCCGGTTCCACAACGAGGCCGTCGCCCAGGCGCAGCGGATGCGGCGCGGCTGGGCCGTGCGCACCCTGCGGCTCGCCGGGCGCGCCCCCATGCCGCAGACGCTCGAGCTCGACGACTCCTGGCCGCCCGCCCTGGGCCGCCCGGGGCAGCCGCCGACCGCCGCCTGACGGCTGTGGACGAGGCGACCGGGCGGTCGCCGCGCGTGACTACGATGGCGGTGGAACCCGTCCCCCTCAGGACCGAGATGCGAGGCACCCCGTGACCAGCGAGACCAGCCAGCCCACCCCCTCCGACGCGCCCGCGGTCGGCACCGCCCGCGTCAAGCGCGGCATGGCGGAGATGCTCAAGGGCGGCGTCATCATGGACGTCGTCACCGCCGAGCAGGCGAAGATCGCCGAGGACGCCGGGGCCGTCGCGGTCATGGCCCTCGAGCGGGTGCCCGCCGACATCCGGGCCCAGGGCGGCGTCGCGCGGATGAGCGACCCCGACCTCATCGACGGCATCGTCAGCACCGTGTCGATCCCGGTCATGGCGAAGGCCCGCATCGGCCACTTCGTCGAGGCGCAGGTGCTGCAGAGCCTCGGCGTGGACTACGTGGACGAGTCCGAGGTGCTGACCCCGGCCGACTACGCGCACCACATCGACAAGTGGCAGTTCACCGTGCCGTTCGTCTGCGGGGCGACCAACCTCGGCGAGGCGCTGCGCCGCATCACCGAGGGCGCGGCGATGATCCGCTCCAAGGGCGAGGCCGGCACGGGCGACGTCTCCAACGCGACGACGCACATGCGCACCATCCGCGACGAGATCCGCCGCCTGTCCTCCCTGCCCGAGGACGAGCTGTTCCTCGCCGCGAAGGAGCTCCAGGCGCCGTACGACCTCGTGGTCGAGGTCGCCCGCGCGGGCAAGCTGCCGGTCGTGCTGTTCACCGCCGGTGGCATCGCCACCCCCGCCGACGCGGCGATGATGCGCCAGCTCGGCGCCGAGGGCGTGTTCGTCGGCTCCGGCATCTTCAAGTCCGGCAACCCCGCCGAGCGTGCCGCGGCCATCGTCAAGGCCACGACGTTCTACGACGACCCGGACGTCATCGCGAAGGTCTCCCGCGGCCTGGGCGAGGCGATGGTCGGCATCAACGTGGACGACGTCCCGGTGCCGCACCGCCTGGCCGAGCGCGGCTGGTGACGCTGCCCCTGCCGACCGACGGCCCGCCGACCCCGACCGGGGTGGGCGGGCCGTCGCCGTCCGTCCCCGGGTCGCCGTCCGACGCCGCCGCCGGCGTGCTCGGCGACGGCTGGGTGCTCGGCGACGACGGCCTGCGGTACCGCCGCGCCGCGCGGGTGCTGCTGCTGGACGCGGACGACCGGCTGCTGCTGGTGCGCGGGCACGACGTCGACCAGCCGGAGCGGTCGTGGTGGTTCACGGTCGGCGGCGGCATCGACCCGGGGGAGTCCGCCCCGGACGCCGCCCTGCGCGAGGTCCGCGAGGAGACCGGGCTCGTCCTGGACCCCGGCGCGCTCGTCGGCCCGGTGCTCACCCGGACGGGGATCTTCGACTTCTACGCCCAGCGCTGCCGCCAGGACGAGGAGTTCTTCCTCGCCCGCGTGGACCACGCGCTCGACACCGACGCGGTGGACCGGGTCGGCTGGACGGCGCTGGAGCAGGACGTGCTGGACGAGCTGCGGTGGTGGGACCTCGCCGAGCTCGACGTCGAGGGGGAGACCCGTGAGGTGTTCCCCGAGGGTCTCGCGGACCTCGTCCGGGGGCTGCTGACGGGCTGGGACGGGGTCGTCCGGCACCTCGGCGACCAGGTGGACGACGCCGGGGTTACCGGGGAGTAACGTCCGGGCGCCGTTCTCCGTTATGGTCTGCCGGTGCCCATCTCGACGTCGCCCGCCACCCGCATCCACCGCTCCGGCATCCGCACGCTCATGGAGCTCGCGATGCGCGACCCGGAGGCGATCCGGCTGGAGATCGGCGAGCCCGACGTCCCGACGCCCGCGCACGTCGTCGCGGCCGCGGGCCGGGACGCCGCCGCCGGGCACACCGGCTACACGTCCAGCACCGGCACCCCCGAGCTGCGGGCGGCGCTGGCGGAGAAGGTCCGCCGGGTCAACGGCCTGGAGGTGACCGCGGAGGACGTCGTCGTCACCCACGGCGCCATGCACGGCCTCGCCATGGCCATCGCCGCGCTCGCCGGCCCGGGTGACGCCGTCCTGCTGCCGGACCCCGAGTTCCCGAACTGGCGGATGGCGGCCGTCGCCGCGGGGGTCGACGTGACGACCTACCCGGCGCACGCCGCGAACGGCTTCGTCCCCACGCTCGCCGACATCGAGGCCGCGATCACCCCGCAGACGCGGGTGCTCGTCGTCTGCTCGCCGAACAACCCCACCGGCGCGATGTACCCCGCGGACCTGCTCGCGGGCGTCGTCGAGCTCGCGCGCCGCCACGACCTGTGGGTGTTCTCGGACGAGTGCTACGAGGCCATCACCTTCGACGCGCCGCACGTCAGCCCGGCGTCGTTCGACACCGACGGGCGCGTGGTGACCTTCTTCAGCTTCTCCAAGACCTACGCCATGACCGGCTGGCGCCTGGGCTACGTCGTCTCCCGGGACGCCGGCGTCGTGGACCTGCTCGGCCAGGTCGCGGAGGCCACCGTCGCCTGCCCGTCCTCGGTCAGCCAGCGCGCGGCCCTCGCCGCCGTCACCGGCCCGCAGGACGACGTCCGGACCGCCGTCGCGTCGTACCAGGAGCGCCGGGACGCGGCTGTCGCGCTGCTCGCGGCGCGCGGGGTGCCGTGCGTGCGTCCCGCCGGGGCGTTCTACCTCATGGTCGACGTGTCCGCCGCGACCACCGACTCCGAGGCGTTCGCGCTGCGGCTGCTGGACGAGCGGCACGTCGCCGTGTCGCCCGGCAGCGCGTTCGGCGCGGCGGGTGAGGGCATGGTCCGCGTCTCGCTGGCCGCCGAGCGCGGCGCGCTGCTCGAGGGCCTGGGTCGGCTCGCCGACCTCGTCGGCGCGTGGGGCGAGGTCGCGGTGCCCGCGGCGGTCGCCACGCCGTGACCGACCGGTCCCACGGCATTCGTAGGATGAACGGGTGAGCACCTCCAGCGCACCCACCGTCGGCGTCCTCGCCCTGCAGGGCGACGTCCGCGAGCACCTGGCCGCCCTCGACGCCACCGGCGCGCGCGCCGTCCCGGTCCGCCGGGCGTCCGAGCTCGACGCCGTCGACGCCCTCGTCCTGCCGGGCGGCGAGTCGACCACCATCGACAAGCTGCTGCGCGCCTTCGAGCTCGACGGCCCCGTGCGCGAGCGCCTGGCCGCCGGGATGCCCGCCTACGGGTCCTGCGCCGGGATGATCCTGCTCGCGGACCGCATCGTGGGCGGCATCGACGGCCAGCGGACGCTCGGCGGGCTCGACGTCACCGTGCGGCGCAACGCCTTCGGGCGGCAGGTCGACTCGTTCGAGACGGACCTGCGGATCGACGGGGTGCCGGACAGCGAGCGGACCCCGGTGCACGCCGTGTTCATCCGCGCGCCCTGGGTCGACGAGGTCGGGCCCGCCGCCACGGCCCTGGCCCGCGTGGAGTCCGGGCCCGCCGCCGGTAGGATCGTCGCGGTGCGCCAGGGCTCGTTGCTCGCGACGTCCTTCCACCCGGAGGTGACGGGCGACACGCGGGTGCACCGGCTGTTCGTCGAGATCGTCCGCGACGCCCGGTAGGGGCGGGAGCGCGCGGCCCGCTGCCGGGACGCGCACGACACCCGCCACCGGGACGGACCGGGGCGTCCGCGGGAAACGAGAGGGAAGCGATGTCGGGTCACTCCAAGTGGGCCACCACCAAGCACAAGAAGGCCGCGATCGACGCGAAGCGCGGCAAGCTCTTCGCCAAGCTGATCAAGAACATCGAGGTCGCCGCGCGCACCGGCGGCGGTGACCCCGCGGGCAACCCGACGCTGTTCGACGCCATCCAGAAGGCGAAGAAGACCTCGGTCCCCAACGACAACATCGAGCGCGCCGTCAAGCGCGGCTCCGGTGCCGAGGCCGGCGGGGCCGACTACCAGACGATCCTCTACGAGGGCTACGGCCCCGGCGGCGTCGCCTTCCTCGTCGAGTGCCTCACCGACAACCGGAACCGCGCCGCCGCGGACGTGCGCGTCGCGTTCACGCGCAGCGGCGGCCAGATGGCCGACCCCGGCTCGGTCGCGTACCTGTTCTCCCGCAAGGGCGTCGTCATGGTCCCCCAGGAGGGGACCAGCGAGGACGCCGTGATGGAGGCCGTGCTCGAGGCCGGTGCCGAGGAGGTCAACGACGCGGGCGACCAGTTCGAGGTCCTGTCCGAGGCGACCGACCTCGTGCCCGTGCGCACGGCCCTGCAGGAGGCCGGCATCGAGTACGACTCCGCGGACGTCGTGTTCTACCCGGCCACGCAGATCGAGGTGGACGCCGAGGGTGCCCGCAAGATCCTGCGCCTGATCGACGCGCTCGAGGACTCCGACGACGTGCAGAACGTCTACGCGAACTTCGACGCCTCCGACGAGGTCATGGCGGAGCTCGAGGACGACTGACCCTCACGCGCCCTGACGCCCCGCCGCCCGACCCCGGGCGGCGGGGCGTCGTCGTGCACGGGCCGCCGCCTGGGAGGATGGACGGCATGCGCGTGCTGGGGGTGGATCCGGGGCTGACACGGTGCGGGCTCGGGGTGGTCGACGGGCTGCCCGGCCGGAAGGTCCAGATGGTCGCCGTCGGCGTCGCCCAGAGCGCCCCCACCGCGGACATCGACCAGCGGCTGCTGCTCATCGCCGGGCAGATCGACGAGTGGCTCGAGGAGCACGCCCCCGACGCGCTCGCCGTCGAGCGGGTGTTCGCGCAGCACAACGTCAGCACCGTGATGGGCACGGCCCAGGTCGCGGGCATCGCGATGCTCGCCGCCGCACGCCGCCGCATCCCGGTGGCGATGCACACCCCGTCCGAGGTCAAGGCCGCCGTGACCGGCAACGGACGTGCGGAGAAGGTCCAGGTGCAGACGATGGTCGCCCGGCTGCTGTCGCTGGACGCCCTGCCGAAGCCCGCGGACGCCGCCGACGCGCTCGCCCTGGCGATCTGCCACCTGTGGCGGCCCGCCGGCGCCGTGGGTGCGCCGCAGCGCGCCCCGGGGTCGATGACGGCCGCGCAGCGGGCGTGGGCGGCGGCGGAGCAGGCGTCCCGCCGCCGCTGAGCGGCCGCTGAGTCGGCACCGTCCGCCAGAGGCGAGTCGGGGGCCCGGGGCGGGCGGGCGTGTCGCGTTCGTACAGGTGTTCGGGGGCGTGGCAGACTGGCGCGCGTCGTCGACCGGAAGGACCCTCTGTGATCGCCTCGGTGCACGGGACCGTGCAGGCCGTGCGGCTGGACGCCGCGGTGGTGGAGGTCGGCGGGGTGGGCATGCTCGTGCAGGCCACCCCCGCGACGCTCGCCGGGCTGCGCGTCGGCCAGACCGCCACCCTGCACACCTCGCTGGTGGTGCGGGAGGAGTCGCTGACGCTGTTCGGCTTCGCCGACGACGACGAGCGCGAGGTGTTCGAGGTCCTGCAGTCCGTCAGCGGCGTCGGGCCGCGGCTCGCGCTGGCGATGCTCGCGGTGCACACCCCGGACGGGCTGCGGCGCGCGGTCGCGGGGGAGGACCTGGCGGCGCTGAAGCGGGTGCCGGGCATCGGGCAGAAGGGCGCGCAGCGCATCGTGCTGGAGCTCGCGGACCGCCTCGGCGCGCCCGCCCCCGTCGGCGTGCCCGGCTCGGGCGGCGGCGCCGCGGCGCCCGCCGACCGCCGTGACCAGGTCGTCGAGGCGCTGGTCGGTCTCGGCTGGAACCAGAAGGCCGCCCAGGACGCCGTCGCGACGGTGCTCGACGGCAGCGACGAGCCCGTGGGCGAGGCCGAGGTCGCGGGCGTGCTGCGCGCGGCCCTGCGCGAGCTCGGCGGCGGCCGTGGCTGACGAGGCGCTGGACGCCGAGTCCGTCGTCCGGCCCGGCGCGGACGAGCTGGAGCGCGCCGCCGAGGCGGCCCTGCGCCCGCGGCACCTGGACGAGTTCGTCGGCCAGAAGGTGGTCCGCGAGCAGCTGTCGCTGGTGCTGGAGGCCGCGGTCGGCCGCGGGCGCGCGCCCGACCACGTGCTGCTGTCCGGCCCGCCCGGGCTCGGCAAGACGACGCTCGCCATGATCATCGCCGCGGAGCTCGGCACGTCGCTGCGCGTGACCAGCGGCCCGGCGATCCAGCACGCGGGCGACCTCGCCGCGATCCTGTCCTCCCTGGAGGAGGGCGAGGTGCTGTTCCTGGACGAGATCCACCGGCTCGCCCGGCCCGCCGAGGAGCTGCTGTACGTCGCGATGGAGGACTTCCGGGTCGACGTCGTGGTGGGCAAGGGCGCGGGTGCGAGCGCGATCCCGCTGGCGCTGCCGCCGTTCACCGTCGTCGGCGCGACGACCCGGGCTGGACTGCTGCCCGCGCCGCTGCGGGACCGGTTCGGCTTCACCGGGCACCTCGACTTCTACGCCGACGACGAGCTCGAGAAGGTGCTGCTGCGCTCCGCCGGGCTGCTCGGGGTGCCGCTGGCGCACGAGGCGGCCGCGGAGATCGCCTCGCGGTCGCGCGGGACGCCCCGCATCGCCAACCGGCTGCTGCGCCGGGTGCGGGACTGGGCGCAGGTGCGCGGCGACGGCACGCTGTCCCTGGCGGCGGCGCGCTCCGCGCTGGAGGTCTACGAGGTCGACCGGCTCGGCCTCGACCGGCTGGATCGCGCGGTGCTGACGGCGCTCTGCACGCGGTTCGGCGGTGGCCCCGTGGGGCTGACGACGCTCGCGGTGGCGGTCGGCGAGGAGCCGGAGACGGTGGAGACGGTCGCGGAGCCGTTCCTGGTGCGCGAGGGCCTGATCGGCCGGACGCCCCGCGGGCGGGTCGCGACGGCGGACGCGTGGGCGCACCTCGGGCTGGACGCCCCGGCGCCGTCGGGCACGCTGTTCGGCTGACACGCTGCTCGGCTGATCGGGCCGGGAGAGCGCGATCCGGGAACCGCCACGCCCGCGCGGTCGTTAGGAGGCCGGAGCCGTGGCGAATAGACTGCGGCGGACGTCTGAACCGATCAGGAGCTGTTCTTCGTGGACCCCACCTTCCTCATCATCCTCGTCGTCGGTCTCGGCGCGATGTTCCTGCTGTCCAGCCGGCAGCGCAAGGCGCAGCGCGAGCAGCTGAGCTTCCGCGACAACCTGCAGCCCGGGCAGAAGGTGATGACCGGGTCCGGCATGTACGGCACCGTCGTCGAGGTCGACGGCGACGAGGTCACCCTGGAGTCGCCCACGGGCGCCCAGACGGTGTGGATCAAGGCCGCCATCGCGCGCCTGGTCGACCCGCCGGTCGAGGAGGACGAGGTCGAGGAGGACGCCGACCTGGACGACGCCGACTGGCGCGACGAGCCGGGCGCCATCCCGCCGGGCCGCATCGACGTGCCGGACGACCTGTCCTCGCTGCAGCCGAAGCGTGAGGACGACGGGCCCGAGGACCAGAAGAAGTAGTCGACGGGCGCTGGCCCCCGCAGCAGCGGGGGACCGGCCACCCACCACCCGCACCGCCCGGCGAACCCGGGCGGTGCGCGCACGAGAGAAGACGATCCGTTGGCCCCACCCACCCGTCGCCGGCACCCGGCGCGCACGCTGATCACGCTCGCCGTCCTCGTGGCGGCCGTGTTCGCCGCGATCTTCGCGGGCACCAAGTGGTCGGACGCGACCTGGTCCCCGAAGCTCGCCCTCGACCTCGAGGGCGGCACGCAGCTGATCCTCGCGCCGGTCGCCGAGGACGCGTCGAGCGTGTCGTCGGAGACGATCAACCAGGCGATCCAGGTCATCCGCCAGCGGGTCGACTCCTCCGGCGTCGCCGAGGCCGAGATCACCAGCCAGGGCGGGTCCAACATCGTGGTCGCCCTGCCGGGCCGCCCCAGCGAGGAGACCCTCGACCTGGTGCGCACGTCCGCGCAGATGGAGTTCCGGCCGGTCCTGACCTACGCGGCCCCGCAGCCCACGACGGCGGACGGTGCCACCGAGGCGCCGACCGACGGCGCGACGGACGCGGCCACGGCCGACCCGTCGGCGGCCCCGGAAGCCACCCCGGCTCCGACCGACGCCGCCACCGGTGACGCCTCCGCCGACGGCGTCGTGTCCGGCACCGTGCCCGGCACCGCTGCCACGGACGACCCGACGGAGCCGACGGCGGAAGCCACGGAGCCCGCGACCGACGGCGCCGCGGGTCCGACGTCGCCGAGCGACGCCGCGTACTACATCACCCCGGAGGTCGAGGCCGCGTTCGCCGCGCTCGACTGCACCGACCCGAACAACCTCACCGGCGGGCAGTCCGGCCCGGCGGACGAGGCCCTGGTCACGTGCGACCCGGACGGCACCGTCAAGTACATCCTCGGCCCCATCGAGGTCGAGGGCGCCCGCATCGCCAACGCCTCGTCCGGCCTGCAGGTCACCTCGACCGGCGCGGTCACCAACCGCTGGGCCGTGAACCTCGAGTTCGACAGCGAGGGCACCACGCAGTTCCGCGACGTCACCGAGCGCCTGCAGGGGCTGCAGTCCCCGCAGAACCAGTTCGCCATCGTCCTCGACGGCCTGGTCATCTCGGCGCCGAGCCTGGACCCGGGCGTCATCATCTCGGACGGCAAGGCCGAGATCTCCGGCACCTTCACCCGTGACTCCGCGACCGCCCTGGCCAACCAGCTGAAGTTCGGTGCGCTGCCGCTGAGCTTCGACGTGCAGAGCGAGGAGCAGATCTCCGCGACGCTCGGGTCCGAGCAGCTCGAGAAGGGCCTGCTCGCGGGTCTGCTCGGCCTGCTGCTCGTGGTCGTGTTCTCGCTGGTCCTGTACCGCGCGCTCGGCCTGGTGACCGTCGCGTCCCTCGGCATCGCCGCGGTGCTCACCTACGGCGTGATCACGCTGCTGTCCTGGACGCAGGGCTACCGCCTGTCGCTGCCCGGCGTCGCGGGCCTCATCGTGGCCATCGGCATCACCGCGGACTCGTTCATCGTGTACTTCGAGCGCATCCGCGACGAGCTGCGCGAGGGCCGCACCCTGGTCGCCGCCGTCGACCGCGGCTGGGAGCGCGCGCGCCGGACCATCCTCGCGTCCGACGCGGTGAACTTCCTCGCCGCCGTCGTCCTGTACTTCCTCGCGGTGGGCTCGGTGCGCGGGTTCGCGTTCACGCTCGGCCTCACCACGCTCATCGACCTCGTCGTGGTGTTCCTGTTCACGCACCCGGTCATGCTGCTGCTCGCCAGGACGAAGTTCTTCGGCCAGGGCCACCGGCTGTCCGGCCTCGACCCGAAGCGCCTCGGCGCCACGGGCGGGACCCGGTACGTCGGTCGCGGCCGGTTCGTCACCGAGCCCAAGCCCGGCGCCACCGGTGCCGCGTCGCTCGACGCCCCGACGTCCACGCTCGTGGCGGCGGTGCCCGGCGCGGGCGGCACCATCGCCGAGCGCCGCGCGGCCGCCCGTGCCGCCGAGGCGCAGGCCGCTGCGGGGGAGCAGCCCGCCGAGGAGGGTGCCGTCGCGACCGACGACGCCGTGACGGACACCAGCCCGCCCGACGACCCGGGTGCCAGCGGCACCGGCGACGACGTGCGGACCGAGGGGAAGGACGCCTGATGGCCGTCAACTTCGCCCAGTGGGGCAACGACCTGTACACCGGCCGACGGTCGTACGACATCGTCGGTCGCCGGCGGATCTTCTTCCTCGTCGCCGCCGTCCTGGTGGTGCTCTCGGGGATCCTGCTGGTCAAGCCCGGTCTGCACGCGGGCATCGAGTTCCGCGGCGGGTCCGAGTTCACCGTCTCCGGCGTCCAGGACGTCGACCAGCAGGCCGCGCTCGACGCGGTCGCGGAGGTCTCGCCGGACGAGGTCCCGCGCGTCAGCAACGTCGGCACGTCCGCGATCCGCATCCAGACCGTCGAGCTCACCAACGAGCAGGTCGACCAGGTGCGCGCGGCGCTCCAGGAGGCGTACGACGTCTCCGAGGACGACGTCGCGAGCTCGTTCATCGGCCCGACCTGGGGCCAGGACGTGTCCAGCAAGGCCGTCACCAGCCTCATCGTGTTCCTCGTGCTGGTCAGCATCGTCATGACCGTGTACTTCCGGAACTGGCGGATGGCCGCGGCCGCGATCATCGCGCTGCTGCACGACCTCGTCGTGACCGTCGGCGTCTACGCCGCGATCGGCTGGGAGGTCACGCCCGCGACGGTGATCGGCTTCCTGACGATCCTCGCGTACTCGATCTACGACACCGTCGTGGTGTTCGACAAGGTCCGCGAGAACACGGCGGGGATCACCGACCAGACCCGCGCCACCTACGCCGAGCGCGCCAACCTCGCCGTCAACCAGACGCTGGTCCGCTCGATCAACACCTCCGTGGTCGCGCTGCTGCCCGTCGCGGCGATCCTGTTCATCGGCGCGTTCGTGCTCGGCGCGGGCACGCTGCGGGACATCGCCCTGGCGCTGTTCGTCGGCATGCTGGTCGGCGCGTACTCCTCGGTGTTCCTCGCGACGCCGCTCGAGGTCGCCCTGCGCGAGCGGGAGAAGCCGATCCAGGAGCACACCGCCAAGGTGCTGCGCCTGCGCGCGGCGGAGGCCGCGGGCACGGGCGCCGAGGACGGCGCGCCGGAGGCCGCCGCGGCGGGCGCCCGGTTCTCCGGGCAGGTCCGCCCGGGCGGGCACCAGGGCGTGGCCGCGCAGCCGCGCCGCAAGAAGGGCGACCGGCGATGAGCGCCGGCCGGCACTCGGGCACGACGGAGGAGACCACGGTGGAGCTCACGGGAGAGGCCCTCGTGGCCCGCATCGACGAGCTCGTGCGCGACGTCCCCGACTACCCCACGGCCGGGGTGGTGTTCAAGGACATCACCCCGCTGCTGGCCGACGGCGCCGCCTTCCAGGCCGTGGTCAAGGAGATGGCCGCGCGCGTGCCCGGCCCGGTCGACCTGGTCGCGGGCATGGAGGCGCGCGGGTTCATCCTCGCCGCCCCGGTCGCGCTGGAGCTCGGCGCGGGCTTCCTGCCCGTGCGCAAGGCCGGCAAGCTGCCCGGCCCGACCGCACGGCGGGACTACGAGCTCGAGTACGGCGCCGCCACCGTCGAGCTGCACCCGTTCACGGTGCCGAAGGGCGCGCGCGTCCTAGTCGTGGACGACGTCCTCGCGACCGGTGGCACGGCCGCCGCGACCGTCGAGCTGCTGGAGGAGTGCGGCGCCGAGGTCGTGGGCCTGTCGTTCCTCATGGACCTGACGTTCCTGCCCGGGCGCTCCCGCCTGGCGGGGCGGCCGGTCGACGCGCTGCTCGAGGTCGGCTGACCTCCGGACGACGGCGCGAGGCCGGGGCACCCCACGGGGTCCCCGGCCTCGCTCGTCCCCGGGCGCGGGGCCGGACGGGTGACCTCGGGGGTCCGCCGGGGCCCTGGTACGACGTGCCCCGCGCAGCGCCGTAGAATCGTCCGGATCAGCGGCGCGGCCGGGGCCACCCGGTCCGGCCGAGGGCGAGGCCGGGGGACCGGCACGGCGGGAGGCGCGCATGGCGGACCAGGTCAGGACGTCGGTCCCGGACTCGCGGCCGGAGGCGCCCGCCACCACGGGCGGCACCAGCCGCGTGCGCTCGCGCCTGGCCCGGTTCGGGCAGGGGCGCGGCCCCGCGCAGTCCTCCCCGGTGATCGAGCCGCTCCTGCAGGCCGTCCGCACCAACCACCCCCGGGCCGACCTCGGCCTGATCGAGCGGGCGTACGTCACCGCCGAGCGCGCGCACCGCGGGCAGCTCCGCAAGAGCGGCGACCCGTACATCACGCACCCCGTCGCGGTCGCGACGATCCTCGCCGAGCTCGGCATGACCCCGCCGACGCTGGCGGCCGCCCTGCTGCACGACACCGTCGAGGACACGTCCTACTCGCTGGAGCAGCTGCGCACCGAGTACGGGCCCGAGATCGCGATGCTCGTCGACGGCGTCACGAAGCTGGACAAGGTCACGTACGGCGACGCCGCGCAGGCCGAGACGGTCCGCAAGATGGTCGTGGCGATGTCCCGCGACATCCGCGTCCTCGTCATCAAGCTCGCCGACCGGCTGCACAACGCCCGGACCTGGAAGTTCGTCCCCGCGGCCTCCGCCGAGAAGAAGGCGCGCGAGACGCTCGAGATCTACGCGCCGCTCGCGCACCGCCTCGGCATGAACACGATCAAGTGGGAGCTCGAGGACCTGTCGTTCTCGACGCTGTACCCCAAGGTCTACGACGAGATCGTGCACCTGGTCGCCGAGCGCGCCCCGGCCCGCGAGGAGTACCTCGCCGTCGTGCGGGAGCAGGTCGGCGCCGACCTGCGGACCTCGAAGATCAAGGCGACCGTCACGGGCCGCCCGAAGCACTACTACTCGATCTACCAGAAGATGATCGTCCGCGGTCGCGACTTCGCGGACATCTACGACCTGGTGGGCGTCCGCGTCCTCGTCGACACGGTGCGGGACTGCTACGCGGCGCTCGGTGCGCTGCACGCGCGGTGGAACCCGGTGCCGGGCCGGTTCAAGGACTACATCGCGATGCCGAAGTTCAACCTGTACCAGTCGCTGCACACCACGGTGATCGGCCCCGGCGGCAAGCCCGTCGAGATCCAGATCCGCACCCACGACATGCACCGCCGCGCCGAGTACGGCGTCGCCGCGCACTGGAAGTACAAGGAGACCGCCAAGGGCGGCGCAGGCGCCGATGCCGACGGCAACGACATGGCGTGGCTGCGCCAGCTCGTCGACTGGCAGAAGGAGACCGCCGACCCCTCGGAGTTCCTCGACTCCCTGCGGTTCGAGATCGCGGACGGCGAGGTCTTCGTCTTCACGCCCAAGGGCGACGTCATGGCCCTGCCCGCCGGCGCGACGCCGGTGGACTTCGCGTACGCCGTGCACACCGAGGTCGGCCACCGCACCATGGGCGCGCGCGTCAACGGCCGCCTCGTGCCGCTGGACTCGACGCTCGAGAACGGCGACGTCGTCGAGGTCTTCACCTCCAAGTCCGAGACCGCCGGGCCGTCGCGCGACTGGCTCGGATTCGTCACCAGCCCCCGCGCGCGCAACAAGATCCGCCAGTGGTTCACCAAGGAGCGGCGCGAGGAGGCGATCGAGCACGGCAAGGACGCCATCGCCAAGGCGATGCGCAAGCAGAACCTGCCGATCCAGCGCCTGCTGTCGCACGAGTCGCTCGTCGCCCTCGCCAACGAGATGCGGTACGCCGACGTCTCCGCGCTCTACGCCGCCATCGGCGAGGGCCAGGCGTCCGCGCAGGCCGTGGTCCAGCGTCTCGTGCACGGCATGGGCGGGGAGCCCGCCGCCGAGGAGGACATGGCGGAGGTCGCCCGGCCCGGGCAGACCACCCGCCGCCCGCGCAGCGGCGACCCCGGCGTCGTCGTCAAGGGCGTGGACGACATCTGGGTCAAGCTCGCCAAGTGCTGCACCCCCGTCCCCGGGGACGAGATCGTCGGCTTCGTCACGCGCGGCCAGGGCGTCTCCGTCCACCGGTCCGACTGCATCAACGTCACCCAGCTGCAGTCCCAGCCCGAGCGCATGGTCGACGTCGAGTGGAGCACGGGCAGCGGCGCGCTGTTCCTCGTGCAGATCCAGGTCGAGGCCCTCGACCGCAGCCGGCTGCTGTCCGACGTCACCCGGGTGCTGTCGGACCACCACGTCAACATCCTGTCCGCGTCGGTCTCCACCTCCCGGGACCGGGTCGCGATCTCCCGGTTCGTCTTCGAGATGGCCGAGCCGTCGCACCTCGCGTCCGTGCTGTCCGCGGTGCGCAAGGTCGAGGGCGTGTTCGACGTCTACCGGATCACCGGGGCCAAGGCGGCCGAGGAGCCGGTCGCGGGCGCCTGAGCACCGCCCGTCCCGACCGGGTCACGGGACGCGCAGCTCCCGGACCGGGTCGCGGCGTGCCGCCAGCACCGCGGGGCCGACGGCGGCGGCGCACGCCACCAGGACGACCAGGGTCCCGACGGCGACCACCAGCGCGGGTCGGGGCGCCCCGGACGGTGCCGTCAGGTGCAGCCAGACCCACGTCCCGGCGCCCGCCACCGCGCAGGCCACGGTGGCCACCAGGGCGGTCTGGGCCAGGACGAGCCCGGCCACCAGCGCCCGCGTGGCACCGAGCGCGCGGCGTCGGCCGAAGTCCTTGCGCTGCAGCACCACCAGGACGAGCAGGATCGCGGCGACGGCGACCGAGGCGCCGGCCACGCTGAGCACGAGGGTCGCGCGCTCGGCCCGCAGGAGATCCCCGGAGACCGCCATCCGGACCTGGGCGAGCGCGGCCGCCGTCTCGATCGTCAGCAGGTCCGGCCCCGGCGGGGCGGCCAGGTCGCGCGCCAGCGTCTCGAGGACGAGCACGTCCTCGACGTGGGCGACCTGCGCGACGACGACCGTGATCGGCCCCGGGTCCGCCGCGGTCCCGGTGAGCAGCACGAGCGGCTCGAACGCGGCGAGGTGCTCGGGTACCTCGAGCGCCCCGGTGACCGGCACCACCGCGCCGTCGGGGTCCCGCAGCGCCCCGGCCGCGCGGCCGCCGAGGCCCAGGTCGGCGGCCGCCTGGGCCGAGACCACCGCCTGCGGTCCCGCGACCGCGAGGTCCCGCTCGGACGAGAACCCGCGCCCGTACGCCGTGCGGGCGGCCACCGGGGTCCCCGACGGGAGATCGGCGTGCACGAGGTCCACCGGGGCCCCGAACCCGGTGACCTCCTCGACGACGTCCACCCGGTCGAGCGTGTCCACCAGCGCGGGTGGCAGCGACCACTCCGGCGACGTCACGCGCAGCACCACCGTCCGCAGCGCCACCTCGTCCAGCCGGGTCAGCACGGCGTCCCGCACGGCGACGGCCCGGCCGGACGACAGCAGGACCGCCGCGCACGCCGTCGCGACCACGAGTGCGACCAGCACCGTCCCCGCGCGGTGCCGGCGGGTCCCCGCGGCGGCCTCGCGCAGCACGGCGAGCGGAGCCGCCACCGTCGGACGGTGACCCCGACGCGCGGCGCTGGTCACAGGCGGAACCGGCGGTCGCACCGGCGCTCGACCTCGGGGTCGTGCGTCACGACCACCACGGTGCCTCCGGCGCGGGCGTGCGCCGTCAGGGCGCCGAGGACGACGTCGGTCGTGGCCGGGTCCAGGTTGCCGGTCGGCTCGTCGGCGAGCAGCACCGAGGGCTCGCCGAGCAGCGCACGGCACAGCGCGACGCGCTGCGCCTGACCGCCGGAGACCTGACCCGGCACGCGCCCGGCGGGGACGTCCACACCCAGCAGGTCCATCAGCTCCCGGGCGCGTGCCCGGGACCGGCGGGGGTCGAGTCCCTGGTAGAGCGCGGTCTCCGTGACGGCGTCCAGGACGCGGCGGGTCGGGTCCAGCGCCGCGTCCTGGAACACGAAGCCGAAGTGGTGCGCCCGCAGCGCCGACCGCTCGGCGTCCGGCAGCCGGTGCACCGGCCGCCCGCCGAGCAGCACCTCGCCGCCGTCCGGCACCAGCATCAGGCCCAGCAGGTGCAGCAGCGTCGACTTGCCGGAGCCCGAGCGCCCGGTCACCGCCGTCACGCTCCCCGGCGGGCAGACCAGGTCCACGTCGTCGACCACGGCCGGCCCGGGGCCGTAGCCGAACCGGAGCCGCGACGCGGTGAGCGTCCGGGGCTCGATCATGCCGCGGCCTCCTCGGGCAGCAGCGCCGGCAGCCGGACCTCGTCGCCCGCCGCGATCCCCTCGACCACCGAGGTGCCCTGCGCGCTCGCCCGGACCATGACCGGGACGCGCACGCCCGATGCCGCGACGACGTAGGTGCCGTCCGCGTCCGCGGCGAGCGCCGCGCTCGGCACCGTGACGCCGGTGACCGGGGCCAGCACGGTCAGCGTCGCCCGGAGCGGGGCGATCTCGTCGCCCACCGGCAGCGCGTCGCACCGGTCCGTGCACACCGGGAGCCCGTCGGTGCCGGACAGCACGGCCCGCGCGGGCTGCTCGTCGTCACCGGGGTGCACCACGTCCACCACCGCCGACCAGTCCGGGCCGTCGTCGCGGGGGATCGTCACGGCGGCACCGGGCCGCACCATCGACGCCTGGAGCTGCGACAACGTCACGGAGAAGTCCGGGGCGGGCGCCAGCACGCGGACCGCGCCGTCGCCGTCCGCGAGCAGGGCACCCACCTCGACCCCCTCGTACGCGACCGCCGCGGGCAGATGGGGGAGGAACACCACATCGGCGAGGGCGACGGTCCCGGTCACCGGGACGCCCAGCGCCCGCTGCCACGCCCGGACGGCGGAGGCCGTCGCCGCGCCGAACCGCCCGGTCGGCTCACCGCGCAGGTGCCCCAGGTGCGCGAGCATCCGCTGCACCTGGGCGACGTCCTCACCTCGGTCGCCGGCACCGAGGTCGCGGTACGCGGGCACCTCACCGACTGCGACCACCACCGGGCGCTCGTCCACCCGGAACAGGACGGTGCCCTGGTCCACGGTCGACCCGGACCCGGAGTCCAGCCGCGTCACCACCCCCGCGGCGCGCGTGGTGACGGCACCCTGCTGCGGCCAGGTCAGGGAGACGGCCACGGTGAGGTCCTGCGCGACCTCGCCCTCGACCGCGCCCACCAGGGCGAACCCCGGAGCCGTCGTCGCGGGTGGGGCGCCCGCGACGGTCCGCAGGGACCAGCCCCCGGCGGCGCCGACGGCCAGCACGAGCGCGGCGACGGCCACGAACCGTCGCCCACGGGGTGGGGCGCCCCGGTCGCCGGCTGTCACAGGGGAGCCGGGCGCAGCGGCTGGGGGCACTCGGCGCCCTCCGGCACCACGAGGTCCCACAGCGAGTCCACGTCCCCTCCGGCGTCCTGCTCGGCCTGCAGGGCCTCGGTGAACGGGTGCCACAGCACGTCATCGGTGGCGAAGAGGGCGTCGACGAACGACTGCTCGGAGACGGGGTCGCTGGTCGGGTAGCCGTGCTCGGCGAGGCAGCGGCCGAGCTCGACCATCTCGGCGTAGTAGGTGCGGGCGGTGTCCTCGGTCCAGTCGGGGATGTACAGGTCGTCGGCCTCGGCGAGGCAGCCGCCGAGGTCGACCTGGGCGAGGGCGCCCTGACCGGAGGCCGTGGCCAACCCGAAGCCGTTGTCGGACGTGACGTGGATGTCCCAGCCCTGGTCAGCCATGCAGGCCACGACGTGCCGCTGGTACTGGTTCATCGCATCCAGGGTCAGCACCACGGCGCCGTCGTCGTCGGGTTCGTCCGACTCGGCTCCTGGGCCGGTCGCGCAGCCGGTTGCGGCCACGAGCGCCAGGGCCACCGCCCCGGCGGCGATCCCGAGGCGGCGCACGTCGACCATCAGCTGCAGTACCCGCGGTACTTGACGAGCCACGCCGAGGAGATGACCCAACCTCCGCTCTTGGAGAGCTTCGGGTTCCAGTTGATCTCCTGGTACTCGCCCGACGTGAAGGTCTCGATGTAGTCCTTCGTCGACGACCAGTGCATGTGCGCGACGGTTCCGCTCGAGCCAGACTCCGTGCGGATGTGCGAGGCGCCGCACGACAGGTCGCGCCGGACGGTCGCACCCGAGGCGTCCGCGCCCGTCGCGCCGACCAGCAGCAGCGCTGCGACCAGCGCTGTGACGCGACTTGCTCGGACCAGTGGACGGCTCTGTCCGTTCGACGACATGGCAATACCCCTCTCGTACACCGGGGCCGGTTGCTCCGGACGGGTCAGAGACTGCTCCCCCCCACCCCGGGGAGCGCCGCGCCCTGCGTAGGACCCGTCGGGCGCCGTCCGTGGTAGTGCGGAGGGCCGGTGCGGTCCGCTCACCATCCGGACGACCGAGACCCCGACCGTGCCCGATCAGGCTGCGGCGAGGGTGGGCCGCCCGGTGATCTCGGAGAGCAGCAGCGTCGCCTCCCGGACCCCGCGCCGCCCGGCCGCGGACGCGACGTCCGCGTGCAGCAGGTCGAGATCGAGCCCGACGTCCCGCAGCCGGGGGACGAGCGTCCGGGCGGTGGCGGCGGGCGCCAGGAGCAGCAGGTCCCGTGCGGTGCGGCGCGGGGAGGTGACGCGCACCCCGCCGAGCGGTGGCGCGTCGTGCGGGGACAGGTCGGCCTCGGTCACGACCCGACCGGGGCGCGGGCGGGGCGCGCGCGTGCCGCGCGGCGCGGCGACGTGGACGGGGCCGTCGGGTGGCGCCGTCGGGCTCGCGCCGAGGTGGACCCAGGCGGCGCTCTCCCGGGTCACCACGCACCCCGGGGGCACGAGCGGGGCCAGCGCGACGGCACGGGTCACGGGGTCCGCGACGACGCCGGCGGGCAGCGCGACCCCGTCGCGCAGCGGGACAAGGTGGCCGTCGCGGAGCAGCACCTGCCACGCGACGGGGTCGAGGTCGTCGCGGCGGATCAGCAGGGTGCGGGGGTCGGGTCGGCAGTCGCGAGCGCTCATGGGACGACGATGCCGGTCGGTCCGCGCCTCGCGCGAACCGACCGGCATCACCTGTGGACGAGCGTCAGCCGCGGGACTCGTCCGCGGCGCGCTGCACCTGCTCCAGCCAGGCCCGGCGGGCGTCCAGCGCGGCCTGCGCGTCGGCGACCTTGCGGGCGTCGCCGCCGGCCTGGGCCTTCGCGAGGTCGGCCTCGAGCTGGGCGATGGCGTTCTCGAGCTGCGCGAGGGCGCCCTCGGCCCGGGCGCGGGTCTCGGGGTTGGTGCGGCGCCACTCGGCCTGGTCGGCGTCGCGGACCTTCGCCTCGACGGCGCGGATGCGGGCCTCGACGCGCTGGATGTCGGCGCGCGGGACCTTGCCCGCGGCCTCCCAGCGGTCCTGCACGGAGCGCAGCGCGGCCTTGGCCTGCGCGAGCCCGCGCGACGGGTCGATGGCCTCGGCCTCGACCAGCAGCGCCTCCTTGACCTCGAGGTTGGCGCCGTACTCCCGGTCCGTGGCGGCGTTGAGCTCGTCACGGGCGTGGAAGAACGTGTCCTGGGCGGCGCGGAACCGTGCCCACAGCGCGTCGTCGTCGGCGCGGCTGGCGCGACCGGCGGCCTTCCAGCGGGCCATGAGGTCGCGGTACGCGCCCGCGGTGGCGCCCCACTCGGTGCTGCTCGAGAGGCGCTCGGCCTCGCGGACGATCTCCTCCTTGGCGGACTTCGCGGAGGCGTTGCGGGACTCGAGCTCGGCGAAGTAGTGCCGACGCTCGCGGTCGAACGTGGTGCGGGCGTGCGAGAACCGCTTCCAGAGCGCCTCCTCGGACGTGCGGTCGACGCGCGGGCCGGAGCGCTGCGCGTCCTTCCACTCGTCCAGCATGGCGCGCAGCTGCTCGCCCGCGGGCCGCCACTGCATGCGGGCGGGGTCGGTCGCGGCGATCTTCTCGGCGCGCTCGACGATCTGCTCGCGCGCGGCGAGGGCGGCCTGCCGCGCGGCGGCCCGCTCGGCCTCGACGGCGGCACGGCGCTCGGCGGCGACGGACCGCAGGCCGTCGAGCCGGGTGCGCAGCGCGTCGAGGTCGCCGACGGCCGCGGGCTCCGCGACCTCCTCGGTGAGCTTCGCGAGCGTCTGGTCGATCTCCTTGACCGCGAGGTCGGTGGCCTGCAGGCGCGCCTCGAAGACGGCGACCTTGGCCTGCAGGTCGAGGAACCGGCGCACGTAGAGCGCGACGGCCTCGTCCGCGGAGGCACCGGGGAACTGGCCCACGGCGCGCTCGCCGGCGGCCTCGCGGACGTAGACGGTGCCGTCCTCGTCCACCCGGCCGAACTCGGTCGCGGCGGCGGCCTCGGCGGAGTCGTCCACCACGGGGACCGGCACGACCGGGGCGGCGGGCACGGGCGCCGCGCCGTCGGCCGGGGCCGGACGCGCG